>JBBQTQ010000011.1:0-44200 GCA_038213135.1 Gaiellales bacterium
GGCGAGAACGACGTCGGAACGAGGATGCGGTTCTGCTGGGTGTGGATCAGCGGCTGGATCCGGCCCAAAAACGCTTTCCAGCGCTCGTCCTGCTGGAGCTTCGCGCGGCGCTCGTCGCGCTCGGCGTAGGAGTCGTAGCGCCACATGCTCGTGTACGTGGAGAGCGCGCCGATGTCCGTCGTGAATGCACCCACGAACCCGCCGAGGTGGCTCTGCTGGAGCTCGATCCCCTCGCGCTCGTAGAGGCCGACGAGCTCGTTCAGCTTCCCGGTGATGACGTGGTACTCGCGAACCTCGAGGATCACAGCGGCTCGCCGATGCCGCCGATGCACTCGTACTTGATCTCGAGCCACTCCTCGATCCCGTACTTGGAGCCCTCGCGGCCGATCCCCGACTCCTTCATCCCGCCAAACGGGGCGACCTCGGTCGAGACGAAGCCGGTGTTGATCCCGAGGATTCCGTACTCGAGCGCCTCGGCCACTCGCCAGGAGCGGCCGAGGTTCTGGGTGTAGAAGTACGCCGCCAGGCCGTACGGGGTGTCGTTGGCCATCTGCACCGCCTGCTCCTCGGTCGAGAAGCCCGCGATGCCGGCGACCGGGCCGAAGGTCTCCTCGCAGCTCATGGCCATCTCGGCCGTCACGCCGGTCAGCACCGACGGCTTGTAGAACTGGCCGCCGAGCCCCTCGCCGCCGAGCACCACCTCGGCGCCTCGTGCGCGGGCGTCGGCCACGTGGCGCTCGACCTTCTCGACCGCCGAGTGGTCGATCAGCGGCCCGACGTTGACGTTCTCGTCGAAGCCGGAGCCGACCTTCAGCTCGGTGACGGCCTTGGTGAACCCGGCGAGGAAGTCGTCGTAGATTCCCTGCTGGACGAGGATCCGGTTGGCGGAGATGCAGGTCTGTCCGGAGTTGCGGAACTTGCAGAGGACGGCGCCCGCGACTGCTTCCTGCAGGTCGGCGTCGTCGAAGACGATGAACGGCGCGTTGCCGCCAAGCTCGAGCGAGACCTTCTTCAGCTGCGCGGCGCATTGCTTCATCAGCAGCTTCCCGATCTCGGTCGAGCCGGTGAAGCCGAGCTTGCGGACGAGCGGGTTCGACGTGAGCTCGCCGCCGATCGCGGGAGCGTCCTCGGCGTCGCCGGTCACGATCGAGAGCACGCCGGCCGGGAAGCCCGCTTCCTCCGCGAGCGCGGCGACCGCGAGGGCCGACAGCGGCGTCTGCTCGGCCGGCTTCAGCACCATCGTGCAACCCGCCGCGAGAGCGGGCGCAGCCTTGCGGGTGACCATCGCCGTCGGGAAGTTCCACGGGGTGATGCCCGCAGTGACTCCGACCGGCTGCTTCAGCACGAGGATCCGCCGGTCGGGTGCGTGGGCAGGGATCGTGTCGCCGTAGACACGCTTCGCCTCCTCGCCGAACCACTCGCAGAACGAGGCGGCGTACTCAATCTCAGCGCGTGCCTCGGCAAGCGGCTTGCCCTGCTCCAGCGTCATCAGCGCGGAGAGATCCTCCTTGTGCGCGACCATCAGGTCGGCGAGCCTGCGGAGGACGACCGCGCGCTCCTTCGCCGTCCGGTTCCGCCAGCCAGGAAGCGCTCGCTGGGCGGCCTCGATCGCGCGCCTCGTCTCGGCAGCGCCGAGCCTCGGAACGTCGGCGATCGTCTCGCCGGTCGCCGGGTTGGTGACCGGGAAGGTTTCGCCCGAGTCGGCATCCCTCCAGCGGCCGTCGAGGTAGGCCTGCTGCCGGAGCAATGGAGTCTCGACGACGGCCATCGGCGTGAACGATAATCGACGCCTGTGGAGCCCCAGTTCGTGCGCTTCGACGACGTGCCGGCCTTCGAGCTGGCCGTGGGCGTGAGCGGACGACCTCTGTTCGGGGCGGGCGCGATGCTCAACCTGATCGAGTTCGAGGCCGGCGCGACGGTGCCGCTTCACTCGCACGCGCACGAGCAGCTCGGGATCGTCCTGAGCGGGATGCAGGCCCTCGTCGTCGAGGGAGAGGCGCACGAGCTCGGGCCGATGGAGGGGTATGTGCTGCCCGGCGGCGTCGAGCACTCGGCGTACTGCGGGCCGGAAGGGGCGCTCGTCCTCGACATCTTCCAGCCGGTGCGCGAGGACTACCTCGAGCGCTGGAGCTCGCTCCCGCAACCCTGACGACCTTCGCGCTCGTTCATGGGGCCTGGGGCGGCGCCTGGTGCTGGGAGCCGCTCGTACGCGAGCTGGGCGCTCGGGGAGCGCGGGCGGTCGCGGTCGATCTCCCCTGCGACGACATCGCCGCGGGGGCGGTGCGGTATGCCGAGGTCGTCGTCGATGCGCTTCGCGACGAAGACGAGGTCGTTCTCGTCGGGCACTCGCTGGGTGGAATCACGATCCCGCTCGTCGCAGCGGCCCGACCGGTGCGCTCACTCGTCTACCTCTGTGCGTTCATCCCCCGGCCGGGAATGAGCCTGCTCGAGCAGTTCAAGGACGAGCCCATTTCGCCACGCGGTTTCGCGGAGGAGGTGCGGGTCGACGAGTTCGAGCGGTCGTACTGGCCCGACCTCGAATCGGTCGCGCGTGGCATGTACCCGGACTGTCCGCTGGAGGTCGCGGAGTGGGCGTTCCCGCGGCTGCGCCATCAGGCGCGGGCGCCGATCAGGGAGCGCTGCCCGCTCGACGCCTTGCCGGATTGCCCGAGCGCCTACGTGCTTGTGCGCGCGGACGGCGTTGTGTCGCCGGAGTGGTCACGGCGAGCCGCGCGGGAGCAGTTGGGCGTCACGGCGTTGGAGCTCGACGGCGGCCACTCCCCGTTCCTGACCCGGCCGGCCGAGCTCGCCGAGCTCTTGGTCGGCCTGTCAGGTTGACGCGCGGCAAGTAGTTCCCCCGGGGGACCCCCCTGACGATGAAGGTACGCGAGACGGACGAGCGCGACGTCGACCGCGCTGCCCGCTCGACCTCCGCGCCGACCGGCTCCTGCGTCCGTCGGTAGCGGCGGGTGGAGACGCCGGCCAGCATCCGCTCGAGCACGACCCGCGAGAACAGGTCGCGGTCAGCGAAGTGTTCGTAGGTCTGCAGCCGGATCTCCGCGCGGCCGTCGGCGCTCCGCACGCGCGGCCGCTCGACCCCGACCCGTCGGCCGCCGAGCGTCACCTCGCCGGCCTCGTGCCCGTGGCGCACGGCCGTGCGCTTCGGGTCGTGCCTGCCCTTCGCGCCGACCACCTCGACGACCTCCTCTTCCAGCAGTTCGGCCAGCACCCCGAGTCCGACGCCGACGCTCAACGCGAGCAGCCCTTCCCTGGCCGAGCCGACCAGCTGCCCGAGCGCCTCCCGCACGCGCGGCGGCAGCGCCAGCTCCTCGTGTCCGACCTGATCCCGCGATACGGTCTTCATGGCGGTTCCTCCTCCTGTCGATTGACGACTTCGCACTCGCCACGGTCACTGCGCGACCGGACAAGGCGGGAGGACCGCCACCTCAAGTTCTACGAGCTACGGGACAACCTCGGCGAAAACGTCGGCACGCCTGCGGCCGTACAAGCCCGCGTGATTGCTGTCCCGGAAGCGGTCGGAGCCGAAGCCCTCGAACACGTGGGCGCGAGCTGGTTAGCACCGTCCTCAGTCCTCCAACTCGACTTCGCGGAGGACGTCACCGTCCGGGCCGTAGATGATCACCTTTGGCCGATCCTCGCGAGTGCGGCGGAAGTACCTACCCAGCCAATCGAGCCCTGCGTCGAGGATCTGGCCAACAACGGCGTCTGCGAACGCCTGCAGCAGCACGAGCTGCAGCACGATGCCGCCGTCCGCTCCGCCGCGAGCCTCACCTGGCCGCGTCCGATCGCTCGTATCAAGCTCGATGCTCAAGCCCTCGTCTCGGACCTGCTCGTAGAGCTGTTGGACAAGCTCTCCCAGGTGGTCGTCAGCCTCTCTCAGTACGCGTTCGTTAGGCACAACCCGCAGGCGCACGTCGGGATAGCGCGGTGCGGGGTACTCGCCCTCTTGGCCTGGCACGGGGTAGGTGGTGCTCATTCAGGGACCTCCTCACCTAGAACGACGAAATGATGTGCCGGCTCAGATGGCAGTGAGTATCTCACGGGCCGTTCCTGGTGCAAGCGCCGTCCCCTGGCCGCCGTACCTTTTGTAGTCATGTCGCAACTCACCGAATCCCAGGAACGCGTGCTCAACGCTGCGAGGCAAACGGCCGAACTTGGCTACCACCTCTCGGCTTGTCGCTCGTACAAAGACGGCCAGCCAGTCTGGTGCGTGTCGGTCTTCCCGCGCACCGAGGGCTCCGTAGCACAAGCCGGACGGCATATCCCCGGCTGCGCACGCTCACCAGAAGTGGCAGCCGAGCAGGCGCTAGCGACTGTCCGGCACGTCGTGCTCGACGGGCAGGACTGGCCTAGCCTGTCTCCATGATCGTCGCGTAGTCCAGCTCGCGTTCGTCAGCCATCCCGACCGCCTGAACGACTGCGCGATGGAGCTACGGGGGGATCGCGGATTCAGCGCGTCGTAAGCGCGCCGCAAGCGGCCTGTAAGCGGCGGCTGATACGGGCTGCCGTGCATACCCCCGTGAATACCCCAACCGCCGAAGGCCCCGACTAGCCGGAATTTTCGGAGTCTCAGGCTCGGACGACGGCCCCGTCTCTCGTCAGCCTGCGTTTCAGGAGTACGGCGATCTCGGGCGAGCGGTCGGGGAGAGTTCCGGGCCTTGATTTCTCAGACCCCTCTGCGGACAATGGTCCAGATGACGGAAGCAATCGATCCTTCCCTCGAAGCGAGGTTGTCCGCTACCGACCTAAGCCCGATTTGGTGGCCGATAGTGCAGGAGGCGATCGAGCGATGTTCGACCGGTCGCGCCCATCGCGCCGTCCACACCGCAATTGGAGGATGCGCTGCTCGGGGTGTCGTTGTGTTACTAGGCGTTGAAGATCTTGTGCGGGGAGCGATCGACTGGGAGACACCGATGGAGGGCGCAAGGCCATCCGACAGCAAGTGGTTTCCACCGCCGAACGAGGATTTCGAGCCGCCGAGAGACGTACCGCCTGAACAACTCCGACAGCTGAGGGATTGGCTGATGCCGCCCGCCGACTCCCCGGACATACGGTGGGTCGATCGTCGGGTCGCTCAGGGAATCATTGACGAGAGCGATGACTTCTTGGCGGATCAAGCCGAGCCGTTTCGAGATGACTCCGTGGACGGTGAAGACGACACCGGCTTGGAGCCCGATGAGCTGGCGGCGTTCTACGTGAGGCTGCAGGAACTGCTCGCTCGACAAGACCAGGCTAACGGACTATTCGACGAAGACAAATGGCATCGCGCAGGAGCGGCGAGCGCCGTAATCACCCATATGGCGGAGGGTCACGAACCGCCGTTGAGTCGGATAAGCCGGCTTGAACGTCTTCTGGAGGAGACGCAGGAGCCGAGCGAAGTGGAGAATCTTGAAGCGGAGCTGACGCGCATCCACGCGGAGTTTTTGGAAGAGGGGGCGAGGGTCTACGAGAATGGCGGGGGAGGCCACCTTCCTTTTGAGGGCGAGGAGGAGATTGAGCTTCCCTTTATGGGGTCGGGTCGCCGTAGATCGGAGGCGGCCCAGGCGGCATATTGGCCTCCGAGGGATCTCCTGCGGCAGGAACATCAGCACGCGATCGGGACGCAGAAGGCCTATCCGAAGGTGGATCTGAACGATCTGATCGAGTGGCTAGAGATGGAGTACGGACGCGAGGACGAGTACGTGCTGATGGATGATTCGTTGGCTGATCTTCGCGGACGACTTCCTGTTGAGATACGCGGTTGCACCCTAAGCGGGCAGGGGCAGGTGTACAAGATCGAGTCTCGTGGACCGCTCGGTGGCGGCTATACGACCGTATTTCGTCCGCAGGGCGACCACGCTGACGTTTTCACGGTGATCAAGGAGGGCCGCTTGGGGACGCGTGACCCTGGCGGGTCGCCTCCACTCCGCCACGTCTCAGTGCTGAAGGAGCTTGGCTTCCGCACGGTTGGCCGCGAGGGTGGCTTGACGTACCCGGTGTCTTAGTGCCGGGCGCGCCCGGCGCAACGCCTTAGCCGATTGGGTCGAGCCCGCCGACAAACGTCGAAATCGGATAAGCCACAATTGCGGCGACGAAGGCAATGATCAATGAGACTCCGAACGCGTGGTGGGTCCACGGCCAGACGAAGAAGGTGACCGGGAACAGGATCGCGGCGGCGACTCCGAGTGCGGCCCTGCCGTCCTGAAAGAGGTGACGAACGCATCCCCGACGATCAGCGCGACCCCGGCCCACGTTACGAGGCGGGCTACGAGGCCCACAAATAGCCTCGCGCTGTTCATTTCCGAAGAATGTCAAAAGATCCGATCCTGGGTATGCACCGGGGATGCACCGTTCGCGCTTTCACGGCATTCCTGGCACGCCTGACCCGCGTAACCATGTGGAATCCGCTCAGCCAGGTGGCAGAAAGGCGCATACGGGATTCGAACCCGTGCCGCCGCCGTGAGAGGGCGGTGTCCTAGGCCACTAGACGAATGCGCCGTCTCGGGAAAGTCTAGCGAGCAGGCGCCAGCTCTTCGACGAGCGGGGCGGTGTCGAGCGGGTCGAATCCGATCCGCGCAGCGATCTCCTCGCTCGAGGGTTTCGTCCCCTCTCGGAAGAGCTCAGACACCCCCTGACGGTCAGCCTAGCGATGAAAGACGCACCGGTGTGTGACCGGACCGAGCCGGAACCGCGCCGCTCCTTCCACAGGCGCAGCTAGAGGACGCCGAACCTCTCGTACGCCTCGCTGGGCGGCATTCCGCCGGCGACTGCGGCGCGGAACTCGCTCTCCTTCGCCGCTTTCTCGCGCGCTGCCGCGACGACCTCCGCTTCGACCTCGGCCGGCACGACCACCACCCCGTCCTCGTCCCCGACGACGAGTGCGCCGGGCTCGATCGCGACACCGTCGATCACGACCGCCTCACCGTGCCCAACGACCTCGATCCTTCCGTCGACGTCGTACGGGACGGTGCCGCAGCCGAAGAGCGGGAAGCCGAGCTCCCGTACCGCTGCGAGGTCGCGCACGTAGCCCTCGCACAGTGCCCCGGCCGCGCCGCGCACCCGGCAGGCCGTCGCCATCAGCTCGCCGAAGAGCGCCGCATCGGGCGCCCGGCCACCGGGGATGACGACCACGGCTCCGGCCGGAACCGCGTCGAGCGCGCGCAACAGCCCCTGATAGGGCACCTCGGCAGGCGCTGACACCCGCTCGAGCCGGAGCGGGAAGGCCCGCCCCTCCATCCGCGAGCCGCTCAGCGGGACGAGGTCAGGCGCGAGGCACTGCCGCCGCCGGCCAGCGCGATCCAGCGCATCGGACAGCAACGACGACCCGAGTGCCACCGTGCCATCATCGCGCACGGTGTCGTTCTGGAACGTCCCCGAACGCTTCAACTTCACGCGGGACGCCGTCGAGGGGCTCCCGCCGGAGCAGCTCGCGATCCGGCTGGTCGACGGGGCAGGGATCGCGTGCGACCTTCCGTTCGCCGACATCACCCGCCGTACCCGGCAATGGACAGCCCTCCTCCGGCGCGAAGGGATCGAGCCCGGTGATCGCGTGCTCGTGCTGGTCGGCAAGACGCCCGAGTGGCACCCGCTCATGCTTGCCTGCCTGAAGGCAGGCGCCGTCGCCGTTCCGTGCTCGGAGATGCTCCGGGCACGCGACCTCTCGTTCCGCGCCAAGCATTCGAGCGCGGCGCTGCTCGTCGCCGATCCAGGCGCCCGTGCGGAGATCGACGCCATGGACGGGAAGCCGCGCGTCGTCTACACCGACGAGGCGGAGCTCACAGAGGAGAGCGCCGAGACCGCCGACACCCTCGCCGACGATCCCGCGTTCATCGTCTACACCTCCGGCACGACGAAGCACCCGAAGGGCGTCGTCCACACCCACGCCTACTGCTACGCGAAGCGGGTGCAGGCCGAGCACTGGCTCGCCGCGCGGCCCGGCGACCTCGTCTGGTGCACCGCCGGCACCGGGTGGGCGAAGTCGGTCTGGAATGCGCTGCTCGGCCCGTGGTCAATGGGCGCGGGTCTCGTCTTCCACGAAGGAGGCTTCGATCCCGAGGAGCGCTTCCGCCTGCTCGAGCGGCTCGGCGCGACCGTTCTCTGCCAGGCGCCGACCGAGTACCGGCTGATGGCGAAGCTCGGCGACCTCGGCCGCTTCAACCTGTCCGGGATCCGGCACATGGTGTCGGCGGGGGAGCCGCTGAACCCCGAGGTGATCAAGGCGTTCCGCGACGCGTTCGGGCTAACGATCCACGACGGCTATGGACAGACCGAGAACACGCTCCTCGTCGGCAACTTCCCGGGCATGGAGATCCGTCCTGGCTCGATGGGGCTTCCCTCACCGGGCCACGACGTCGCGGTCATCGACGAGAGCGGCGTGGAGCTGCCGCCGGGCGAGGAAGGTGACATCGCGCTGCGCGGCCGGCCGCCGAGCCTCTTCGCGGGCTACTACGAGGCGCCCGACGAGACCGACGCGGTCTTCCGCGGCGAGTGGTATGTGACCGGCGACCGCGCGACCCGCGACGACGACGGCTACCTCTGGTTCACCGCCCGCGCCGACGACGTGATCAACTCGGCCGCGTACCGGATCGGGCCGTTCGAGGTCGAGAGCGCGCTGCTCGAGCACGGGGCCGTCGCCGAGAGCGCGGTGGTCGGCAAGCCGGACGCCGAGCGCGGGCAGATCGTCAAGGCGTTCGTCGTCCTCCGCGCCGGCCACGACGGGAGCGCCGAGCTCGTCCGCGCCCTGCAGGATCACTGCAAGCGCGTGACGGCGCCGTACAAGTACCCCCGCGAGATCGAGTTCGTCGCCGAGCTCCCGAAGACCCGCAGCGGCAAGATCCGCCGCGTCGAGCTCCGCCGGCTCGAGGAGGAGCGGCTAGGCCGCTAGGGCCGAACGGAGCGTGTCCGGGAGCGGCGCCGGGCGGCCCTCCCGGTCGACGTGCACGACGGTGTGGCGACCTTCCACGTAGACCTCGTGCTCGTGCCGGATCTCCCAGGCATACGTGATCGAGGTCGTGCCGAGGCGGTCGACCCGCAGCGCCACCTCGACCTCGTCGTCGAAGACCAGCACGTTGCGGTACTCGGCCTCGACCTGCCGGCGCGGGTAGTCGCCCCACTCGCCCGAAAGCAGCCCGAGCCGGCGCATCAACGCGGTCTCCGCGACCTCCGCCCAGCGGAACGCGGCGGTGAAGTGGATCCGCCCGCCCGCGTCCGTGTCGACCCAGGCGACGCGAGTCCTGTAGGTCTCCTCCACCATCAGAGCGAGAGCAGCGTCGGCGCGAGCTCGCGGAACTGCCGCGCCGCGTCGGCTGCCGGGAGGGGCTGCACGCAGACGTGATCCGCGCCTGCGTCGAGGTGCCCGCGTATCCGCGTCGCGATCTCGTCGGGGCCGCCCCAGGCCACGACCTTTTCGAACGCATTGCTCTCGTCGATCCCGAACCGGTCGAGGTTGCGACGGTAGTTGTCGAGACCGAGGTACTGCTCGAGGTACGCGGCTGAGGCCTCGCGCGCCTTCGCCTCGGACTCGGCAAGCACCACGGCCTGCTCGACGCAGAGCAACTTCCCCTCGCCGAGCCGCTCGCGCGCGAACGCCGTGTGCTCGACGGGAACGAAATACGGATGCGCACCCGCCGTGCGTTGCCCCGCCAGCTCGAGCATCTTCGGCCCGAGGGCCGCCAGCACGATCGGCACCTCGACCGCCGGCTCGGGCCCGAGGTAGACCGCGGACTCCATCGCGTCGAGGTAACCGCGCATCGTCGCGAGCGGCCGCGCGTAGTCGTGACCGCGCGTGGCGACCGTCGGCGCGTGGCTCACGCCGATCCCGAGCACGAAGCGGCCCGGGTAGGCGGCGCCGAGGATCTTTGCGCCGCGGGCCATCGCCGTCGGATCACGCGCGTAGATGTTCGCGATTCCCGTGCACACGATCAGCCGCTCGCTCCAGCCGAGCACCAGCGCCGCGTTCGCGAACGCCTCGCCCGGCCCCTCCGGGAACCAGAGCGCCGGGTAGCCGAGCGAGTCGATCTCCGCCACGAGCTCTCGCGCGTCGGCCAAGGGTCGCAAGACCGGCGCGTTCGACCAGGCTCCGACCCGCCCGAGCTTCACAGCGTCACGAGCACGCGGCCCGCGGAGCCGCCGAGGCTCGCCTCGACAGCCTCGTTGATCTCCTCCAGCGGAAAGCTCGGGCCGCGCATCGACGAGAGCTCGAGGACGCCTGAGCGCACGTGCTCCAGCAGGATCGGCAGCGCGACGGCCGGGTCTTCCGAGCCGTACATCGTCCCGGTCAGCCACTTCTCGCGACGCACGAACTCGGCCGGGTCGAAGTCGAGCCGAGCGCCGGTCGCCGGGATCCCGACCATCACGCAGTGTCCGGCAGGCCGCGTCCAGCGCAGCGCCAGCGCGATCGTCTCGGGGCTGCCGACAGCGTCGAACGCATAGTCGGCGCCCTCGGGCAGCGTCGCGCGCATACCCTCCTTGAGCTCCTCCGGAGCGAAAGCCTGCGTCGCGCCGAGCCCGAGAGCGGCGTCACGCCGACCCTCCACCGGATCGACCACGACGATCTCGGACGCCCCCGCGATCCGTGCGCCCTGGACGCAGAACTGGCCGACGCCGCCCGCGCCGATCACGAACACGCTCGTCCCGGGCTCGACCTTCGCCGCGAACAGCACCGCGCCGACGCCGGTCAGAGCAGCGCAACCGAGCAGCGCAGCATCCTCCAGCGAGAGCCCCTCGCCGAGCGGCAACGCCGCCCGCTCGACCACGAGCTGCCGCTCGGCAAGCGCACCCGTGGCGGTCCCGCGGTAGACGGTCTCGCCGCCGAGCGACATGTTCGTCTTGCCGGTGATGTGCGTCCCCTCGCCGATTGCGCGATGCAGGACGAGGCAGGCCGCCGGCCGGCCCCGTCTGCAGTCGGCGCACTCCCCACAGCCGGGCGCCCACGACAGCACGACGCGGTCGCCCTCTTGGAGAGAGACGCCCTCGCCAGTCGCCTCCACGACGCCCGCGCCCTCGTGGCCGAGCACCGCCGGCACGGGCCTGTCCCAGTCGCCGTTGACGAGGTGCAGGTCGGTGCCGCAGATCCCGCACGCCGTCATCCGGACGATCAGCTCGCCGGGGCCTGGCTCGTCGAGCTCGAGCTCCTGGACGTCGAACGGCTTCCCGGGCCCGTAGAAGAGCGCCGCCCGCGTCTTCAACCTCCCAGCGCCTCGATCACCTCGTCGGACTTGCAGACCGTGGAGACGTTCTGGAGCGCGTAGTTGATCGACGCGTTGTGCCAGTCCGCGTTCATCGTCGAGCAGCAGTCCTCGGGCACGAACACGGAATAACCCTTGTCCGCGCCGGTACGGGCGCTGTGCTCGACCGACATGTTCGTCCAGGCACCGGAGACGATGATCGTGTCGATGCCGAGCCCGGTGAGGAGCGTCTCGAGCTTGGTGCCCTCCCAGCCGCTCATCCGGATCTTCTCGACGACGTAGTCCCCGTCCTTCGGCTCGAGGCCGTCGACCGGAGCGGCACCCCAGGTGCCGCGGACCATCGCGTTCGCCTCCTTGAGGCCCTGGAAGAGCGGGGCGTTCAGCTTCACGCCGGGCGCGCCCGGCTCGACGATGTAGTGCACGTGGATCACCGGCACGCCCTTCGCCCGGGCGGCGTCGGCGAGCTTGCTCGCGTTCGCGATCACGTTCTGCTCCTTCGCGTGCGCCGGCGAGCCGGACTCGGCGAAGGCGCCCTTCTCGATGATCACGTCGTTCTGCATGTCCTGGATGATCAGCGCGGTGCGCTTCGGATCCAGCTTGAAGTCGGCCATTGTTCCTCCTTTGTCATCGTGACGCTAACGCTCCTGGGGCGTCGCTGGCAAAGGAAGCAAGCCGGCGGAGCGCAGCACAGTACGTGGAGTACGGACCAGCGCCGCCGGCGCCGCTTCCTGCCGCCAGCGGCGTCAGGCGACGGCGGAGCCGGGCTTCGCCCGGCTTTGCCGTCGCAGGCCAGGAGCGTTAGCGCATGAACGGCTCGCGGCGAGCCGAGGTCTTGGTCTGGAACCGGTAGAGCCCGGTCGAGGCGCAGACGAACATCCAGCTCCAGTCGGGCCCGCCCCAGTGCAGGTTGCCGACGCTCTCTGGGATCCCGACGACGCCGAGCACCTCGCCGTCCGGGCCGATCACCCAGACGCCGTTCGGGCCGGTGATCCAGATGTTGCCGCGCTCGTCGCACTTCATCCCGTCGACGAGATCCAGCTTCTCGAGGCTCGCGGTGCCGATGTTCTCGGCAACCAGCCGGCCGCCCGAGAGCTTGCCGTCGGAGCCGACGTCGAAGACGCGGATGTGCGCCTTGGTCGTGTCGTTGATGTAGAGCAGCGACTCGTCGGGCGAGAAGCAGAGCCCGTTCGGCTGCCCGAAGTCATCGACCATCAGCTCGGTGTCGCCGCCGCCGGGCGGGATCCGGTAGACGCCCTGGAAGTCGAGGTCCTGCTCGCGCTCGACGCCAAAGCCGGGCATGCGCCCGTAGGTCGGGTCGCTGAAGTAGATCGCGCCGCTCGAGTGGATGACGACGTCGTTCGGGCTGTTCAGCTCCTTGCCGTCGTAGTGCGAGGCGAGCACTTCGCGCCCTGAGCCTTTCCCGTCGGCGTCCATCGCCACGACGCTGCTCGTCGAGTGCTCGCAGACGATCAGGCGGCCGCTCGTGTCGAGCGTCATGCCGTTGCCCTTGTTGCTCGGGCTCGCGACGACGCTGACGCCGCCGCTCTCGTCCCAGCGCCTGCGGGTGTCGCCGGGCATGTCCGAAAAGAGGAGGTACTGCCCTTGCGGGTTCCAGATCGGCCCCTCCGTGAAGGTGAAGCCGCTACCGAGCTGCTCGACCTCGACGTTCTCGTCGACGAGCTGAGTCAGCTTGTCCGATCTCACTTCTACGGCCACGTCCGCTCCTTTCTGCGCGCGCGGAAGACGGCCGCGAACCTAACAGACACGGTTTAGTCGCGACGGCGGCGGAGCCGGAGGTCGCGACGGGGAGGGAGGTCGCGGCTCAAGCCGCGGTCTCCCAGTCTCCTTTACTCGTCCGTCGGTTCGAACTCCAGTGCGAGCGAGTTGATGCAGTAGCGCTGCCCGGTCGGCGCGGGGCCGTCCGGGAAGACGTGACCGAGGTGCGAGTCGCACGCTGCGCAGCGGACCTCGGTGCGGCGCATTCCGTAGCTCGTGTCGGACTCCTCCTCGATCGCCTCCTCGGCCGCCGGCGCGAAGAAGCTCGGCCAGCCGGAGCCGGAGTCGAACTTGGTGTCGGAGCGGAAGAGCTCCGCGCCGCAAGCGCCGCAGCGATAGACGCCGCCCTCGTGCGAGACGAGCAGCTCGCCCGACCACGCGGGCTCGGTCGCGCCGCACCGGAGTACCTCGTAGCGTTCGGGGTCGAGCTCGAGCCGCCACTGCTCGTCGGTCTTGCGCACTTTCTCGGTCATCCGCTGCCTCCTTCGGGAACTGTGACGAATCTGTATCAACACCGTCTCGCGAGCGGCGGCTGGCGTTTCACGGCCTACAGTGATCCGAATGACCCGAGGGACGAGCGCAGCGATGGCCCGCGCGGACACGCCTCTTCGAGCCATTGACCGGTGACTGTCACCGGTCATGGCCCTTCGGGACGGTTACTCGGCGACGACGTGGATGCGCTGCTTCGCCTGCTGGAGCCGACCGCCGTCGCGGGCGTTCCGCACCGCGACGATATCGGAGAGGATAGAGAGCGCCGTCTCCGGCTGGGACTCCGCCCCGAGGTCGAGGCCGCACGGCCCCGAGATTCGCCCGAGCTCGGACTCGTCGACGCCCGCCTCGACGAGCCGCTCGCGGCGGCGCTCCTGGTTGCGCCGCGAGCCCAGCGCCCCGACGTAGAAGGCGTCGGTCTCCAGAGCCGCCTTCAGCGCGGGCAGGTCGAACTTGTCGTCGTGCGTGAGCACGACCACCGCCGTCGCGTGGTCGGGCGCCACTTCAGCCAGCGCCTCCTCGGGCCATTTTACGATCAGCTCGTGCGCGCTCGGGATCCGCTCGCGCGTGATGAACTTCGCCCTGGCGTCGGCGACGATCGTATGCCAGCCGAGCTCGCGAGCCATCCGGACGAGACCCTCAGCGGTGTCGACTGCACCATAGACGAAGAGCCGGGGCGGCGGTGCGTAGACCTCCGCGAAGACCTTCCGGTCGTCCAGCTCCAGGATCTTGTTGCGGTGGCCGCGGATCAGCTCGTCGGCCTGCCCGAAGAGCCCGTCGCCGAGGTCGTCGCCGAGCCGCTCGCCGCCCTCCAGCACGAGCATGTGCCCGCCGATGCCCTCGCCCTCGATCACGGTGTAGAGCACGGCACGCTCCTCGCGCGCGACGACCTCGCTCAGGCGTTCGAGGATCACTCCGCGAGCGGCTCGATGAAGACGTCGATCTCGCCGCCGCACGGCAGCCCGACCGCGAACGCGTCCTCGTCGGCGATCCCGTACGAAACGAGCTCGGGCTTGCCGGTCTGGAGCACGCGCCGGGCGCACTCGTAGACGTCCGACTCGACGCAGCCACCCGACACCGAGCCGGCAATCTCGCCGCTCTCGGACACAGCAAGCTTCGCCCCCACCGGGCGCGGCGCCGACTTGCGCGTCGCGACGACGGTCGCGATCGCCACCTTCTCGCCACGCTCGCGCCAGCGCTCGATGTCTTCCAGGATCTCCTTCACGCTGCATGCCTCCTCTCGATGCCGGACAGAACTTCGGCGAGCCCTTGCAGGTCGGCGAGGTTCGCGCCGGGCAGGAACCGGTCGACGTACGGAAGAGCCGCCCGCATGCCGCCCGCGAGCGGCTGGTACTCGGGATGCCCTTTCAACGGATTCAGCCAGACGACGGCGAAGGCCTGCCGCGCGAGCCGCGCCATCTCGAACGCGACCTGGCCCGCGTCCTCGCGCTCCCAGCCGTCGGAGGCGATCAGGACGACCGCGCCGCGCGTCAGCGCACGCTTGCCCCACTCGTCGTTGAACGCTTTCAGCGAGGCGCCGATCCGCGTGCCCCCGGACCAGTCGTTCACGCGCTTCGACGCCGCCGCCAACGCCCGTTCCGGGTCGCGCCCGACCAGCTCGTGCGTGAGCCGCGTCAGCCGCGTGCCAAACGCGAACGCCTCCACGCCGCGCCCCGAGCCGACCAGAGCGTGCAGGTAGAGGAGAAGCGCTCGCGAGTAGGCCTCCATCGAACCGGACACGTCGCAGAGAGCCACGACCTTTCGCGGCACCTCGACCCGGCGACGGAACGAGAGCTGGGCAGCATCACCGCCGGTGGCGAGCGACGAGCGCACGAGCTGTCGCAGGTCGAGCTGGCGCCCCTGGTGGTGCGGGCGCAGCCGGCGCGAGCGGCGCTGCGGCCGGTCGGAGGCGATCTCCCGCATCAGACCCTGGATCTGCTTGAACTCGGCCTGCGTCAGCTCCGAGAAGTCCTTCGCGCGCAGCAGCTCCTCGGCGCTGAAGCCGCTCTTCGGATCCTCGTCCGACTGCGGCAGACCCGAGTCGCGCGAGCCCTCGGCTGCCTTTCGGACGAGCCGGATCGACTCGACGCGCGGCTGGCGCATGACCGGCGCCACCGGCGCCCGCAGGAACCAGGCGCGAAAGGCGCGGTCGAAGCGCTCGAGATCCTCGGCGCGCGAGACGAGCGTCTGCCGCAGCGTCCAGTAGACGTCGTCCTGCCGTTCCAGCTCAACGTGGTCGAGCCCGGTCAGCGAATCGGCAAGCCGGCCTGGGCCCACCTCGAGCCCCGCCTCGCGCAGCACCCGCCCGAACGTGACGACGTGACGCGTGAGGGCGTCAGCGGGCAGCCCGGGCCTCCTCGACGAGCTCTGCCAGCGCGGTGTCCCGAACGGACAGCAGGTCTTCGTGGTACTTCAGCACCGAGCCGAGCGTTTGCTCGACGATCTCCGCGTCGAGCTCCTGCCGCCCGAGCGCGGCCAGCGCGTTCGCCCAGTCGATCGTCTCGGCGACACCGGGCGGCTTGGCCAGATCGAGCTTGCGCAGCCCTTGCACGAAGGCCGCGGCCTGGGCGGCAAGTCGCTCAGGCACCCCCGGCACGCGCAACCGCACGATCTCGATCTCGCGCTCGAGCGCGGGGTGCCCGATCCAGTGGAAGAGGCAACGCCGCTTGAGCGCATCGTGGAGCTCGCGCGTGCGATTCGAGGTGAGGACGACGTAAGGCTTGCGTTCCGCGTGCACGGTCCCGATCTCCGGGATCGTGATCTGGAAGTCCGAGAGCACCTCGAGCAGGAAGGCCTCGAACTCCTCGTCCGCACGGTCGATCTCGTCGATCAGCAGCACGACCGGCTCGGAGCTCTCGATCGCCTCGAGCAGCGGCCGCCGGATCAGGAACTCCGGTCCGAAGAGCTCGCTCTCGGAGACCGTCCCCTCCTGCGCGGCGCGGATGTGCAAGAGCTGGCGCGAGTAGTTCCACTCGTACACGGCATGGGCGACGTCGAGGCCCTCGTAGCACTGGAGCCTGATCAGCCGTGCATCGAGGATCCGCGCCAGCGCCTTCGCCGCCTCCGTCTTCCCGACCCCTGCCTCGCCTTCGAGCAGGAGCGGCTTGTCGAGCCGCTGCGCGAGGAAGAGCGCCGTGGCGAGGCCGCGGTCAGGGAGGTAGGACGCGGAGCGGAGCGCCCCTTCCAGCTCTTCGATCGTCGCGAAGCCCATCGCCACTCCGTACTCTAGGCGCGCGATGCGGCTCGACGGGATCCACCACGTCACGTGCATCACCGGCGACGCCCCGCGGAACGTGGAGTTCTACGCGGGCCTGCTCGGGCTGCGGCTCGTCAAGAAGAGCGTCAACCAGGACGACCCGACCGTCTACCACCTCTTCTACGCGGACGAGCAGGGGAGCCACGGCTCGGACATCACGTTCTTCGAGTATCCGCAGGCGGGCCCCGGGCGCGCAGGCGCGGGCATGGTGCACCGGATCACCTGGCGCGTCGCCTCCGAGGCCGCGCTCGACTTCTGGGAGGCACGCCTGCAAGGGCAGGCGGAGGCGATCGAGCGCGCCGACGGACGGCTCCGCTTCCAGGACTTCGATGGCCTCGGCCTGGAGCTCGCCGTCGTCGAGACCAGCGATGCGCCGCTCGTCGCGCGGCACCCGAAGATCCCTGAGGAGCACGCGCTTCAAGGCTTCGACGGCGTACGCGCCTACGCGCTCGACCCGGAGGAGAGCCGCCGGCTTCTCGAGACGCTCGAGTTCCAGCCGGCAGGCGAGGCCGGGTGGGAGGTTCGCGGCGATACGCGCGGCTCGACCTACGCCTACGACCTGACGCAGGAAACCGGGATCGGGGGCGTAGGGACCGTCCACCACGTGGCCTGGGCCTCGCCGATGGACGAGCACGCCGCGTGGCGCGAGCGCGTGAGCCAGGCGGGCGGCCGCCCGATCCCGATCATCGACCGCTTCTGGTTCCGCTCGATCTACTTCCGCGAGCCGAGCGGGGTCCTCTTCGAGATCGCCACGATCGGCCCGGGCTTCACGGCCGACGAGCCGCTCGAGACGCTCGGCCAGGCGCTGACGCTGCCGCCGGAGTTCGCGCGCCTCCGCCCGGAGCTCGAGCGGGTGCTGACGCCGCTGCCGGACGTCTCTCGCGCGTGAATCGCCGCCGCGAGCGGCGTCGCCGCCAGATCCGCCGGCGCCGTGCGTTCGCCGCCGCCGCTCTTCTCGCCAGCGGCGCCGGAATCGCCGCCGCTGTCCTCGTCACGCGCGGCGGGCCGACGCCGCCGCAGGCGGCCGCAACGACCTCGGCGCCCGTCGTCCGCCCGCTGCCGTCGCGCCCGAAGCCTCACCCCGGCCGGCGACCCTCCCAGCTCGCCGCCCTGATCGGGCAGGGGATTCCCGTCTACTGCGGCGGCCTGCACGGAAACAAGGTCGCGCTGACCTTCGACGACGGCCCCGGCGCCTACACGTCGCTCGCGATCAAGATCCTCCATCGCTACCGCGCTCGGGCGACCTTCTTCCTCGTCGGGCGCAACCTCGCATCGTGGCCCGGCCTCCCCGAGCGGGAGCTCGAGCTCGGGGAGCTCGGCGACCACACCTGGACGCACCGGGACCTCGCGGTGATGCGTCAGGCGGAGATGAGCGACGAGCTCGCTCGAACGCAAAAGGCGATCGCCGGAATCGCACACCGGCCGATCCGGCTCTTCCGGCCGCCCTACGGCGCGCACAACTCCGCGGTCGATGCAGAGTCGCAGCGACTCGGGATGCTCGAGGTGCTCTGGAGCGTCGACTCCGCGGACTCGGCGGGCCTCGACTACGACGGCATCCAGAAGCTCGTCCTGCGGCGGATCCGCCCGGGCTCGATCGTGCTGATGCACGAGAACCGTGGCCAGACGATCCGCGCGCTCAAGTTCTACGTCCTGCCCGCCCTCCGCCGGCGCGGCCTGCACCCCGTGACCGTGCCGGAGCTCCTCGACGAGGACCCGCCGACGCAGGCCCAGCTACGCGCTGGCTGGAAGGGCTGCTACCCGAGCTGAGAACGGGAAGGCGCGGCCAAGCCGCGCCTTCCCTTCCCGTCTCGACCTCCGGCTTACGCCGTCGTCTCGACCAAGGCGGCCCGGTCTGCGTCGCTGATCCCCTCGCGCGCGACGATCACCGTCTCCGCCTCGGCCGCGAGCCGCCCGTCCGGCGCGCGGATCTCCACGCACAGCGTGACGCTCTTCTTCCCCACCCGCACCAGGCTGCAAGTTCCGACGGCGTGAACGTCCGTCTGGCGCAACTCGCTGCGGTAGTCGATCGCGACGCGCGCGGTCACGTACTGCCAGACCTCGCCTTCGCCGAGCCCCAGCGCCTCGCGCAGCCAGCCGTCGACGATCTCCTCGAGGTAAGTCTGGTAGACGGACTGGTTGACGTGCCCGAGCGCGTCGAGGTCGCGCCACCGAATTTCTATGAGTCTGGCGTCCAAGTGCGTAAGCCTATGGCCGAAGGCGGCCCTTGATTCGGCACCGACGACTCAGAGCCACCCTACGCTCGGCGCACGCCTGGGACGTGCGCCGAGCGCCGGGTCGCTTCCTACATGTGGACCATGCCGGCCACGAGCTGGCCGCGGATGGCGCCGTTCGGGTACTTCGCGGTGTGAACGTTGACGTAGTACGCGTTCGGGTTGCTCTCGATTGCTTCGATCGTCTTCTTCGGAGCCGTCGTGCAGCCCTTCGTCTTGTACGACGCTCCGAGCGGAACGACGACCGGTCCGGCCTTGCCGGGCGCCGCCTTGTGGATGTGCGCGGCGGTCGCCTGGCCGATGCCGGCGATGCCCTGGAACGTCCAGCAGACGGTGCCCTTCTTGCCGTCGAGCGTCAGATTCACGATTCCGTGGCCGCCCGGGGCGCCCTTGGGCGTCTCACTCGAGCCGGCGAGCTTCGCACCGAGCTCGGGGTGCATCGCGGTCTGGCCGGCAAACGCGAGCGTCGGGATGACGACGGCGAGCAGCGCACCGACGATCAGCATGCGGATCTTCATTCAGCCTCCTTCTTTGCGGGTCGCCGGGAAGTGTGTCGGTTGACGCGCCCCTGTCCGGCCCGCGTAACGAACACGTAAGAAACTGCGCCCGCTTTTAAGCCCTCTGTAAGAAGACGGCGCCTAGCCTGGACGGAGACGTGCTCGTGCTGATCGGGATCGGTTTCGCCGCGGGAGTGATCACCGCGATCTCGCCGTGCGTGTTGCCGGTGCTGCCGATCCTGCTGGCCGGGGGGGCCGCAGGCGGCCGGCGCCGCCCTTACGCGATCATCGGCGGGCTCGTCGCCAGCTTCACGGTGTTCACGCTCGTCGCGGGGGCGCTTCTTTCTGCGCTCGGGCTGCCGCAAGATCTCCTCCGCAACGTCGCGATCGCGCTGCTCTTCACGCTCGCCGCGACGCTCGTCTTTCCCCGCCTCGGCCTGATCCTGGAGCGACCGTTCGCGTTCCTGACACGCCGCCGCGGTGGCGACCTCGGCGGCGGCTTCCTGCTGGGAGCGAGCCTCGGCCTCGTCTTCGTCCCGTGCGCCGGCCCCGTGCTCGCCGCGATCACCGTCCTCTCCGCGGAGCACAAGGTCAGCTTCCAGTCCGTCCTGCTCACGCTCGCCTACTCCCTCGGAGCGGCGGGACCGATGCTGCTGATCACGATCGGGGGACAGCGGGTCGCGAAGCGGCTCCGGGCGAACAGCGAGAACGTCCGCCGCGGAATGGGTGTGGTCGTCGCCGCTGCCGCGCTCGCGATCGTCTTCAACGTCGACCAGAGCGTGCAGACGGCGCTCGGCAGCTACTCGTCCGTGCTCCAGAGTCAGATTGAGGACACCGGCACGGCCAGGAAGCAGCTCGAGAAGCTGCGCGGAGGCGGCAACGCGTTCGCCGCGGCGGCGAAGACCGCAGGCGATCGACTTCCGGACTCCGGCAAGGCACCGGAGTTCACCGGCATCTCCCACTGGCTGAACACGCCGGGCGACCGGCCGCTGACGCTTGCGTCGTTGCGCGGGAAGGTCGTGCTCGTCGACTTCTGGACCTACTCGTGCATCAACTGCATCCGCACGCTGCCTCATCTCGCCGCCTGGTACGCCGCGTACCACAAGGACGGCCTCGAGATCGTCGGCGTCCACACGCCCGAGTTCGCCTTCGAGCACGTGCTCTCGAACGTCCGCACCGCGACGCACGACTTGCACGTCACCTGGCCGGTTGCGCTCGACAACGACTACAAGACCTGGACGGCCTACTCGAACCAGTACTGGCCGGCCGAGTACCTGGTCGACCGCTACGGGCACGTCCGCCACTTCCACTTCGGCGAGGGCGAGTACGGCCAGACCGAGAAGGCCATCCGCACGCTGCTCGCCCAGGCCGGCGCCTCGCTGCCGGCGCGGCAAACGGCGACCGCAGATCAGACGCCGACCGAGATCGTCACCCCGGAGTCGTATCTCGGTGACACCCGGCTCGAACGCTACGCCGGCGTCCCGGTCCACCCGAACCGCGTCTGGCAGTACGCGTTTCCGCGAATCCTCCACCAGAACGAGCTGTCGTACAGCGGCCGCTGGAAGATCGGAGACGAGCGGGCGCTCGCCGTGCAGGACGCCCGCCTGCGGCTCCACTTCCACGCGCGCCACGTCTACATCGTGCTCGGCGGCAAAGGGCACGTCGAGACGCTCGTCGACGGCAAGCGAACCGGCTCGATCGCCGTCACCGGCGACCGCCTCTATACGGTCTTCTCCGGGGCCATCCTCCGCGACGCGCTGCTCGAGCTCCGCTTCTCGCCGGGCGTCAACGGCTACTCCTTCACCTTCGGCTAGGGCCCTTAGGAGCAGAATGTGCTCGTGACGACGGTGCTGGTAGTCGACGACGAGCCGATCGTGCGCGAGGTCGTCGTCCGCTACCTCGAGCGCGAGGGCTACGACACCCTCGAGGCAGGCGACGGAGACACCGCCCGCGAGCTGCTCGAGCGCGAGAATCCGGGCCTGGTCGTCCTCGACCTGATGCTCCCGGGAACCGACGGGCTCGCTCTCTGCCGCTGGATCCGGGCGCGCTCCGACCTGCCGGTGATCATGCTGACGGCGCTCGGCGAGGAAGCCGACCGCATCGTCGGGCTCGAGGTCGGCGCCGACGACTACGTGACGAAGCCCTTCTCGCCGCGCGAGCTGGCCGCGCGGGTGAAGACGGTGCTGAGGCGGGTGACTCCGGCCTTGGTCAAAGCGGAGCGGATCGAGCTCGACGATCTCGCCCTCGACGCGGGCTCACGGGAGGCGCGAAAGGCGGGCGAGCTGCTCAAGCTGACCGCGCTCGAGTTCGACCTGCTCTGGTTCCTCGCCAGCAACCCGCACCGCGTCTTCTCCCGCAACCAGTTGATGAGCAGCGTCTGGGGACACACGAGCGCGCTCGATACCGGCACCGTCACCGTCCACGTCCGCCGCCTGCGCGAGAAGATCGAGGACGACCCTGCTCGCCCGCGTCGCCTCGAGACCGTCTGGGGCGTCGGCTACCGGTTCGTCACGTGACGAATGTCGTCCTGATCCTCGTCTTCGCGACTCCGGCGGTCGGCCTGCTCGGCGCGCTCGCGATCCGGCTGCTGCCGACCATGCGGCTCCAGCTCTCCGGGCTTGCGCTGCTCGCCGTCGTTCTGCCCCTCGGCGGCGTGCTCGCCTCGGGCTGGGTGATGTTCCACATGCACGCCGACGTGAAGATCCTCAGCGTCTCCGCCGCCGCAGCCTTCTCCGCCGTGCTCGCTGCGCTGCTGCTCGCCCGCTGGATCAGCCGTCCGCTCGAGCGCCTGCGAGGCGCATCGAATCAGCTCGCCGCCGGCGAGCTGACCGCGCGTGCTCCCGAGAGCGGCCCTGCCGAGTTCGTCGAGGTCGGCGCCGCCTTCAACGAGATGGCCGAGTCGATCGAGCGGCTCTTCGACGCGCGCCGCCAGCTCGTCGCCTGGGCAAGTCACGACCTGCGGACGCCGCTTGCCTCGATGCAGGCGATGATCGAGGCGATCGAGGACGGCGTCGCCACGAGCGACGAGTACCTGCCGGCTCTCCGCGACCAGGTGCGCACGCTGAACGGCCTCGTCGCGGATCTGTTCGAGCTGACTCGGATCGACGCGGGCGTCCTGACGCTCGAGCTGCGCGAGGCGACGCTCGACGGCGTCGTCGAGTCGTGCGTACGCGGCCTGGAAGCGGAGGCGCGCGCCAAGCACGTACGGCTGGAGGCTCGCCTCGAGGACTCTCTGCCCCGCCTCCGCTTCGCGCCCGACCAGGTCGAGCGCGTCCTCTTCAACCTCCTGACGAACGCGCTGCGCCACACCCCCAGCGACGGCGCGATCGCCGTCCTCGTCCGCTCGGAGCAGGATGGCGTCCTCGTCAGCGTCGAGGACACCGGCGAGGGCCTCTCTCCGGAGGCCGAGGGCCGCATGTTCGAGCGCTTCTGGCGCGCCGACTCCTCGCGAACGTCCCGCAGCTCCGGCCTCGGGCTCGCGATCGCGCGTGGTCTGATCGAGGCGCAAGGCGGCCGCATCTGGGCCGAGAACCGCAGCGAAGGCGGCACCCGAGTCGCGTTCACGCTCCCTTCGGCCTGACGCGCACGAGTCGCCGCCCATACGCGCTCGGAAGCTCCGCGTGCGGCAACACAGCGCTGCGGAGAGCTCTGCCTCGGACGGCGTCAGCGGTAGAAGCGGTAGATCGCCTCGGCCACGCAGGCCGGCTTGTCCTTGCCTTCGAGCTCGAACGTCAGCGTCACGGTCGCCTGTACGCCCCAGTCGGCCTCCTCGAGCCCGGCCACGTCGGCCCGCATCCGCACCTTCGAGCCGACCGGCACCGGCGAGGGGAAGCGGACTTTGTTCAGGCCGTAGTTGACGACGAGGGAGGCGTCCTCGACCTCGATCAGGCCGTACATGAAGCCCGGCCCGAGCGAGAGGGTCAGGTAGCCGTGCGCGATCGTCGTCCCGAATGGGCCGGCCGCCGCTTTCTCCGGGTCGACGTGGATCCACTGGTGGTCGCCCGTCGCCTCGGCGAACTGGTTGATCCGCTCCTGCGTGATCTCGAGCCATTCGCTCGTGCCCGAGAAGCCCTCCAGCGTCGCGAGCGTACGGGTCTCAGCCATGGACATACCTCCCTGGAGCGGGCGGGCCGTCCGGCAGGGACGGCGGCGCCACCTTTTCACCCGAGCGGGCGGAAGCCCACTCGGCCCAGTCCTCCCACCAGCTTCCCTGCACTTTCTCGGCGCCCGCGAGCCACTCGTCCGGATCGGCAGGAGTCTCGTCGTTGCGCCAGTAGAAGCCCTTCGGATTCCCGGGCGGATTGACCATCCCGGCGATGTGGCCGCCGGAGCTCAGCACCTGGCGCGACTTGCCGGAGACGAGCTGCGTCGTCCGGTAGGTCGAGCGCCAGGGCGCGATGTGGTCGTTCTGCGCGCTCAGGATGTACAGCGGGGTCTCGACTTTCGAGACGTCGATCGGCACGCCGTCGAGCGCGAACGCGCCAGGCTTCGTGAGCGCGTTCTCGACGTAGCAGGCCCGCAGATACTGCGAGTGCATCCGCGCGGGGAGCCGCACCGCGTCGGCGTTCCAGGCGAGGATGTCGAACGCCGGCGGCTGCTTGCCCATCAGCCAGTTCGAGACGACGTAGCTCCAGACGAGATCGTTACCACGCAGCCAGTTGAAGGTCGTGCCGAGGTCGGTCGACTCCGCATAGCCGCGTTCTTTGTTCCGCTCTTCGACCTTGGAGACCGTCTGCTCGTCGGCGAAGATCCCGAGGTCGCCGGGGTCGCCGAAGTCGACGAGCGTGTTGTTCAGCGTCGCCCAGCCGACCTTCGACTGCTCCCCTCGAGCCGCGAGCACCGCCAGCCCCATCGCGGTCAAGGTTCCGCCGAGGCAGACTGCGACGACGTTGACGGTCTCCGAGCCGGTTAGCTCGCGCGCCTGCTCGACCGCGGTCAGCCAGCCGTCGCGGAAGTAGTCATCGAGGAGCAGGTCGGCCATCGAGGCGTCAGGGTTGCGGTACGAGATGGCGAAGACGGTGAAGCCGGCCTTCACCGCGTACTCGATGAACGAACGGCCCGGCGCGAGATCCATCACGTAGTACTTGTTGATCCAGGGCGGGCTGTAGACGATCGGCTGCGCGTAGACCTGCTCGGTCTGCGGCTCGTAGGCGAGCAGCTCGATCAGGTCGTTCTCGAAGACGACGCGGCCGGGTGTGGCGGCGAGCGTCTCGCCGACCTTGAACGGCGTCGTGTCGACCTGACGCGGCATGCCCTTGTTCTCGACGACGTCGCGCACGTAGTTGGCGAAGCCGCGGGCGAGGCTGAGCCCGCCGGTGTCGATCGCCTCCTTCACGACGGTCGGATTCAGGAAGGGGACATTCGTCGGCGCGAGCGCATCGGTGTAGAAGCCGAGCGCGAAGCGGGCCTTCCGCCGCTTCTGCTCCGGAATCTTGGCCGTCTCGAGCAGCCGCTTCGACCAGCGCGAGCCGACGAGGTAGCTCTCCATGACCCCGCGCAGAACCGGGTTTCCCTTCCAGGCGCGATCGGCGAAGCGACGGTCGTCCGGAGCCGGCTCGACCGCGGAGTCACCGTTGCCGCCGAGCAGCCGCCGCGCGACGCCGAGCGCGACCGAGCTCTCCTCCAGCGCGAGGCCCGCGAACGCCTTCGCGAGGTCGCCCGGATGGCGGAGCATCTCGACGCCTGCTTCGGCGAGGGCCTTGTTGATCGCAGCCGGGTCGAGACCACTGAGATCGAGCGCGTACTTCAGATCAGCCGGATCAGGCATCCTGGCGCTCATGCCCGCTGAGAATAGTGGTCTCGGGGAGTTCATCCGCATGCAGCGCCATCTGGCCGATCTCTCGCTGCGCGAGCTCGCAAACATGGCTCGCGTCTCGAACGCGTACCTGAGCCAGGTCGAGCGCGGGATGTACAACCCCTCGGCCGAGGTGCTGAAGGGGATCGCGGAGGCGCTCGACCTCTCCGCCGAGACGCTCTTTACGCAGGCCGGGCTCCTGGACGAGGACGACGCCGCACACAAGGTCGGCGTCGAGGAGGCGATCTCGCTCGACGCGAAGCTGAACGACGAGCAGAAGGACGCGCTGATCCGCCTCTACCGGTCGATGGTCGGACATTGACGTACTACGCGTCTGCTTGGTAAACTACGCAACGTCAAATCCGATCAGGAGGCAATTCGACATGGCCACCGCCACCACAGAGTTCGCAACCCTCGCCGCCGAGGCGCAGAAGCAGGCGCTCGCGTCGATCAAGCAGGCACAGGATCTGAGCATCAAGCTGACCGAGACGGCCGTCGCGTTCGTCAAGGACCAGCCCACGAAGCAGCTCGTCGAGGCGCTGCCGACCCCGGCCAACGCGATCGACATGGCGTTCGACTTCGCAGCCCACGTGCTGAAGCTGCAGAAGGACTACGCGATCAAGCTGGCCGAGACCGTCACGGCCGCGACGCAGAAGCCCAAGGCCTAGGTTCGACCTGTCCGTAAGGGCCATGCCGAGGGACTGTCCCTCGGGCTTGGCCCTTCGGGACGGTCCGTGCGATCATTGGCGCCCACCGACCGGGAGGTAGGCGATGGCGCACGAGATCAAGCTCCTCTCTCTGATCGACGTCGAGCTCGAGTCGAGCTTCCTCGTGCTCGCCCGCAACATGGGCATCCGCACGCGGGTTCCGACCTGGGGCGTGCTGATCCTCGGTAACCCGGTCGGCCCGATCCTCGTCGACACGGGCGCCTCCAGCCCGGAGATCATGGAGCGCCTGCATATGACCGGCTTCGTCACGGAGGAGCAGCGCCTCGAGACCCAGCTGGAGGCCCACGGCCTGAAGCCCGCCGACGTGCGCTACGTGCTCCACACCCACACGCACATCGACCACGCCGGCCAGGACGACCGCTTCCCGAACTCGACGACGGTCGTCATGAACCGCCGCGAGCTCGAGTACTCGGCCTCCGGCTTGATGGGTGAGCAGTACCCGGCCGAGTACGTGAAGCACCACATCGACCGGCTGCACACGCCCGGCGCGCTGCGGTTGCTCGACCTCGAGCTCTCCGGCCCGGACGAGATCGCGCCCGGGATCGTCTGCGAGGCCGCCGGCGGTCACACGGAGGGCTCGATGAACATCATCGTCGAGCTCGTCGGCGAGGAGACCGCCTGCATCTGCGGCGACGTCATCTACGACGTCCACAACCAGGTCGTCGACCCGATCTGGCAGGTGAACGACTACGAGCCGCAGACGACCGGCAACCACGGCACCCGCAAGCGCGAGGAGAAGGCGGCGATCAAGCGCGCGCTCAACTCCGGCGACGTCGTGATCCCGATGCACGACTTCCCCGCCCGGGTCGAAGGCGGCCGCATCCTCTCGCGCTTCCGCCACGAGGTGCCCGGTCCCGAGACCCAGGTCGAGCACAAGACGGCAGCGGAAACCGGCGAGATGGGGCTCGGGCGAGGCGACGCCGTGCTGCCGATGCCGGCCGCGGTCTGAGCGCGGGCACCTACCTCGAGGCGGTCACCGCCGCGCTGCGCGATGCGCTCCGCGAGGACGAGCGCGTCTTTCTGCTCGGCGAGGACGTCGGCCACTTCGGCGGCGCCTTCGGGGTCACCAAAGGGCTCTGGGAGGAGTTCGGCGACGAGCGGGTGATCGACACGCCGATCTCGGAGGAGGGCTTCGTCGGCGCGGCGATCGGTGCCGCTTGGGCCGGCGACCGGCCGGTCGTCGAGCTCCAGTTCGCGGATTTCGCCTCGTGCCCGTTCGACATGATCGTCACGGTCGCGGCGAAGACGCACTGGCGCTCCGGGCTCGCCCTGCCGCTCGTGATCCGCGCTCCGAGCGGCGGCGGCGTCCGGGGCGGGCCGTTCCACTCCGCGTCGCCCGAAGGCTGGTTCGCCGGCGTCGCCGGGCTGAAGGTGGTCTGCCCGGGCACGGTCGCGGACGCCTACGGACTGCTACGGGCCGCGATCGAGGACGACGACCCCGTTCTTTTCTTCGAGCACAAGGGCCTCTACCGGACGTTGCGCGACGAGCTGCCCTCCGCGGAACACCGCGTCCCGCTCGGCCGAGCGAAGATCGTCCAGGCGGGCGACGACGCGACGATCGTGACCTACGGAGCCGGCGTCGATCTAGCCATTCGCGCAGCGGATGGCGTGAATGTCGAGATCGTCGACCTGCGGACGGTCTGGCCGCTCGACCGGGCCGCGATCCTCGAATCGGTCGCCAAGACCTCGCGCGTGCTCGTCCTCCAGGAAGCGTCGCGTTCCAGCGGCGTCGCCGGCCACGTGCTCGCGCTCGTCGCCCAGGAGGCCTTCGAGCAGCTCGACGCCCCGCCGGTGCTCGTCGCGCCGCCGGACACGCCGGTCCCCTTCGCGCCCGAGCTCGAGGACGCCTACCTGCCGTCGACGGAATCCCTGCGCGCTTCGCTCGAGGAGCTCCTTGCCTACTAACGGCCCCTGCATCGAGGCGCCCGGAGTCTCAGCCGAGATCCGGCTCGAGCTCTTCCGGCTGATGCTGCTCCAGCGCTACGCCGAGGAGCGGATCATCGCGCTCTACCGCCAGGGCAAGATCTCCGGCTCGGTCTACACCGGCTTCGGGCAGGAGGCGGTCGGGGCTGCGGCGGGACTCGCGCTAGGACCGGAAGACTTCGTCGCGCCGCTCAACCGCGAGCAGGCCTGTCACTACGCGCGCGGGGTGACGGTCGCGGACGTCTTCCGCAACTTCCTCGGCCGGGCGGACGGGCCTACGCGCGGCCGCGACGGGAACATGCACTTCGGCGTGCCGGCTCACGGCGTCTTCCCGCTCGTCTCGATGCTCGGCAACCTCGTTCCGGTCGTCGTCGGCGCGGCGCTCGCGTTCAAGCGACGGGGCGAGGCGCGCGTCGCGCTGACCTTCTTCGGCGACGGCGCCTTTTCGACCGGCGACGTCCACGAGGGCCTCAACCTCGCCGGCGTGCTGAAGGTGCCGGCGGTCTTCGTGCTCCAGTCGAACCAGTTCGCCTACTCGACGCCGACCGCAAAGCAGATGGTCAACCCGAACCTGACCCATCGGATCCGCGGCGGCTGGAACATCCCGTGCGAGCGCGTCGACGGCACGGATGCGCTCGCCCTCTACCAGTTCGTGCGCTCCGCGATCGAACGCGCGCGGGCCGGCGAGGGCCCGCAGGCCGTCGAGGCCGTCACCCTGCGCGGGCACGGGCACGCGGCGCACGACGACGCGAGCTACGTCTCCGCCGAGCTACGGGAACGCTTCGCCGACCCGCTCGAGCGGCTCGCCCAGCGGCTCCTGCTCGACGGCCTCTCCGAGGAGGAGGTTGCAGCCGCCCGCGAGAGCGCGAAGCAGGAAGTCGAGAACGCGCTCGCCGAGGCGGAGGCGTCGCCGGTCCCTGATCCGGCGACGCTCACCGACGGCGTCTACTCAAACCCTCTCTAGGCGGCCGAGGAGTCGCCCTGCCAGAGGTGGAACGCGTTCCCCTCCGTGTCCTTACACGCCGAGAACCAGCCGTGCGTCGGAACAGCCTGCTTGTCCGCGGCCTCACCGCCGAGCTCCTTCACCTTGGCGATCGACGCCTCGATGTCGGGCGTGTCGAAGTAGACGTTCGGGTGACCCGTCTCCTCACTCGACATGATCGCCGCACCGGAGGTGTCGTTGATCTGGGCCATCCGGTACTCGCCTCCGGGCATCATCGAGTCGCCGAAGCTCCAGCCGAAAACGCCCTTCCAAAAGCCCGAAGCGCGATCGACGTTCTCGCAGGGCCACTCGACATGCACCATTGCACCGGCCATTTGACCTCCTTCGTAGGGAACGGTGCGAGTCTATGTCGCGCGCAGCAGCGACCCGGCGAGCAGGGCCAGTACCGCCACCGGGGGTAGCCACCAGGCGGGCGCGCCCGCGTCCTTGAGCCCGACGGTCAGGCCGAGCGCGGCGACGAGTCCGACGGCGATCACCCAGTCGTCGCCGACGACGAACTCGTACCAGAAGCGGAAGAAGCGCTTCATGCCGTGCCCATCGCCACGCGCTGCCGTCGCCGCAGGAACTGCACGAAACCGAGCGAGGCGACGGTCAGCACGCCGAGGATCACCAGGATCGCCAGGTCGCTTCCGGGCCAGTGGGAGCCCGTGCCCTCGGTCGCCCAGAAGGTGCCGAAGGTCGTGAGCATCAGCCCGACCGCGAACTTGAGCGTGTTCTCCGGCACCCGCGCGAGCGGCGCGCGGACGAGCATCCCGACGACGATCACCGTCAACACCGCCGCGCCTGCAGCCGCAGCCGCGAGTCCAACACGACCCTGGGTGCTGCCGAACGTGATCACGATGAAGACGACCTCGAGCCCCTCCAGCAGCACGCCCTTGAAGGAGATCGTGAACGCGTACCAGTCGAGCCCTGCCTTCACCTCGTGGCCGGCCCGGGCGGCCTCGTCGCGCTCCTGCTTGAAGGCCTCCTCTTCGTCGTGCAGCGCCTTGTAGCCGCTCGCGCGCAGGATCGCCTTGCGCAGCCACTGCAAGCCGAAGGTGAGCAGCAGGAAGCCGACGACGAGCCGCAGCGCGTCGATCGGAACCTCCTTGAGCGCCGGCCCGATTCCCGCCACGAGCCCCGCGAGCAACAGGCCGGCAGCCCCGATCCCGACGAGCGGCGAGCGCCAGCCGCGGGTGATTCCGACCGCGAGCACGATCGTCAGCGCTTCCACCGCCTCGACACCGCTGGCGAGAAAAGCGGCGAGAAAGAGGAAGACGCTCCGCATCGGCTAGTCAACTTAGCGATAGGCTCGCGGGCAGGGTTCGAAAAGGAGGAGCGACCAATGGCAGAGATGAACGACGCGGCAAAGACGCTGCTCGAGGGAAAGACGTTCTGGCACCTGGCGACCGCCAACGCCGACGGCTCACCGCAGGTCTCGCCGGTCTGGGCGGGCAGCCGCGACGGGAAGATCGTCGTCAACACCGCGATCGGCCGTGTGAAGGACAAGAACATGCGGCGCGAGCCGCGCGTCGCGCTGTCGGCTATCGGCGACAACCCGTACGAGCCGACGATGGTCCGCGGCCGCGTCGCCGAGATCGTCGAGGGCGACCAGGCCGAGAAAGACATCGACGACCTCTCGGAGAAGTACACGGGCAACACGCCCTATCCGTGGAGGAGCGAGGGCGAGCGGCGGGTGACCTTCCTGATCGAGCCGACCTCGTAGGTCGTCTGTTATGAATCGCAACCGATGACCCGGTTCGATGCGCCGGTCCTGACACCGGGTTCGCCCGAGGAAGCCGTCCAGGCGTTCGGCGACGGCGCCGGCGTCACGCTGATCGCCGGTGGCACGATCGCGATGCCCGAGATCGTCCACGGGCGCATGAAGCCGCAGAAGGTCGTGCTGCTGCGCAGGAGCGGGCTCGACAAGGTCAGTCGCGAGGGCGGCAAGGTGACAATCGGCGCTGCGGTGCCGATCAGCGAACTGGAGCAGGGCGACGAGCCACTCGCGACCGCGGCGCAGAACGTCGCCGACGGCGAGATCCGCGCCCAGGCGACTGTCGGCGGCAACCTCTGCGCCGGGCCGGGCCGCGACACGCCGCGCGGCGACCTGCAGGCTCCTCTCCTCGTGCTCGGCGCGCAGGTGCGCTCGGCCGGCGCGGGCGGCGAGCGCACCGAGTCGCTCGAGGAGTTCCTCGCGGGCGACTATCGTCGCCGGCTAGTCCTGGATGTGTCGTATAGCCCGGCGGACGCCACCGGCTACGCGGCCTTCTGGCGTCCGCACACCCACCACTACACGATCCTCGCGATCGCAGCCGCGCGCGCGAACGGCGAGCTGCGCGTCGCAGCGACCGGAGTCGCGCCGCATGCCGTCCGGCTGAGCGGCGTCGAGCAGAGCGGCAACGCCGCCGACGCCCTGCAGGGGATCGAGCCGCCCGACGACGCGCTCGCCTCGGGCTGGTACCGCACCCAGATTCTCCCGCGCCTCGTCGAGCAGGCGCTTTCCAGCCTCTAGAAAGGGGTCCCGATGGAGCTGACTGTCAACGGTGTTTCCCGCGAGGTGCAGAGCCCGCCGCTGACGCCGCTGCTCTTCGTCCTTCGCGACGAGCTCGGGATCACCGGTCCGAAGGCGGGTTGCCAGCAGGGCGGCTGCGGCGCGTGCACCGTGCTCGTCGACGGCGAGCCGCGACGCTCGTGCCTGGCCCCACTTGCCGCCTTCGACGGCGCCGAGATCACGACCGTCGAGGGCCTCGGCACGCCCGAGAAGCTCAGCACGGTTCAGGCCGCGTTCCACGAGCACTACGCCTCGCAGTGCGGCTTCTGCACCTCCGGGTTCCTCGTCGCGACGCACGCGCTGCTCGAGAGCACGAAGGATCCTTCGTGCCATGACGTCGAGGCTGCGCTCGCCGGCCACGTCTGCCGCTGCACCGGCTACGTGAAGATCCTGGAGGCGGTCGAAGCCGCGGCCCGCGGCGACGTCGGCGAGGTCTCGACGGTGACGAGGCCCCAGGAAGGGCAACCGGAGGTCCTCGTGCCGGGGAGCCCGGCATGAAGGCCGTCGGCGCGCGGCTGCCCCGCTACGACGGCGTCGCCCACGTCACCGGGCGGACGCAGTTCGTGGACGACGTCCGCGTCGGGAACCTGCTCTGGGCGAAGGCGCTTCGCTCGACCGTCCACTCGGCGGAGATCAAGGGGCTCGACCTGAGCAAGGCCGAGAAGATGAAGGGCGTCCGCGCGGTCATCACGTGCGCCGACGTCCCGCAGAACGTCTACGGCCACCTCGAGGCGCTCGGCATCCCAGGCGACGAGCCGCTGCTCGCCGACGGCGAGGTGCGCTATCTGGGACAGCCGATCGCGCTCGTTGCCGCGGAGGACGAAGGCACCGCGATGGAGGCGATCGAGGCGATCGAAGTCGACTACGCCGAGCGCGAGCCGCTCTTCGACATCCGGAAGGCGGCCGACTCGAATGCTCCAAAGATCCACCAGTGGGGCAACTGGTACACGCACTTCGAGGACGAGATGGACCGCCGGCAGATCCGCAAGGGCGACATCGAGGCCGCGTTCGAGATGGCCGACACGATCGTCTCAGGCGTCTACCGGCCCGCCGCGATCGAGCACATCCCGCTCGAGACGCAGACCGCCCTCGTAGTGCCTGAGCCGAGCGGCCGCCTGACGATCTACTCCTGCACGCAGGCGCTCTACTTCTCGATGGGCGTCGTGGCGGCGCACCTCCAGTGGCCGCTGAACAAGCTCAAGTTCGTCGGCGGCACCGTCGGCGGCGGCTTCGGCGGCAAGGTCGATACCGCGACGGAGACGATGAGCGCGCTGCTGGCGCTGAAGTCGGGCCGGCCGGTCAAGTGGCGCTGGACGCGCGAGGAGGAGTTCCTCTGCTCCTCGACACGGGCGCCGTGGCACATGGAGATCGCCGACGCCGTCACGAAGGACGGCTGGATCCTCGGGCGCAAGATGCTGACGCTGCACGACTCGGGCGCCTATGCCCGCTTCTCGCCGTACGGCCTGACGAAGCACAGCTTCCACCACACCGGCGCCTACACGATCCCGAACCTGCACTTCGACGGCTACGTGGTCTTCACGAACCGCGTGCCGACGACGGCGATGCGCGGCTTCGGCGTCACTTCGGTCTCCTTCGCCACGGAGCTACACATGACGCGCGTGGCACAGATACTCGGGCTCGACCCGTTCGAGATCCGGCTGAAGAACGCGAACCGGGTCGGGGACACCTCGCCGAACGGGATCGCCTACGCCGACCCCTCGACGGTGCCGACGATTCAGAAAATCGCCGAGGCGATCGGCCACGAGCTCCCGGCCGACTACCGCTCGATGAACGGCGAGGCACGTCAGGGCGAGCTGCTCCCGGAGCATCTCGTCGCCCAGGTCGGAGATCCGGAGGCGCACTAAGGTGCGCCACCCGGCGGCATTCGGCGGCGCCTGGCCCGCGATCACGCGGCGCCGAGCGGTGTCCTCAGTCGCGCCCGGGCTTCCCAGCCCGAACGCTCCCTGCGTCCTTGCCAGGCTTGGTGCTCGCGCCCCAGGCATCCACCAATACCACCGGGAGACCCACCATGGCTAAGCACCGAGGACGCGGGATCTCCGCGATCGAGTACCCGACCGGGATGAACCAGAACGGCGACCCGTCGCAGGCGTGGATCAAGATCAAGCCCGACGGGCGCGTCGACGTCTTCTCCGGGACGAGTGACATCGGCAACGGCTCGAAGACGATCCAGAGCCAGATCGTCGCCGAGGCGCTCGGCGTGCCGTACGAGTGGATCACCTACGACAACTCGAACACCGACTCGTCGCCGGTCTGCACCGGGACGTTCGCCTCGCGCGCGACCTTCGTCGCGGGGAACGCGGTTCTGAAGGCCGCGCGGAACGCGCGCGAGCAGCTGCTCGAGATCGCCTCCAAGGAGCTCGAGATCGACCCGTCCGACCTCGAGATCGTCGACGGCGAGGTGCTGGCGAAGGGCGCGCCGCAGAAGAAGATCTCGGTGCCGGACGTGGCGGCGGCCGCGACCTGGACCTACGGCGAGCTGATCACCGGGGTCGGCGCGCAGCTCAATCCGTACGCCGCGATCATCGAGCCCGAAACGGGGAAGGTCGACCTGCCGCCGCACGCGGCGATCTCCTACGCGGCCTGCGCGGCCGAGGTGGAGGTCGACGACGAGACGGGCGAGGTGCGGGTCGAGCGGATGTGGCAGTGCTTCGATGTCGGCCGCGCGATCAACCCGACGCTCGTCGAGGGGCAGATCGAGGGCGGCGCGCTGATGGGCCTCGGCCTGGCGGTGCTCGAGACCTGCTACCCGTACTACCCGAGCGTCTAGCACCGTGGCGGCGAGTTCGGCTCCTACTTCGCCCCGGGGATCGAGAACCTGCCGAAGATCGACACGATTATCATCGAGAACCCCTCGGCGGACGGCCCGTACGGCGCGAAGGGGATCAGCGAGATGGCGAACAACCCGCAACCGCCGGCGATTGCCGCGGCGGTCTACGACGCGATCGGCGTCTGGGTCACCGAGCTGCCGATCACGCCCGAGCGGGTGCTGCGGGCACTCGGCGAGAAGCGGGAGCCGCGCCGGGACGGCAAGTGGATTCGCTTCGACGAGGAGCTGTCCGTTCGCACCGTCGCCGGCGATGGCTCGCGCTTCCGCGAGTTCGTCGAGGCCTGAGCTGGCCGACTCGCCGTTCGGTACCTGGAACGGCGTCGAGCTCTGGGAGTTCGTGCCGGGCGTTCGGATTCACGCGGCGGGCGGCGAGCAGGTGCTCGTCTGCCGCGTCAACTACGACCCCGGCTTCGGCGTCGGCGCCCACTCGCACGAGCACACCGAGCAGGTGATGGTCGTCACCGCGGGGCAGCTCGAGCTGACGGTCGCAGGCGAAGCGCGGGTGCTAGGAGTCGGCGATTGGGCCGTGATCAACCGCGGGATCGAGCACTCGGTGCGGACGGTGGGCGGCGCGCAGTTCATCGAGGCACTTGCGCCGGTGCCGCTCGACCACGTGCCGGACCGCGAGCGCGACCTCGTACTCGGCTCCGACGGCGGTTCGGGACACGTCCCGCGCTGACCCCCAAACCAGGGACAGCCCCTCGAACGGAACCGTGACGGCTCGTCCACGGCCCCTCTGGCCGCGCCGGCCATGACCGAGGGACAGGCCCTCGGCCGTGGCAAAAGCGGACGTGTCGCGCTCGTCACCGGCGCCAGCCGCGGGATCGGCGCGGCGATCGCCTCGCGGCTCCGCCGCGACGGCTGGTCGGTCGAAACGGCCGAGCGCTCCACGGGAGTCGACCTGGCCGACCCGGACGCCGCTCGAGCTGCCGTCGAGCGGCTCGAGCGGATCGACGCGCTCGTGGCGAACGCCGGCGTGATCGTCCGCAAACCCGTACTGGAGCACACCGTCGAGGACTGGCGGCACGTTCTCGACGTGAACCTGGTCTCCGTCTTCGCAATGGCGCAGGTCGCCGCGCGGCGGATGGTCGATTCCGGCGGCGGCGCAATCGTCCTCACCGCTTCCCAGCTCTCCTTCTTCGGCGGCATGAACACTTCCGCATACGCTGCTTCGAAGGGCGGCGTCGCCCAGCTGACGAAGGCGCTCTCGAACGAGCTCGCCGGGAGCGGTGTCCGCGTCAACGCCGTCGCACCAGGATTCATCGAGACCGACATGACCGCCGACATCGAAGACTGGAAGCGACGCGAGATCGACGCAAGGATCCCGCTGGGCCGCTGGGGCGCCCCGGAAGACGTCGCCGGCGCAGTCGCCTGGCTCCTCTCCGAGGACGCCGCCTACGTCACGGGCATCATCCTCCCGGTCGACGGCGGGTATCTGGCCCGATGATCGTCTCGATACACGTGGCGACCGGCGCGGCCCTCGGAGCCGCGACCGGCTCCCAGAAGGCCGCCCTCGCCGCCGGCCCCTTCCTGCACTACCTCGCGGACGCACTCCCGCACGAGGACCTCGACGACATGAATTGGGAGATCGGCACCGGCCTGCTCCTCGTCGCGGCCCTCGCCGCCGTGCGCGGGCCGTTCGACCCGACCGTGCTCGGGGCGCTCTCGGCGTGCTCGCCCGATGTCGAGCACCTGCTCCCGCTTCCCCGCAAGCTTTTCCCCGCACACCGCGGCGGAGGGCGCCACCGCCGCGGCGCCGGCCTGCCGTCATGGACGCAACTGCTCGCCGCCGGCGCTATCGTCGGCATCCTGCTCAGCCAGCGAAAGGAGAACTGAGATGCCCGTGATCGACGTCAAGCTCTACGAGCACCGAGTCACCGAGGAGTCCGTCCCCAAGATGATTCAGGCCCTGACCGACGCGCTGCACGAGTCCTCCGGCGCGGCGAAGGAACACATCCACGTGATCATCCAGGGGATCTCCCCCAAGCACTGGGGCACGAACGGGAAGCCGGCCGCTTAGGCCCCCGGCGCCGCCGTACGCAGGCGAAGGTCCGCACGCGCTCTGGCATGCGAGCGAGGAGCCGGCGATCTCGGTGTTTCGACCGCACCGCGCGGCGACGGCACTCGAGGAGGAGGAGCTCGTCTGGGCGATCGACACGCGGCACCTCCCGATCTACTGGTTCCCGCGCGACTGCCCGCGCGGGACGTTCTGGGCCGGGGCCGACACGAGCGCGGACGATCTCGATCGCTTCCTCGACGGCGATGGAGGGCGCCGCGTGCATGCGATCGAGACCGGTTGGCTGGAGCCGCTGCGCGTCGCGCGTGTCTTCGCCTACCGGCTGCCTGAGCGGTCGTTCGAGCCGCACCCGGAGGTCGGCGGCTACTGGCTCTCCCGCGACGCGGTCAAGCCGCTGGAGCGCGTCGAGCTCGGGGATCTCCTCGACCGCCATACCGACGCGGCGATAGAGCTCCGGGTCGTGCCCGATCTTGGCCGGCTCTGGGGCCGCGTCTCCGCCTCGAGTCTCGAGTTCAGCGGGGTTCGGTTAGGGAACCTCGGTCAGCGCTAGCTCGACGGGCGGCGCGCCTTCGACGATCGCTTCGGTCTCGCGCGCGTGGAGCAGCGTCGTCCGAACGATCAGCTTCGCGCGCGCGAAGTTGTCCATCATCGTCGGCACGGGCCCGACCGCGTGCCCGAGCGCGTAGCCGGCCGCATTCCGGCCCATCGCGCGATACGACTCGAGCGAGTAGAGCGGCGACATGCCGAACAGCTCGAGGTTGTCGAGCGGCTGCAGGTCGGCCCGGTGGATGACGGCGGTGCCCTTTGACTGCAGGCCGATCGCAATCCCGGAGCCGGAGAGGCACGCGCCGTCGTGGCCGATGAACGCGACGTCGGAGATCCGCCTGACGCGAACGAGCCGCGGCTCGCCGCCCGCCTCCCGGACGCCGTCGGCGATCGCGCGCAGCACCTCGCCATGGTCGAGCCCGTTGATCGTCTCCCGCAGGCCGTCGGCGAAGGCGGGCCCGACCGCGATCACGACCTCGTCCGATCTGTCTCCTATCTTGGCAACATGCACTTCGTTTACCTGTCGATTGCCCTTGGCGGCCGCGCCCGTCAGCGCTCGTGGGTCGAGCTCGTGCGGGAGCTTCTGGAGCAACTGCCAGCGCTCACCCTCCAGGCGATAGCCCGTACCCGGGCCCTCGTAGCGGTTGGGGTCGTTCACCGCCGAGCTCACGGTGCCGCCCGGCTCGATGATCGCCGCGGTCTGCAGGTAGTCGGCGGAGACGCGCTGCTGCTGCATGCCGACGATTGCCTCGGCGACGTCGGCGAACCCGCGCTCGTCGAGAGCACGCGCGACGTCCAGCCCGCTGATCCGCTCGCCGAGCACGCGGTCTGCGGCGGCCACATCGGCAGCGCGGTCCCGATCGGGGAGGTCACGACTGTCGAGCGCGTAGGTCGCGGCTTCGACCTCCTCGTCGGTCACAGCCGGGAACCCGAGGCCCGCGAACACGGCCTGAACCGCGCGGGCAGCCTTGTCGCGGACGCGGACGAGCTCGTCCTCGGCGACGGGCTCGATCGCCGCGTCGACCTGCCAGTCGCGCTGCATGGTGAGCCACTCGTCGAGGTCGTCGGCGTCGTAGTTGCCGCCCCCGAACATGTTGTCGTAGCGCGGCATCACCGAGTAACCCGACGTGACGAAGTCGGTGCCCGGCAGGAACTGCCCCATCAGCTTCGCGGTCTTGCGGATCTCCGAGTGCGAGGCGATCGCGTCGTTCCCCGACGCGACCTCGAGATCGAGCCAGGCGGCGAGCAGGTTCTCGGCGAGGATCTCGCGCACGCCGGCAGGGACAGAGAGCGCGAGCGCGACGCAGGAGATCGAGCCGTTCTGCACGCCCTGCGAGCCGGCGGCCCGGATCAGCGAGAGGCAGCGCGCCTCGAGGTAGAGCATCGACTTGCCCTCGGAGCGGCCCATCAACGCCTCCGAGCCGCCCCCGGAGGTGAAGCGCACCTTCACCCCCCGTGACGCGTAGGCCGAGGCGAGGAACGCCTTCGACCAGGGAGTGTCGTCACCGTCGACGAAGACGGGCTCGGTGCCGTAGACCGAGAGCGTCTCTGCGTAGGTGACGAGTCCTTGGATCGCGAGCTGCAGGTTGCGGCGCTCCTCGACGGCGCACTGGGTCATGACGCCCGGCCGGCCGGTCTGCGATCCGACGAGCACGGCAATCGCGTTCAGCGGCGCGTAACGCGACACGCCGACGGTCGTCTCGACTTCCGCGAAGCCACGGGCGGCGGCCTCGGCTGCGTCGGCGGCGAGCAGCGCGGGGTTCTCCTTCAGGTTCGTGACGTGGGCCTGGTTCGCGGGCGCCCGCCTCGCGCGCAGCTTCTTCAGCGCGAACATCATCTCGACCGGGTCGAGCTGGGAGACCACGCGGGCGAGCCGAGCCGGCGTCAAGCCGCGCGAGAGCCGAACCAGCTCGGCGCGAGGTACGTCGATGTCGACGAGCATCCGCGCGAGCTCGTCGTCCGAGCGTGCCATCGCCTCTTCGGCGACCTCGAAATCGATCCCGTAGCGGGCGACGAACCAGTCGAGCGAGTCGAAGTCCGCCTCCGCTCGTCCGTCGAGCGAGACGATTCGGTCGCCGGCCAGCTCGAGTCCCGGCTCGGGGTCGTTCGGACCGTTCATCGCCACGAGACCAAGCTCGGGGGCGGGACTGATCAGCAGCTCCCGGCGGAGCTCCCGTCCCTCGCGCGAGAGGAAGCGCTTAGACCGTGGCACGCTCACGCGCGAGCTGGCCGCGCTTGCCGTAGACCTCGGCGGCCTCCCGAACGAACGCCGCCGTCAGCGGTGCGGCGAGCTCGCCCTCGAGCCGGGCTGCCCACGCCTCGAGCTCCGCGGCCGACGAGCGGTGCGGCCGGAGGGCCGTATAGATCTCGAGGATGGTCTCGTGGGGAACGGTTGCCAGCTCCGCCGCGCGCGCGAGATTGTCCGCGAGCGGCTTCCGGCCGGCCGCAAGCGCGATCTGAGCCTGCCGGCGCAGCGTCTCTGGAGTGGCCCGGAGATCGTCCGCGTCCAGCCGTCCGTCGCGCAGCGCCTCGAGCGTCACGTCCTCGAGCGCGAGCCCCGAAGGTGTCGTCACCAGATCGGGCCGCCGCGAGCCGAGCGGGTAGTCATTGCCCGGATCGAAGGCCACCGGGAGAGCTTAGAGTGCGTCGAACATCTGTCGAAACTGGGAGGACTCATGAAGCGCATCACCGGGGTCGCTGCGCTCGCGGCCTGCCTGACCGTCACCGCCACCGCCCTTGCGCTCGGCGGGCTGAGCGGCACCTACAACACGAAGATCACGAACGCGCCCACCGCCAGCCTGAACGGCACCTGGAGCCTGAAGTTCGCCGCGGGCGGCGCCTACACGATCACGCTGAACGGCAAGGCCGTCGTTCTCGGCAAGGTGAAGTACATCCAGGGAGCGATCGCCTTCACCGACAAGAGCGGCGCGCTGGCCTGCCAGGGCGAGGGTGACTACCGCTTCATCGTCGGTGGCAAGTCGCTCACCTTCCAGGCCTACGGCGACAAGTGCGCAGGCCGGAAGTTCGTACTCACGCACAAGTTCACCAAGACGGGCTAGCGCTGCCCGCGAGCTACGACTTCAGCGGCCGCGTCGCGTTCGTCACCGGCGGCGCGAGCGGGATCGGGGCGGCGACGGCCGAGAAGCTCCGTGCGAGCGGCGCCAAGGTCGCGACGTTCGACCGTGACGCGGGCGCGGACTTCTCCGGGGATATCGCGCGCTCCGCGGACGTGAACGCGGCCGTCGCCGAGACCGAGCAGCGGCTCGGTCCGATCGACATCGTCGTCAACTCGGCGGGAGTTCCGGGCGAGTCACTGCACACGGTCGACGTAGGTGATGACGAGTGGAACCAGGTGCTGGCGATCAACGCGACCGGAAGCTTCTTCGTCTGCCGCGCGGTGATCCCCGGCATGGTCGAGCGCGGTTACGGCCGGATCGTGCTCGTTTCCTCGATCGCCGGCAAGGAGGGGAACCCGATGGCCGCCGCCTATTCGGCAAGCAAAGCGGCTGTGATCGCGCTGACGAAGGCGATCGGCAAGGACCTCGCAGGGACGGGGGTCGCCGTGAACTGCGTGGCCCCTGCGGTGATCGAGACGCCGATCCTCGAGGGGCTGTCCGAGGAGCACGTCGGCTACATGGTCGACCGGATCCCCATGGGCCGGATGGGCACCGCGGAGGAGGTCGCCAACCTGATCGCCTGGCTTGCGAGCGAGGATTGCTCGTTCTCGACCGGCGCCACGTACGACATCTCGGGCGGGAGAGCGGTCTTCTGAGGCTCGTCCGCTTCCGTGGCCCCAACGGCATCGAGACGGCATCCGTCGAGGACCTGCCGGTCGAACCGCTCGACCCGAACACGCTCGAGCTGCCGCCGCCCTACGAGCTGCTGATCCCGGTCGATGCGCCGGAGGTCTGGTGTGCCGGCGTCACCTACGAGCGCAGCCGCGACGCCCGGATCGAGGAGAGCACGATCAAGGATGTCTACAGCCTCGTCTACGCCGCCGACCGGCCGGAGCTCTTTCTCAAGGACGCCGCATGTCGGCGCACGGTGGGGCCGGGACAGACGATCGGCGTACGGGCCGACTCGAAGTGGGACGTCCCGGAACCCGAGCTCGGCGTCGTGATCGGCGAGGGCGGCACGATCGCCGGCTACACGATCGGGAACGACGTCTCCTCGCGCGACCTCGAAGGGACGAACCCCCTCTACCTGCCGCAGGCGAAGATCTTCGCGGGAGCTTGCGCGATCGGGCCGGCGCTGTTGACTCCGGCCGACCTCGACGCGCACTTCGAGATCCGGATGCGGATCCTCGACGGCGACCAGGAGGTGTTCAGGGGCGAGACCTCCACGACGCGGATGAAGCGGTCGTTCGCGGAACTCGTCGAGTGGCTGCTCCGCGACAACCCCGTGCCCGCGGGTAGCGTCCTGCTCACCGGGACGGGCCTCGTCCCGCCCGACGAGTTCACGCTTCAGCCCGGGCACGTGGTCGAGATCCACGTTCCGGGGATCGGGACGCTGAAGAATCCGGTCGGCGCAGCCGCCGACCTGCTGACGGGAAGGAGCGGTCGATGAGCGAAGTCCTGGAGGCGCCGGTCCGCCCGGCATTCGCGAACTTCGTCGGCGGCGAGTGGCGGCCGAGCCTGTCCGGCAAGACCTACGAGAAGCGCAATCCGACTCGGCCGTCGGAGGTCGTCGGCGAATTCCCGGCTTCAGGCGAGGACGATGTGAACGCGGCGGTAGAGGCGGCTGCGGCGGCGTTCCCGGAATGGGCGCGGCTGCCCGCGGCTCGGCGCTCGGCGATCTTGCTCGGCGCAGCGGCTGCGATCGACGCGCGTGTCGAGCAGATCGCGCAGGACATGACGCTCGAGATGGGCAAGCCGCTGCGCGAAGCGCGCATGGAGGCGGCGCGGATGGCCCTGATCCTGCGCTTCTTCGCAGGCGAGCCCTGGCGACCGAAGGGCGAGCTGTACGAGCAGGGGGCGACCGGGTCGGTGCTCTACACCATGCGCCGTCCGCTCGGGGTGGTCGGGCTGATCACACCGTGGAACTTCCCCGCCGCGATCCCGGCCTGGAAAGCGGCGCCGGCACTTGCGTACGGCAACACCGTTGTGATGAAGCTCGCGCAAGAGGCGCCTCTGACCGGCCTCCATCTCGCGGCCTGCCTCGAGGAGGGTGGCATCCCGGCTGGCGTCTTCAACATCGTGATCGGCCGTGGCTCCGAGGTCGGCACGCCGCTCGTCAACCACCCGACGGTGCGGGCGATCTCGTTCACGGGCTCCGTCGCGGTCGGCGAGCAGGTTCGCTCCGAGGCGACGGCCCAGGGCAAGCGCGTCCAACTCGAGCTCGGCGGCCAGAACCCGCTGATCGTGATGGCCGACGCCGACCTCGACCGAGCCGTGGAGGCGGCGTACGCGGGGGCGTTCTGGTCGGCCGGCCAGAAGTGCACGGCGACGCGACGGATCTACGTCAAGGACGGCGCCTACGACGACTTCAAGGAGCGGCTCCTGGCGCGGATGCAGCGCGGCGTCGTCGGCGACCCGACCGATCCCGAGACGGAGGTCGGTCCGCTCGTCAACGAGAAGCAACTGCAGGAGGTGCTCGACGGGATCGAGCGAGGACGCAAGGACGGTGGCAAGGTGCTCGCCGGCGGTGAGCGCGCCGACGACGAGTCGTATCTCGTCGCGCCGACGCTCTTCGAGGGGTTGGCGGACGAGGCGTTCCTCTCTTGCGAGGAGGTCTTCGGGCCGGTCACCTCGCTCTACCGGTTCTCTGACCTGGACGAGGCGTTGCGGCGCGCGAACGCGGTTCGGTTCGGCCTCTCGGCGGCGATCTTCACCTCAAATCTCGCCTCGGCGCGGAAGTTCGTGCAAACGATCGAAGCCGGGCTCGTGCATGTGAACCAGCAGACCGCCGGCGCCGACGTCCATGTCCCCTTCGGCGGCATCAAGGGCTCCGGCTACGGCCCGCACGAGCAAGGCCGAGCCGCGATCGAGTTCTACACCGAGGTCGTGACCGTCTACGAGGACATTTGAGCCATGTCCGCGCCAGTCCCCATCGAGGGACGGTCCCTGTAACCGAAGTGGGATCCCCTAGGGGTAAGGGACGAGACCGCGTGGACCGTGCCCGTACGGGCCAACTGCGAGGGACAGTCCCTGTAACCGAAGTGCGATGTCGCCCGACGCTGGACGGGTCCGGCGCGGACCTGTCTCCGAAGGCCGACCGCGAGGGACAGTCCCTGTGACGGAGCTGTGACGCGGGCGCACGGCGAGCGGTTCCTCGTCACCGGGGCCCTCGGGTGTATCGGAGCTTGGACCTGCCGGTTACTCGTCGAGGAGGACGTGCCCGTCGTGGCTTACGACCTTGGCACCGACCCGCACCGGCTTCGCCTGATCATGACGCCCGAGCAGCTCGCAGGGGTCACGCTCGTTTCGGGCGATGTGACCGACCTGGAGGCGTTCGAAAGAACCTTCACCGAGCACGCGATCACCAACGTCGTCCACCTCGCCGCACTGCAGGTGCCGTTCTGCCGCGAGAACCCGGCGCTCGGCGCGCGGGTCAACGTCGCCGGAACGGTCAACCTCTTCGAAGCCGTCAAACGCCACGGCGGCATCGGCACGATCGCCTACGCCAGCTCGACCGCGGTCTACGACCCGCACGGCACGATCGCACCGACGACCCACTACGGCGTCTACAAGGTCGCGAACGAGGGCACCGCCCAGATCTACTGGCAGGACAACGGCGTTGCCAGCATCGGCCTTCGCCCCTACACCGTCTACGGCCCAGGGCGCGACCAGGGCATGACCTCCACCCCGACCGTCGCGATGCAAGCGGCCGCCCGCGGCGAGCCCTACCGCATCTCCTTCGGCGGCCGGACACAGTTCCACTACGCGCCCGACGTGGCGCGAGCCTTCATCGAGGCCGCACGCGCCGACCCGCAGGACGCCGCCGTCCACAACCTCGGCGGTCCGGCCCACGACATGTCCGAGCTCGTCGCCGCGATCCACGCCATCGCCCCCGACGCCGAGATCACCTACGACGACGTCCAGCTTCCCTTCCCGCCCGAGCTCGACGGGCACTTCGGCCCGGCGCAAACGCCTCTAGAGCAGGGCGTCGCCGAGACGATCGCGCACTTCAGGCGCTAGCTGTTGGTCCCAGCAAGGTTGTTCATCTCGGCGAGCCGGGTGAGTGGTGGTTTTCGGCCGAGTGAGCGGTGTGGTCTGAGCCGGTTGTACCAGTCCAGCCAGCCGGCGAGGGCGGCGGTGCGCTCGCCGCTGTTGCGGTAGACAGCGCCGTAGGCCCAGCCCTCGGTCAGGGTGCGGATGAAGCGCTCAGCCTTGCCGTTTGTGCGCGGCCGGTAGGGGCGGGTGCGCAGGTGGCGG
>JBBQTQ010000012.1:0-42613 GCA_038213135.1 Gaiellales bacterium
GGGGGGGGCACTGGTCCCCCCCTCGCCCCGCCCCCCGGGGCCCCCCCCGCCGCCGCGGCGGGCCCCGGCCGGGCCCGACGACGGGCTCGTCCGGCGCGAGCGCCAGGACGGGAGCAGCCTGCGGCCTCGGAAGAGCCGGAGTGGCTCGTGCAGCTCCCCGAGCCAGGCAGCGCTGAGCTCGTCGTGGGAGCGAGTACTTGGTTGCGACTGGGTGAACACGGGACGGGCTCCTCTCGGACTTAGCACGATCGGTCGTTCTGGATTGAATAATACGAACGATCGTGCTAACTTGTCAAGTCGAGATGGAGGGATTCGAGCCGAAGCTGTCCGTACTGGACAAGCGGACGCGCTCGGACGGCCAGCGCAGCCGCGCAGCGATCCTCGACACCGCCGTCCGCCTCGTCACCGTGGAGGGCCTGCGCGGCCTCTCGATCGGGCGCCTCGCCGAGGAGACCGGCATGAGCAAGAGCGGTCTCTACGCGCACTTCGGCTCCAAGGAGGAGCTGCAGCTCGCCACCATCGAGACTGCCGTCGGCATCTTCCGTTCGGAGGTGATCGACCCGACGAACGCCCACTCGAGCCCGCTCGCCCGGCTCGAGGCGCTCTGCGAGTCGTTCCTCTCGTACATCGAGCGGCCGGTCTTCCCGGGCGGCTGCTTCTTCGCCTCGGCGCAGCGAGAGGCGGCGGTGGTCGACGCGCGCGTCCGTGACCGGCTGACCGACCTGCACGGAAGCTGGCTCACCCTCATGGAGCGCCGCGCGCAGCAGGCCCAGGAGGCAGGCGAGTTGGCGGCTGACGAGGATCCGCAGCAGCTCGCCTTCGAGCTGGAGGCGATGCTGAAGATGGCCAACTCGGCCTACCTGATGCAGCGCAAGCCGGAGGCGCTCGAGCGCGCCCGGCGCGGGATCGAGCGCCGCCTGAAGCTCGCCACGACGAAGTAGGCTCGCCGCATGCCGGTGCTCGAGTCGCGCCTCGATCGCGGATCGGATCAGTTCGCGGCGAACCGCGCCGCGATGCTCGAGCGGCTCGAGCAGCTGAACGCCCAGCTCGCGCTCGCACGCGCGGGCGGCGGGCCGAAGTACGTCGAGCGCCACCGCGCCCGCGGCAAGCTGCTTCCGCGCGAGCGAATCGCGACGCTGCTCGATCCCGAAACCGAGTTCCTCGAGCTCTCGCCCCTCGCCGCCTGGGGCACCGAGTACGAAGTCGGCGCGAGCCTCGTCACGGGGATCGGCGTCGTCGAGGGCGTCGAGTGCGTCTTCTCGGCGAACGACCCGACCGTCCGTGGCGGCGCCACGAACCCATACACGCTCCGCAAGGCGCTGCGGGCGAAGGAGGTCGCGCGAACGAACCGGCTGCCGCTGAACAACCGCGTCGAGTCGGGCGGCGCCGACCTGCCGCGCCAGTCGGAGATCTTCCTGCCTGGGGGAGCGACTTTCCGCGAGCTGACGCGGCTTTCGGCCGCCGGGATCCCGACGCTCGCGCTCGTCTACGGCAACTCGACGGCCGGCGGCGCATACATCCCGGCGATGTGCGACCACGCCGTGATGGTCAAGGGGCGCGCGAAGGTCTTCCTCGGTGGCCCGCCGCTCGTGAAGATGGCGACCGGCGAGGACGCCGACGACGAGGAGCTCGGCGGCGCGGAGATGCACTCGCGGCTCTCGGGGCTGTCGGATCACCTCGCCGAGGACGAGCACGACGCTGCGCGGATCGCGCGCGAGATCGTCGCGAGCCTCGGCTGGGAGAAGCTCGGCGCGGGCCCGGCTCCCTGGTACCCCGAGCCCGTGTATCCGAGCGAGGATCTGCTCGGATTGGCCCCGGATGACCTGCGCCGGCCGGTCTCCATCCGCGAGGTGCTCGCGCGAGTCGTCGACGGCTCGCGGCTCGACGAGTACAAGTCGCAGTACGGCACGAGCCTCGTCACCGGCTGGGCCTCGATCCGCGGCTACCCGATCGGCGTGCTGGCGAACGACGGCGGGGTGCTTTTCTCAGAGGAGTCCCGCAAGGCGGCGGAGTTCATCCAGCTCGCGAACCGGCGCGACACGCCGCTGCTCTTCGTCCAGAATACGACCGGCTACATGGTCGGCGCGGCCTACGAGCAGGGCGGGATGGTCAAGCACGGCGCGCTGATGATCAACGCCGTCTCGAACAGCGCCGTCCCGCACCTGACGCTGATGATCGGAGCCTCCTATGGGGCCGGCAACTACGGGATGGGCGGCTACGCGTTCGAGCCCCGGTTCGTCTTCGCCTGGCCGAACGCCAAGACTGCGGTGATGGGCCCGAAGCAGCTCGCCGGCGTGATGTCGATCGTCGCCCGCGGCGCGGCCGAGCGGGCGGGGCGCGAGTTCGACGAGGAGGCGGACGCGGTCCTGCGCGGCAAGGTCGAGGAGCAGATCGAGCGCGAGTCCCACGCCTTCTTCATCTCGGGCCAGGTCTACGACGACGGCGTCATCGACCCGCGCGACACGCGAAAGGTGCTCGGCGCAGCTCTCTCGGCCGTCCACTCGAACATCGTCCAAGGGACGAAGACGTTCGGGGTGTTCCGGCTGTGAGCGTCGCGCGGATCACCCTCGACTCGCCCGAGACGCGGAATGCGCTCTCGCCCGAGCTCGTGGGGCGGTTGCGGGAGCGGCTCGGGGCGGCGCACGACGATCCGGAGGTGCGGGTCGTCCTGCTCGACCAGGAGGGACCGGCGTTCTGTGCGGGCGCGGATCTGAAGAGCGCCTCGCACGATCCGGGCGAGTTCATCGCGCTTCTGCGCGAGCTCTGGTACTCGCCGAAGCCGGTCGTGGCCCACGTGGCCGGGGCGGCGCGCGGGGGTGGGATGGGGCTCGTCGCCGCCTGCGACATCGTGGTCGCGAGCGAGGACGCCACCTTCGGCTTTCCGGAGGTGCGGATCGGGGCGGCACCGGCCATCGTCTCCGCGCTCGTGCTGCAGCGGGTCAGACGCGGCGACGCGCTCGAGCTGTTCCTCACGGGTAAGCCTGTCGGCGCCGAGCGGGCGCGGGAGCTGGGGCTCGTCACGGCGATCGGCGACCCGCAGCCGTACGTCGACGCGCTGCTGAAGGGCGGCCCGAACGCGCTCGCCGTCGCGAAGCGACTGGTCAACGAGCCGGCAGGCCTCGACGACCTCGAGCGGCTCGGCGAGCTCTCGTCGCAGCTCTTCGCCGGCGAGGAGCTGAAGGAGGGAGTCGCCGCGTTCCTCGAGCAGCGGCCGGCCCGCTGGTGATCCGGATCGCCAACTGCTCGGGCTTCTACGGCGACCGCTTTGCCGCGGCGCGCGAGCTGGTCGAGGGCGGCCCGATCGACGTGCTGACCGGCGACTACCTGGCCGAGCTGACGATGCTGATCCTCTGGAAGACCGGCGGGTACGCGCGGACATTCCTGCGCCAGCTGGAGGAGGTGCTCGGGACCTGCGTCGAGCGCGGGATCAAGGTCGTGTCGAACGCGGGCGGGCTCGATCCGGCCGGGCTCGCCGACGCCGTGCGCGCGCTCGACACCGGCGCGCGGGTCGCGCACGTCGTCGGCGACGACCTGCGGGGGCGCTTTCCGGGCGCGCTGACGGCGAATGCGTATCTCGGCGCCTGGCCGATCACGGAGGCGCTCGAGCAGGGCGCAGACGTCGTGATCACCGGCCGCGTCACAGACGCCTCGCTCGTCGTCGGGCCCGCTGCTTGGCGGCACGGCTGGCGCCGCGACGACTGGGACGCGCTCGCCGGTGCCGTCGTCGCCGGCCACGTGCTCGAGTGCGGCGCGCACTGCACGGGTGGCAACTACGCATTCTTCACGGAGGTGCCGGGCCTCGAGCGCCCCGGCTTCCCGATCGCGGAGGTGGACGAGAACGGCAGCTCGACGATCACGAAGCATCCGGGCACGGGCGGCGAGGTCTCGATCGGCACGGTCACTGCGCAGCTGCTCTACGAGATCGAGGGCCCGCGCTACCTCGGCCCGGACGTGACCGCGCGCTTCGACACCATCCGCCTCGAGCAGGAGGGACCGGACCGGGTTGGCATCTCGGGGGTCAAGGGCGAGCCGCCGCCGCCGACGCTGAAGGTGGCGCTGAACTTCCTCGGCGGCTATCGGAACTCGGCGACTCTCGTCCTGACCGGGCTCGACGTCGACGCGAAGGCCGACCTCGTGCTCCGGAGCCTGTCCCTGGACGTGGCCGAGTTGGACGTGCGCAGGGACGGCCGGCAGCTGCGAATCACGGCCAAAGACCCTGACGAGAAGAAAGTCGGGCGCGCGTTCAGCAGTGCGATCGTGGAACTGGCGCTCGCCAGCTACCCCGGCTTCCACGCGACCGGGCCGCCCGGCGAAGCGAGCCCGTACGGCGTCTACCGGGCCGAATACGTGGACGCGGCGAGCGTGCCCTACGAGGTCGTCGTTGGCTAGCGTGCCGCTCGGCCGGGCCTTCGGCGCTCGTTCAGGCGACAAGGGCGGCGACGCGAACGTGGGCGTCTGGGCGCGGAGCGACCCCGCCTACGAGTGGCTCGTCCGCGAGCTGACCGTCGAGCGCTTCAAGGAGTTGCTCCCGGAGGCCGAACCGTTCGAGGTTCGTCGCTACGAGCTGCCGAACCTGCGGGCGCTCAACTTCTACGTGGTCGGTCTGCTTGGCGAGGGAGTCGCGGCCTCGACGCGGCCGGATCCGCAGGCGAAGGCCCTCGGCGAGCAACTGCGGGCGCAGGTCGTCGAGCTGCCCGACGACCTCCTATGACGCTCTTCCGCGAGACCGTTCGCGAGTTCGCGCGGCGCGAGGTCGTGCCGCAGCTCGACGAATGGGAGCGCGCCGGCGAGGTCCCGCGCGAGCTGCATCGGAAGGCGGCCGACGCCGGCATCCTCGGCGCGGGCTATCCGGAGGAGGTCGGCGGCGAGGGCGGCGACTTCCTCGACTCGCTCGCCGTCAGCGAGGAGCTGATCCTCGCCGGCGGCTCGTCCGGGCTGTGCGCGGCTCTACTGACGCATGGCATCGCCCTGCCCCACCTGGTCGCCGCGGGCGATCCGGAGCAGATCGAGCGCTTCGTCCGGCCGACGCTGGCAGGCGAGAGGATCGGCGCCCTCGCAGTCACCGAGCCTGACGGCGGCTCGGACGTGCGCTCGATACGGACGCGCGCCGAGCGGGACGGCGACCACTTCGTCGTCAACGGCTCGAAGACGTACATCACCTCCGGCTGCCGCGCGGACTTCGTCACGACCGCGGTCAGGACGGGCGACAGCGTCTCGCTGCTCGTGGTCGAGGAGTTCGAGGTGACGCGGCGGCTCGAGAAGATGGGTTGGCTCTGCTCGGACACCGCCGAGATCGCCTTCCGCGACATCCGCGTCCCGGCCGCCAATCTCGTCGGCGAGGAGGGGACGGGCCTCGCGCAGATCATGAGCAACTTCGTGTCCGAGCGGCTGGCGATGGCCGCGCAGGCCTGTGCGACCGCGCGGCGCTGCCTCGACCTCTCCGTGGAGTGGGCGAAGGCGCGGCGGACGTTCGGCGAGCCGCTCGTTGCGCACCAGGTGATCCGGCACAAGCTGGCGGAGATGGCGCGTCGCACCGAGGTGGCGCGCACGTACGTCTCCGCGGTCGCCGGGCGCTACGTCGGCGGCGAGGACGTTCGCACGGAGGCCGCGATGGCGAAGAACACGGCAGTCGAGGCCTGCGACTTCGCCGTCTACGAGGCCGTGCAGATCCACGGCGGCCTCGGCTACATGCGCGACTCCGAGGTCGAGCGCCACTACCGCGACGCGCGGATCATGGGCATCGGCGGCGGGACGACCGAGATCATGAACGAGCTGATCGCCCGCTCGCTCGAGCTGTAGTGACGGGTCAGGCCGTCGCCGGCTCGGGCATCAACCCGAGCTGGGTCAGCAGTTGCACCTGGTCGTAGTAGAGGTACTCCTCGACGATCTTGCCGTCCTGGATCTTCCAGACCTGGGCGGCGCGGCCGTCGAGCCGACGATGCGTCGGGGACGTCACCCGCGGGGCCTGAGAGCGTGTTGTCGTGCGTCCCGTGGAACGTGCCCTGTGCGGCCGCCCACTCCCCGGAGTAGAACGGGTTCTCGATCTCGAAGGTGGGTGGCGTCGGAGAAGGCGTTCAGCCAGCCCATCGCATAGCCCGTGATCGCCTCCGCGCCCTCGAGCCGGACGTCTCCCGACCCCTCGAAGGTCGCGTGCTCGGCGTAGCCGGCGCGGATCCGCTGCTCGTCGTGGGCGTTGAAGGCCTCGAGGGCCTCCGGGATCGTTTCCTGCGTTGTTACCGACCTCCCTTGTCGGCTGTTGGGTCGGCGGATCGTGCAAAATCCTCGGGTGAAGGCGATCCTGTTGCGCGAGACTGGCGCTCCGGAGCAGCTCCGGGTCGAGGACGTGGCCGATCCGGACCCGGCCGAGGGACAGTCCCTTATCCGTGTCCGCGCGGCAGGTATCAACTTCCTCGACGTCCTCGTTCGCCAGGGCCGCTACCCGCAACCTCCTGACCTGCCCGCGATTCTCGGAGCGGAGGTCGCGGGCGAGCTCGACGGTCGCCGCGTGATGGGCTTGCCGCGACTGAGCGGCGGCGGCTACGCGGAGCTCGCGCTGCTCGACGACGACTGGCTCTTCCCGCTCCCCGAGGGCGCTTCGTTCGCCGAGGGCGCGGCGTTCCTGATGACCTTCCTGACCGCCTATCTGCCCTTGCGCTGGCAGGCGCGGGTCGAGCCGGGCAGCATCGTCCTCGTGCATGCGGCCGCAGGTGGGGTCGGCAGCGCCGCGATCCAGGTCGCGCGCCACCTCGGCGCTCGGGTCGTGGCGACGGCGAGCACCGAGGAGAAGCGCGAGTTCGCGCGCGGGCTGGGCGCCGAGGAGGCGTACGGCTACGACGAGTTCGCCGAGCAGGTGCGTGCCGACGTCGTGATCGATCCCGTCGGCGGCAAGGTCTTCGCCGACAGCCTGAAAGCGCTCAAGCCGCTCGGCGTCGTCGTCGCGATCGGCTTCGCGGCGGGCATGTGGGAGGACGTCAACCCGGCGCTGCTCGTCGGCCGCAACGTCGGCGTGCAGGGCTTCTACCTCGGACGCCTAATGGCGCACCGGCCCGAGATCGTGCGGCAGGCCGCAGACGAGCTCGTGGAGCTGTGGGAGCAGGGCGCGTTGCGGCCGGTCGTCGGCGCCGAGTTCCCGCTCGCCCAGGCTCCGGACGCACACCGCCTGATCGAGGAGCGCAAGCACACCGGGAAGGTCGTCCTTGTTCCCTAGGACAGCGCTCGTCACGGGCGGCTCCGGAGGCATCGGTGCAGCCACGATTGCGCTGCTCGAACGCGAGGGCGCGGAGGTGCAGTCGCTCGACATCCGCGACGGCTTCGACGTGGGCGACCCCGCCGCGTGGGAGCAGGTCGGCCCGGTCGACTTCGCGTTCCTGAACGCCGGCGTCGCGACCGGCGAGACGCGCATCGACGCTCTGTCGGACGAGCTGTACCGTCGCGCGGTCGGCGCGAACCTCGACGGCGTCGTCTACGGAGTGCGCCGCCTCGCGCAGGTGATGGAGCCGGGCAGCGCGATCGTCGCCACCGCCTCGCTCGCCGGTCTCGTCGCGATGTCGCTCGACCCGATCTACACGGCCACAAAGCACGCGGTGGTCGGCTTCATGCGCGCGGTTGCGCCGCAGCTGGCCGAGCGCGGGATCGGGGCTCAGGTGATCTGCCCCGGCTACGCGGACACGGCGATCGTGACGCCCGAGTTGCGCGAGTTGATCGACGTGGCGCTGATGAGTCCCGAGCAGGTCGCCGAGGCGGTACTCGCTGCGGCTCGCTTCGAGGAGACCGGCCATGCCTGGGTCGTCCAGCCCGGCCGGGAGCCGGTGCGCTACGAGTTCCGGGGAGTACCTGGACCGCGGTGAGCGTCTACCGGACACCGGCCGAGCGCTTCGACGATCTTGCCGGCTATGACTTCGACCCGCACTGGCTCGACCAGGACGGGCTGCGGATGCACTACCTCGACGAGGGCAGCGGCGATCCCGTGCTCTGCCTGCACGGCGAGCCGACCTGGTCGTTCCTCTACCGGAAGATGATCCCCGGCCTCGCACGGGTGGCCCGGGTCGTCGCGCCCGACTACTTCGGCTTCGGTCGCTCCGACAAGCCGACAGACGGCGGCTGGTACTCGTACGACCGCCATTACGGCTCGATCCTGCGGCTCGTCGAGGAGCTGGATCTGCGGCGGCTGACGCTCGTCGTGCAGGACTGGGGCGGCCCGATCGGGTTGCGGCTCGCGGCCGAGCAGCCCGAGCGCGTCGACCGGCTCGTGATCATGAATACCGGGGTCGGAGGTGGCCGCGCGCCGAGCGAGACCTGGCTCCGCTTCCGCGAGGTCGTGCGCAGCCTCGGCGGCCAGCTCGACATCGCGCGGCTGGTCGGCGCGGGCTGTGCTCGGGGGCTCTCGGACGACGCGGTCGCCGGCTACGAAGCGCCGTTCCCGACACCGGAGTCGAAGGCCGGCGCAGTCGCCTTCCCCGAGCATGTGCCCACTGAGCCCGAGCATCCGAACACGGCGCCGATGCTCGCCGTGCGCGAGGCGATGTCGCAGTGGGAGAAGCCGGCGCTCGTGCTCTTCGGTGACTCGGATCCGATCTTCGCGCCGTCCGTCGCCGAGAGCATCTCGCGGCTGATCCCCGGAGCACTGCCGGCGGAGACGATCGCGAACGCCGGCCACTTCGTCCAGGAGGACGCGGGCGAGGAGGCGGCTGAGCGGATCGTCAGGTTCCTCGGGTGACGCTGGTCGCGGAGCTGCGAGGCGTCTTCGGCGCGAGCGTCCTCGAGGATGTCCCCAGCGAGTATCTGAGCGACATCTCCCGCGTGACGGGGAGCGCCGACGCGGTCGTGCGTCCGGGGAGCGCGGAGGAGGTCGCCGAGCTGCTGGCCTGGTGCTACGAGCGGGAGGTGCCGATCGTCCCTCGCGGCGGCGGCACGGGCCTCGCGGCAGGCGCGGTGCCGGACGGCGGCGTCGTCCTCTCGCTCGAGCGGCTCGACAAGGTGCGCTCGTTCGATCCCGAGCTCTGGCGGATCCACGTCGAGGCGGGCCTGACCACCGGCGCGCTGCAGCAGCGCGTCCGCGAGAGCGGCCTCATGTTCGCTCCCGACCCGGGCGCGGTCGAGATCTCCCAGATCGGCGGCAACATCGCCACCAATGCGGGTGGGCCGCACGCATTCAAGTACGGCGTCACGGGCGACTGGGTGACGGGCCTCGAGGCGGCGATCCCGCCCGGCGAGCTCGTGACAGTCGGCGGCCCGATCCGCAAGGACGTCGCCGGCTACGACCTGAAGCGGCTGTTGATCGGCTCGGAGGGCACGCTCGGGATCGTAACGGCGGCGTGGCTGAAGCTCGTGCCGGCTCCGGAGCTGGTGCTGCCCGTGGCGATCTTCCACAGAGGCGTGCGCGAAGGGGTCGATGCGTTGCTGCGGGTGCTCGGCAGCGGCATCCAGCCGGCGGCGCTCGAGCTGCTCGACGAGGAAACGCTCATCTGCGGCGGCGCAACCTTCCCGGGCGGGCTGCCGGATGGTGCGAAATTCCTGCTCATGGCCGAGGCCGACGGGCCGGCGGCGGAGGCGGAGCGCATCGTCGGCGAGCTCGTCGAGGCCGCCGGCGAGGGCTCGGTCGGGGTCTACGCGCCGCGTGAGCGGGCCGAGATCGACTCGTTCTGGCGCTGGCGGAGCGGGCTCGCCTTCGCGGTGATCGCCCGGCGCGGGGGCGCGGTGAGCGAGGACGTGGTCGTGCCGCTCGACCGGCTCGCCGAGGCGATGGAGGGCACGACGGAGATCGGCCGGCGCCACGACCTGATCGCGGTCTGCTTCGGCCACGCGGGCGACGGCAACCTGCACTCGACCTTCCTCGTCGACGCGCAGAACCAGGAGGAGCTCGCGCGCGCGGCGCTCGCTGTCGAGGACCTGTTCGAGCTGGCTGTCCGCCTCGGCGGCTCGATCTCGGGCGAGCACGGCGTCGGCCTCCTCAAGCGCGGCCAGCTGGCGCGCCAGTGGGGGCCGCGCGCCCTCCAGCTCCACGACGAGATCAAGCGCGTCTTCGACCCGAAGAACCTGCTCAATCCGGGGAAGAAGCTCTCGAGGTCCACCCCTGGCGAGCGCTTGTCGCTCGGCCCGCGCATCTAGGCCGCCCTCCGCTCCGCCTCCGCCGAGATCCTCGCGAGCGAGCCGCGGACCGTCCGCTCCCAGTGGCCTGCGACGAGCTGGCCTCGATCGCGAATGTCTCCAGGAGAAGGGGCACGGGGCCGCGGACGAGCCGGAAGTCGCCTCGCTCGGGAGGCTGGAATCGGACCGTCTCGAGCGTCGTCGTGCGGCGGCCGTTGACGGGCGTGAAATGCGCGGCCAGAACGAGGTCGGATCCGCGCTCGACCACTTCGAGCTCGCCCGCCAGGTCCCGCGGCGTGCGACCGAGGTACGGGCCGGCGATCACGTCGAAGACGACCTCTGGCGGAGCCTCGATCACGACGTGCACGGGGCCGAGCGGCCGGAGGCGGCGGCCGATGCCCGTGTCGAGGGTCAGAGCGCCGTTCGCAACGAGCCGGTAGAGCGTGCGGGCGAGGCCGGCGAAGGCCAGCAGCCCGGCCCAAGGCACGCTCTCAGACCCTCACGAGCGCCTTGCCGCGGTTGGCGCCGCGGAACAGGCCAATGAAGGCCTTCGGGGCGTTCTCGATGCCCTCGGTGATCGTCTCCTCGTAGCGGAGCGCGCCGTCGGCGAGCCAGCGCGAGAGGCGGCGTTCCGCCTCCGGGAAGCGCGGCAGGTAATCCGTGACGAGGAAGCCCTCCGCACGGGCGCGGAAAACGATCAGGAAGCCGAAGCCGCCCGGCATGGGCGGCGCGCCGGTGGGATCGTTGTACATCGAGATCTGGCCGCAGACTGCGATCCGCCCGCCGACGTTCAGGCGCCCGACCACCGCCGCCGAAACGCCCCCGCCGACGTTGTCGAAGTACACGTCAACACCGTCGGGGCACGCCTCCTTCAGGGCCGCCGAGAAGCCGTCCGCCTTGTAGTCGACCGCCGCGTCGAAGCCGAAGCGCTCCTTCAGCTCGGCGCACTTCTCCGGCCCGCCGGCGATCCCGACCGCGCGGCAGCCGGCGATCTTCGCGAGCTGGCCGACGATCTGGCCGACCGCCCCGGCCGCAGCGGAGACGACGACCGTCTCGCCGGGCAGCGGCTTGCCCACGTCGAAGAGACCGAAGTACGCGGTGAAACCGGTCGTCCCGAGGACGTGCAGCGCCGCCGTCTCGGGCTGCGAGTCGAACTTCCTCAGCGTCGAGCCGCGTGCGACCGCGTACTCCTGCCAGCCGAGCTGGCCGACGACGGTGTCGCCCGGCGAGAACCGCGGATCGGCGCTCTGGACGACCTCGCCGACCGCCTGGGCCGTCATCACCTCGCCGAGCTGCACCGGAGCCGCGTACGAGCGCGCCTCGCTCATGCGGCCGCGCTGGTACGGGTCGACGGAGAGGTAGTGCGCCCGGACGAGCACCTCGCCCGCGCCAGGCTCGGGCACTTCCGACTCGACGAGCGCGAAGTCCGACTCGGCCGGCTCGCCCTCCGGCCGGGCGGCGAGCGTCACCTGCCGGTTCACGAGAACCGCCAGGTCTCCCCCTTCGCAAAGGCCTTGAGGATCCGGCGGCTGACGACCATCCGGTGCACCTCATCGGGTCCGTCGTAGATGCGGCCACCGCGGGCGTGCTGGAGCATCGTCGCGAGCGGCGTCCGGTCGGTCAGGCCGCGCGCGCCATGCACCTGCACCGCGCGGTCGATCACGTCGTTCAGCGCCTTCGCCGCGAAGAACTTGATCAGCGAGATCTCGACCCGGGCCTCGTCGCCCTCGTCGATCTTGTGCGCCGCGTCGAGCGTCATCAGGCGACACGCCTGGATCTCGGCGGCCGAGTCGGCGATCCAGTTCTGGACGGTCTGCTTCTCGGCGAGCGGCCCGCCGAAAGCCTCGCGCTCGAGCGCGTAGCGGCACATCAGCTCGAAGGCGCGCTGCATCTGGCCGAGCCAGCGCATCACGTGGTGGATTCGGCCCGGCCCGAGGCGCTTCTGGGCGATCCGGAAGCCGTCGCCGCGCTCGCCGAGCAGGTTGTCCGCCGGCACGCGAACGCCCGTGTACGTGACCTCGCAGTGCGTCGTCCAGCCGCGGCCCGGGTGGCCCATGATCGGCACCGGCTCGATCCGGATCCCGGGCGTCTCCGTCGGGACGAGGATCTGGCTCATCCGCCGGTGCGGCTCCGCATCCGGGTCGGTGACCGCCATCACGATTGCGAAGCCCGAGCCCTGCGCGCCCGACGAGAACCACTTGTGGCCGTCGATCACCCACTCGTCCCCGTCGAGGACGGCCTTCGTGCGCAGACCGGTCGGGTCGGCCCCGGACACCTCGGGCTCGGTCATCGAGAAGAACGAGCGGGTGTCGCCCTCGACGAGCGGGCGCAGGAACTGCTCCTTCTGCGGCTCGGTGCCGAAGAGGTGGAGGATCTCGCCGTTGCCCGCGTCCGGCGCCTGGCAGTTGAAGACGAGCTGGGCCCAGACACAGCGGCCGATCTCCTCGTTCAGGTGCGCGTAAGCGAGAAAGCCCTGGCCGGAGCCGCCGGCCTCGGGCGGCAGATGCGGCGCCCAGAGGCCCTCGGCCTTCGCGCGCGCCCGCAGGTCGGCGATCAGCGTCTGCGCGTCGTCGTCCTCACGGTCGAGCGCGGCCTCGCTCGGGTAGACGTGCTCCTCCATGAAGGCGCGATAGGGAGCCTTCAGCTCCGCAGGCGCGAGTTCGGCGATCGCCATCCCGTTTAGCATCGCACGTATGCGGCTCGGTTTCCTGATCGGCTACGCGCCCCCGGGCACGAACCCGACCGAGCTGATCGACCTCGCGGTCGAGGCGGAAGGGCTCGGCTACGACTCGGCGTGGGCCGCGGAGTCGTGGGGGACGGACGTCGTCACGGTCCTCTCCTGGCTCGGCGCCCGCACCACGACGTTGAAACTCGGCGCGGGGATCATGCAGATCCCGGCCCGGACGCCCGCGATGACGGCGATGACTGCGGCCACGCTCGACCTGATGTCGGGCGGTCGCGTGCTGCTCGGGCTCGGCGCTTCGGGCCCGCAGGTGGCCGAGGGCTGGCACGGCCAGGCCTACGGCAGTCTGCTCGGCCGCACTCGCGAGTACGTCGAGATCGTCCGGACTGCGATTCGGCGCGACGTCGTGGAGCACCACGGGGCGCACTACGAGATTCCCTACCGAGGCGAGGACGCCACTGGGCTGGGCAAGCCGCTGAAGCTGATGATGCGGCCCCTGCGCGACGAGATCCCGATCTACCTGGCGGCGATCGGCCCGAAGAACGTCGCGCTTGCGGCGGAGATCGCGGACGGCTGGCTGCCGGTCTGGACCGCCCCGGAGCATTTCGCCGAGGTCTTCGGGCCGTCGCTCACGGACGCCAAGGACGGGTTCGACGTGGCCGCCTTCGGCGTGCCGGCCGCCGTCACCGACGACCTCCAATCGGCGCGCGATTTCATCAAGCCGCACCTCGCGCTGTACGTGGGTGGCATGGGCGCGAAGGGGAAGAACTTCTACAACGCGCTCGTCAGCCGCTACGGGTACGAGGCGGAGGCGGCGCAGATCCAGGAGCTCTACCTGGGCGGCAAGAAGATGGAGGCGATCGCCGCGGTACCCGACGCGCTGGTGGACGAGGTCGCGCTCGTCGGGTCGCGGGAGCAGATCGCCGAGCGGCTGGACGCCTGGCGCGAATGCGGCGTGACGACGCTGATCGTGCAGAGCCTCGACCGCAAGACGCTGCAGACGCTCGCCGAGCTGGTGCTGTGATGCTTGGGCCGCAAACCCGGCCGAGGGACAGGCCCTGCGGGCCTGTCCCTCACCTCCCGCGTTGACCGCGCTGGCGCCCCTGCTGCGCCTCGAGAACATCGAGGCGTTTCTCGACGAGCAAGGGCTCGGCTCCGGGCCGGTACGCGCCACGCGGATCGGCGAGGGAGGCGGCTCCAACTTCTCCTTCCTGCTCGAGCGCGACGAAGGGCGCTTCGTGCTGCGCCGCCCGCCGCGGCCGCCGCTGCCGCCCTCGGCCCACGACATGGTTCGCGAGGCGCGGCTGCAGCTCGCGCTCGCGCCGCACGGCGTGCGGCTGCCGACGATCCGGGCCGTCTGCGAGGACGAGAGCGTGCTCGGCGTCCCCTTCTACGTGATGGACTTCCTCGACGGCCACGTCCTCACGGACACGCTGCCGCCGGGCCTCGAGACCGAGGATGCACGCCGGCGGCTGGGGCTCGATCTCGTCGACGCGCTGGTCGAGATCCACGGAGTCGACGTGCAAGCGCCCGCACTCGCCGACTTCATCCGGCCGGGCAGCTATCTCGAGCGCCAGGTGCGCCGCTTCGCGCAGCTCTGGGAGGTGAACCAGACGCGAGAGCTGCCTGCAGTCGTCGAGGTCGGCGAGTGGCTGGCCGAGCACTTGCCCGAGCCGTTGCCGCTCGCGGTGGTGCACGGCGACTACCGGCTCGGGAACACGATCGTCGCGCTGGACGACCCGGCTCGGATCGTCGCGGTGCTCGACTGGGAGATGGGCGCGATCGGCGATCCCAGGGCGGACGTCGGCTATCTGCTCGCCACCTACAGCGAGCCGGGCGGCGAGGCGAACCCGCTCGGCACTTCGCCGGTCACCGCCACCCCGGGATTCCCGTCGAAGCGCGAGCTCGTCGAGCGCTACGTCGAGCGGAGCGGGCGGGAGGTGCAGCCGCTCGCCTGGTTCCAGGCGCTTGCGCTCTGGAAGGCGGCGGTCTTTTGCGAGGCGATCTACGGGCGGTTCATCCGCGGCGAGCTTGCGGCGGAGGACGGGCGTGCTGCGCGGTTCGAGCTCGGGGTGCCGTTCCTCGCCGAGACGGCGCTCTCCGTGATTCGGTGAGGCGCCGGCTCTACCTGATGCGCCACGGCGCGGTCTCCTACTTCGCCGACGGGCACGTCGCCTCGCCGGACGAGGTGGTCCTGACCGCGGAGGGGAGGGAGCAGGCCCGCGCGGCCGCGGAGGCGCTTACCGGGGTGCGGTTCGACCGTGTGCTGACGAGCGGGCTGCCTCGGGCCATCGAAACCGCTGCCATCGTCGCGCCGGGCGTGGAGCCGGAGGTGTGGCCGGAGCTGCGCGAGCTGAAGGGCGGCCGGCTCAGCGAGATCCCCGGTGATCAGCTCGAGGTCGTCTTCACGCGTGCGTTTCGCGGGGCGCTGTCGGAGGACACCCGCTTCCTTGGGGGCGAGACGATCGGCGAGCTGCTCGACCGCGTCCTGCCGGCTCTCGAGCGATTCGTGGCGGATCCCGGCTGGGACATCGCGCTCGCAGTCCTGCACGGCGGTGTCAACCGCGCGATTCTCTCCTGGGCGCTGACCGGGGAGCGCATGTTCCTCGGCGGCTTCGAGCAGGCGCCGGCCTGCATCAACGTGATCGACGTGGGCGACGAGTGGATTGTCCGCGCGGTCAACCATGTCCCGTACGACCCGGTGCACCTGCGTGGGCGGACGACGACGATGGAGGATCTCTGGGCCGAGTTCCGGCTGGCGTTCCCTAGCTGAGGATCGCCTGGGTCTGGGTGACCCGGGCGACGTGCCGGTCGCCGGCGTGCAGGTCCGTTTCGATGACGATCGTGGTGCGTCCGCGGTGGAGTGGCCGCGAGCGCGCCTCGACGTAGCCCTCGCGCACCGGCGCGAAGAAGTTCGTCTTCGACTCGATCGTGGCCGTTCCCGTCGCGCCCTCGGGCAGGTTGAGGAAGGCGCAGAAGCCGCCGGTCGAGTCGGCGAGCGCCATCAGGACGCCGCCGTGGAGCAGGCCACCGGACGTGCAGAGGCTCTCGTCCCAGGCAAGCCGGCTGGGACCTCCTCGGGCGCCGCGGCGACGAACTCCATCTCGAGCGTCGCGGCGAGCGGCATCGCCTCCCGCACCGACTCGTTCAGCTCGTCCACGATGGCTCGGGCGGACACGGCCGGGGTCAGACCCCGGCCGTGTCCCCTTCGGGCACGTTGAGGTCGACGGAGGAGAGGAAGTTCTTAGCGAGCTCGTTGAGCTCGCCGGGGCGTTCCAGCATGACGTAGTGGCCGATCCCGCGCAAGATGGCCAATTCGGCCCCCGGGACTCGGCGCGCGATCCCCTCGCCGTTCGGGAGCGGGACGACTCTGTCGGCGTCGCCGTGGATGACGAGCGTCGGCGTCGAGATCTCCTCGACCGGCGAGCCGCGCAGCACCCACTCGGTCGCCGCGTCGTACTGGGCGCGCCAGCACTCCGGCGGCGTCGGGTGCTCGAGGCGGGCCGCGACGAACTCCTCGTAGCGCTCCGGATGCGCCTCGGCCCAGCCGACCGCGAACGACAGGGGCATCGTCGCGCGCGCGTACTCCTCCGGAGGACGGCCGGCATTGGCGAGCCAGACATCCAGGGTCGCCGAAGGATTCGGCTCGTGCGTCGGCACGCCTGCACCCGTCCCGACCAGCACGAGCGACCGCACGAGCTCCGGCCGGCGCAGCGCGAGCGTCTGCGCGATGTAGCCGCCCATCGAGTGCCCGAGCACGTCGGCGCGCTCCACGCCGAGACCGTCCAGCACCGTGGCCGCGTCGTCGGCCAGTAGCTCGATCGAGTACGGCCCCGCGGGCTTGAACGAGCGCCCCGTGCCGCGATTGTCGAAAACGATCACCCGCCGCCCCGCGAGGCCGTCGCGGTGGAAGCGCGAGACCCAGGACGACTGCCCGAGCCCCTGGATCAGGAGCAGCGGCGGGCCCTTGCCGAACTCCTCGACGTGGAGGTCTGTCATGTCACCACGTGAGGGACAGGCCTGCGAGGCCTGTCCCTCGATCTCGCCGCAGGTCGAGTCGCACGCTCAGGCAAGCCGCTCGACGATCATCGCCATGCCCTGGCCGCCGCCGACGCACATCGTCTCCAGGCCGATCGTGCCGTCAACCGAGTCGAGGCCGTTGAGCAGCGTGCACATGATCCGCGCGCCCGTCATCCCGTAAGGATGCCCCAGCGCGATCGCGCCGCCGTGCGGGTTGAGCTTCTCGCCGAACGGATCCATCCCCACCTCGCGGCAGACGGGCAGCACCTGCGCCGCGAAGGCCTCGTTCAGCTCCATCACGTCCACGTCCTCGATCGTCATTCCTGCGCCTGCCAGCACCTTCCGCACCGCCTCGATCGGCCCGACGCCCATGATCTCCGGGGCCACGCCCGAGACGGACGAGGCGACGATCCGCGCCCGCGGCCGGATCCCGAGCTCCTGCGCCCGCTTCTCGCTCATCACAACGACGGCCGCGGCGCCGTCGTTCAAGGGGCAGGCGTTCCCGGCGGTCACCTTGCCGCCCGGCAGGAATGCGGGCTCGAGCTCGGCGAGCTTCTCCAGGGTCGACGATGCGCGCGGCCCGTCGTCCTTCTCGACCACTGTCCCATCCGCCTTCGTGTACGGCGTCAGCTCGCGGTCGAAGAAGCCGTCGCCTTGCGCAGCGACCGCCCGCTCCTGCGAGCGCTGCGCGAACCGGTCCATCTCGTCGCGCTCGATCTCCCAGCGCCGGGCGACGTTCTCGGCCGTGAGGCCCATCGGGATGTAGACGTTCGCGATCTCGGCGTCGTCGCCCATCAGCTTCGGGTGCAGCTCGTCCGTGTCCTTCGGGTAGCCCGAGACCTGCGAGATCGACTCCACTCCGGCGGCGACGAACGCGTCCCCCTCGCCGGCCTTGATCGCGTGGAGGGCCATGCGGATCGTCTGCAGGCTCGACGCGCAGAACCGGTTGACGGTCGTCCCGGGAACGGTGTCCGGCAAGCCCGCGAGCAGCGCCACGCGCCGCCCCAGGTTCATACCCTGCTTCTCCTGGGGGAAGCCGCAGCCGACGATCACGTCCACGACCTCGGCGGGATCGAGCTCGGGCACCTTGTCCAGCGCCGACCGGATCGCGAACGCGGCCAGGTCGTCCGGCCGGACGTCCGCGAGCGAACCCCTCCCGGCCCTCCCGATCGGGGTACGCGCGGCGGCGACGATGACGGCTTCGGGCATCTCCACTCCTCTCAGACGAATGCGTTCTCGCCGGTCAGCGCTCGGCCGATCAGCAGCTTCTGGATCTGGCTCGTCCCCTCGTAGAGCGTCGTCACCCGCGCGTCGCGCAGGTACTTGCCCACCGGGAACTCGTCGACGTAACCGTAACCGCCGTGGACCTGGATCGCGTTGTTCGCGGCGCGTACGGCCGCCTCGCTCGCGAAGTACTTGGCGGTGGACGCGGCGACGCCGTACGGCTCCCCCGCGTCCGCGAGCAGCGCGGCGCGCCAGGTCAGGAGCCGCGCCGCCTCGGCGTCGACGGCCATCTCGGCGATCAGCTCCTGGACGAGCTGGAACTTGGCGATCGGCCGGCCGAACTGCGTACGCTCCGCCGCGTAGGCGACCGAGGCGTCGACGCAGCCCTGGCAGATCCCGACGCAGCCCGCCGCGAGCGAGATGCGCCCCGCGTCGAGGGCGGACATGGCCACCTTGAAGCCCGCTCCCTCGTCGCCGAGCCGCGCGTCGTCGGGCACCCGCACCGACTCGAGGAACAACTCGCCCGTGTCCTGTGAGCGCAGCCCGAGCTTGCCGTCGATCTTGCGCGAGCTGAAGCCCGGCGAGTCGGTCGGGACGAGAAAGCACGTGATCCCGCGCGGCCCCTCGCCGCCTGTCCGCGCGAAGACGAGCGCCACCTTCGCCCAGGTGCCGAGCGTGATGAAGATCTTCGAGCCGGTCAGCAGCCAGTCCGCGCCGTCGCGCTCGGCCCGCGTCTCGAGGCTCGCCGGATCGGAGCCGTGCCCGGGCTCGGTGAGCGCGTAGCAGCCGAGCGCCTCGCCCGAGCACATGCCAGGGAGCCACTGGCGGCGCTGTTCCTCGCTGCCCCACCTCGCGATCGTCTTTCCCGCCAGGCCGTTCGTGACGGAGACGATCCCGCGCACTGATGAGTCTGCACGCCCGAGCTCCTCCATGAGCAGGCAGTACGAGACCGAGTCCAGCCCCAGGCCGCCGTACTCCTCGGGGAGCGCCGCGCCGAGGAAGCCGAGCTCGGCGAGCTTCCCCACGATCGCCGGATCCATCCGCTCCGAACGGTCCCAGTCGGCCGCGTACGGCGCGACCTCGCGCTCGAGGAACTCGCGCGCCGTCCGCCGAATCAGCTCTTGCTCGTTGGTCGGCGTGAAGTCCATGGCTCAAAAGGAGCGGGGCCGGCTCTCGCCGACCCCGCTCGTTCCGGTTGAAGCTCTTCCTACTTTCCGCGCGGGTCGATCGTCGTCCCGAACGGGTTCCACTGCTGGGTCGCCCCGTCGAACCTGATCAGATGCACCTGCGAGATCGGGAAGGCGTCGATCTTCCCGGTCTTCGTCTTCCCGGTCTTGGTGACTACGCCCGGGAGGGCGAACGGGTTGTCCTTGATGTTCAGGTTGTTGAGGGTGTGCACGAAGTTCGCACGGGTCAGGTTCGCTCCGGTGTTCCGAAGCGCCTCGACGGTGTCGAAGGCCTTGGCCATCCCGTAGAGGTAGAGGCCGTTCTTCGGATCGGCGGTCGGCAGGTACTTGGCCATGATCGCGTTGTACTTCTGCATGCCGGCGTCGTTGGCCCAGCTCGGGTTCGCCGGATCCTTCAGGTAGTAGGCGCTGATCGTGCCGTCGACCTCGGCAGCGCCGGCCAGCTTGACGGCGATCGCCATGAACGTCTGCGTCCCCGAGACCGAGTTGAGGTAGATGTTCTTCGGCTTCCAGCCGACCTTCGCCGCCGTCGCGTAGGTCGCGATCGTCTTCGAGGGCGTGGCGAAGATCATGAACGTGTCGATGCCCGAAGCCTTCAGGTCGAGGATCTGCGAGAGGACGCTCGCGTCGGTGACCTCGAAGCTGCGGGAGATGGTCACCTGATCCTTCTTCGCCCCGAGGCCTGCGTACAGGCCGGCGACGTAGTCCTTCCCATAGTCGTCGTGCTGGTAGAGGATCCCGATCTTCGCGTTCGGGTCGTTCTTCGCGATGTACCTGCCGTAGAGCGCGCCCTCGGCCTGGTAGTCAGGCTGCCAGCCGAACGTGTACGGGTACTGCGCGTGGTCGAAGCCCCACGTCGTCGCTCCGGTCGAGACGAAGACCTGCGGCACCTTCTGCTGGTTCAGGTAGTCACGTACCGCCTGCTGCGGCTCGGTCCCGAGCCCGCCGACCAGCGCGAAGACGTGATCCTGCTCGACGAGCTGGTGCGTCCTCTGGACCGTGTTCGCGGGGTTGTAGGCGTCGTCGTAGAACTTCCAGATGATCTGGTGCCCGCCCGCGCCGCGCTTGTGGTCGGGTCCCCTGGTGGCATTGGCGTAGCTGAAGTACGCGGCCATCCCGGACGGGATCGGCGCGTAGCTCGACGCCGGCCCTGTCAACGGGAACGTCCCGCCGAGCGTGACCGTCCGCGAGGTCACGCCGGGGTCGCTCGCGCTCTTCGCGAACGCACCCATGGCTGCCACGGCAGCGACGACGAGCGCCGCTACCAGGAAAAGCTTCCTTCGCATTCCTCCTCCTTCGGAGATGTTCCATCCCTGAGATTCTCGACTGATGGCCTTTTGTAGTACGTGTGAGGCTTACGAGTCAAGCTGCAAAGCTCACGAAACCTACTCCGATCGTGGGTCTTTTGTCGCCTTGGGACGCAATTGCCTTACCCGCCCGCCGAGCTGGTGGAGCAGACCGGCGGCGCCGTAGGGCATCGCGAACAGCACCGCGAGCAGGATGAACCCGTAGATGACGGTCGGCGCCTGGTTGTTGATCTTCTCGGCGTAGAGCGGCACGAACTCGATGAACAGTGCCCCGAAGACCATCCCCGTCAGCGAGCCGAGCCCACCCAGCACCGCGCCGGTGAGCAGCAGGATCGAGAGTGAGATCGGGAACGTGTCCGGGTTGACGTAGGCGATCGAGATCGCGAGCAGCGCCCCCGCGACCCCGGCGTACGCGGCCGCGATTCCGAACGCGATCGTCTTGTAGCGGGCGAGGCTGACGCCGTAGGAGACCGCGGCGATCGGGGCGTCGCGCACCATCCGGAACGAGCGGCCGAGGCTCCCGCGGAGCAGAAGCCAGGCGAGGAGGAGCATCAGCAGCGCGGTGCCCCAGACGAGGTAATAGAGCCAGACGTTTGTCGAAAGGCCCGAGATCGGTGAGGACGGCAGCGTCAGCGACTTGCCGCCTCCGCCGCCGGTGAAGGCGTAGTTCTTGGCGATCAGGACGATTGCGATTGCGAGGCCAAAGGTGGCGAGCGCGAGATAGACGCCTGAGAGCCGCAGCGCCGGGAACCCGAAAGCGAAGCCGATCAGCCCGGCGACGATTCCGGCGATCGGGATCGTCCAGTAGACGCTGACGCCGTGGTCGTGGCTCAGGATCGCGGTCGTGTAGGCGCCGATCGCCATGAAGGCACCATGGCCGAGTGAGATCTGGCCGCTGTAGCCCGTCACGACGTTCAGGCCGACGATCGCGATGAAGTAGATGCCCACGAACGCGAACTGGAAGGAGTGAAAGTGGCTGATCCCCGCCGGCAGGAAGGCGGCGAGCGCCAGCGCCGCGAGCAGCGTGCCTCCGCGGACTGCGCGCCCCGTCAAACGCGCCTCGCCACAACGCGGCCGAAGAGACCGGCCGGTCGTACGAGCAGGACGAGAACCAGTACTGCGAGGGCGACGGGCAGCTGCAGCTCGGGCCCGACCGAGTGCACGTAGGCGCTGAGCAGGCTGATGCCCACGCCGATGAGGTAGGCGCCGGCGACGGCGCCCCACGGGCTGTCGATGCCGCCGAGCACCGCCGCGGCGAACGAGTAAGTCAGCACGATCAGCATAAAGTTCGGCGTCAGCACCAGTACCGGCGCGGCCATCATCCCGCTGACCGCGCTCAGCATTGCCGCGAGACCCCAGCCGGCGCTCAGCATCAACGCGACCCTGATCCCAAGCAGCTTGCTCGTGGCGGGTCCGACCGCCGAGGCGCGCATCATCAGGCCCGCACGCGTGAAGCGGAAGAAGAGGAACACCACGAGCACGCAGGCCAGCGAGACGCCGATGACGCCCAGGTCTTGCGCATTCATGACGACGCCGCCGACGGTGATCACGTCGAGCGGGAACGGGCTCTCGAAGAACTTCTCCTGCGGCGACCAGATCCAGCCTGCGGCCCCGTTCAGGATCAAGAGCAGGGCGATCGTCACCATCACGATTGTCAGCTCCGGCCGGCGCTCGAACGGCCTGATCACCACCTGATGCACCGCGGCGCCGTCGAGGCAGGCGATCACCAGCGTGATCGTGAACGCCAGCCAGTAGGTGATCCCGGCCGAGTAGATCAGCGACCAGGCGACGTAGGTCAGGAACATCCCCATCTCGCCCTGTGCGAAGTTGACCGTGCCGGTCGCGCGGTGGATCAGGACGAGAGCGAGCGCCAGCGTCGCGTAGATGCCCCCGTTGGAGAGCCCGGCGACGACGTGTTGGATGAAGTTCGCCACAGCTAGTAGCCCAGGTAGGACGCCCTCACGCCCTCGTGTTCGCGAAGCTCCTCGCTCGGCCCGTGGAGGGCGACCCTACCGACCTCGAGCACGTAGGTGAAGTGCGTCGAGGCGAGCGCGATCTTCGCGTTCTGCTCGACCACGAGCACGGTCATTCCCTCCTCCTGGTTGAGCGTCCGCACGACCCGAAAGAACTCCGTGACCGCGGTCGGCGCGAGCCCGAGCGAAGGCTCGTCGAGGAGCAGGAGCCGGGGCCCGGAGACGAGCGCGCGGGCGAGGGCGAGCATCTGCTGCTCGCCGCCGCTGAGCGTGCCCGCCTGCTGCTTCAGCCGCTCGCGGATCCTCGGGAAGTAGTCGAGGGCTCGCTCGATGTCGCGCTTGACGGCCTTCCGGTCGCGCCGCACGACGCCGCCGAGCAGCACGTTCTCCTGCACCGAGAGTTCGGCGTAGATGCCACGTCCCTCGGGGACGTGCGCGATCCCGAGCCGCGCGATCGACTCCGGCGAGCTGTGGTCGATCCGCTTCCCGTCGAAGAGGATCTCGCCGCCGCGCCGGACCGTTCCCGAGACCGCGCGCAGCGCCGTTGTCTTGCCGGCGCCGTTCGCGCCGAGGATCGAGACGGCCTGGCCCTCCTCGACGGCGAGCGAGACGCCGTGCAGCGCGGTCAGCGGGCCGTACGAGGCCTCGACGCCGTTCAGCTCAAGCAGCGGCATCGTCGTCGTCCGCTCCGAGGTAGGCCTCGACCACCGCCGGATTCTTCTGCACTTGGGCTGGGGTGCCGCTGGCGATCAGCTTGCCGAAGTCGAGGACGTGGACGGTGTCGGAGATCCGCATCACGAGGTTCATGTGATGCTCCACGAGCAGCAGCGTCAGGTCGTGATCCGTCGGCAGGGCCTTCAGCAGCGTCGCGAGCCGCTCGACCTCCTCGTGGTTGAGGCCGCTGGCCGGCTCGTCGAGCAGCAGGAGCTTCGGCCGGGCGGCGAGAGCGCGCGCCAGCTCGATCCGCTTCTGCGTCGGGAAGGGCAGCGTCGCCGGGCGGCGCTCGGGGAACTCGGCGAGCCCCACGTAGTCGAGCAGCTCATGGGCCTCCTGCTCGTCCACGTGGCCGCGGGCCTGGAGCCCGACGACGACGTTCTCGAGCACGGTCATCGTCGGGAAGAGCGCGACGTTCTGGAACGTGCGGGCGATCCCGAGCCCGACGATCCGGTACGCAGGCACGCGGAGCAGGCTCTGGCCGGCGAAGACGATGTCGCCGCTGTCCGGCCGGTAGAGCCGGGTGATCAGGTTGAACGCCGTCGTCTTACCGGCGCCGTTCGGCCCGATCAGGCCGACGATCTCCCCCTCGGTGACGTCGAAGGAGACCTCGTTGACGGCGAGGATGCCGCCGAACCGGCGGCTGACGTTCTGGAGGGAGAGGAGGGTGCCGGCCATCAGGAGATGATGATCTGGGTGCAGCGTGCGCTGGCGAGCGCCTTGCCCTCCGAGTCGGTCAGCTCGGCTGAGCAGAAGATAGCGCGGCGGCTGCGGTGGACGACTCGTCCCTCGGCACGGAGCGTCCCGGGCCGGGCGGAGCGGAAGAACTCGACCCGGAGGTCGCCCGTCAGGAAGCGCTCGCCCTCTTCGAGCAATGTCCACGTCGCGCCGCCCATCGCCGTGTCGAGGAGCGTGGTGACCATCCCGCCGTGGACGACGTAGCCGTCGCCGAAGCGGAACGCGTACTCGGGGGTCGCCTCCCACTCGACCACGTTCCGCCCGGGCTCCCAGTCGCCGCGGCGATAGCCCAGCGTGCGCCAGATATGAGGGTGATCGGGGAGCTCGTCGCCCCAGGGATGCTTCGTCGTCATGCGGGCAGTCGGGGACGATGGCGTTCGACGATCGCGGCCGCGTCGATGCCGGCAGGCAGTGTCCCGTAGGCGCGGCCGCCCTCGCCGCGGAGGCGTGTCGCCAGGAAGGCATCGGCGATCGCAGGCTCGGAGTGACGCGCCAGCAGCGAGGCCTGGAGCGCGAGCGCGAGTTGCTCCACGAGCCGGCGCGCCTCGCTCTCGTTCGCCTTGGCCAGCTCTCGCCGGAGACCGGCGGTGTCGATCTCGCCGAGTTCGACCTCGGCCAGGAACGCCTCGACCGACTCGGGGGTCTTCTCCATCGCGCGCAGGACGTCGAGGCAGTTCACGTTGCCTGCACCCTCCCACAGCGAGTTGAGCGGGCTCTCCCGGTACAGCCGCGGCAACACCGACTCCTCGACGAACCCGTTGCCGCCGAGGCACTCGAGCGCCTCGGCGACGAGCGGCGGCGTCGCCTTGCAGACCCAGTACTTGGAGACCGCGGTCGCCAGGCGGCGGAACGGCAGATCGCCCTCGTCGTACGCCCGCGCCAAGCGCATCGCCGTCACCGTCGCGGCCTCGGAGTCGAGGCAAAGGTCGGCGAGCACGTTCAGCATCAGCGGCTGCTCGTTCAGCAGGCGGCCGAAGGCAGCCCGGTGCGCCGCGTGGTGGGTCGCCTCGGCGACCGCCCGCCGCATCAGCGCGGCGGCGCCGAGCACGCAGTCGAGCCGCGTGTGGTTGACCATTTCGATGATCGTCTGGACGCCGCGACCCTCCTCGCCGACGAGTTGCGCCCAGGCTCCGTCGAGGGCGATCTCCGAGGAGGCGTTGGAGCGGTTGCCGAGCTTGTCCTTCAGGCGCTCGATGTGGAAGCGGTTGCGCTCGCCGTCCGGAAGGACGCGGGGCAGGAAGTAGCAAGAGAGGCCGCCGGGCGCCTGCGCGAGGACGAGAAACGCATCGCACATCGGTGCCGAGCAGAACCACTTGTGGCCGTGCAGGACGGCCTCGCCGCCGGCAATCGGCTGCGCGGTCGTCTCGTTGGCGCGGACGTCGGAGCCGCCCTGGCGCTCGGTCATCGCCATCCCGCAGAGCGCGCCCGCCTTCTCCGCAGCGGGTCGCAGCCCGGGGTCGTATTCGAGCGAGGTCAGCCGCGGCTCCCACTCGGCGGCGAGCTCGGGCTGGCGGCGCAGGGCGGGCACTGCCGCGTACGTCATCGAGAGCGGACAGCCGACTCCGGCCTCGACCTGCGAGAGCGTCAAGAAGAGCGCCGCCCGCCCGGCGTGCGCGCCCGGGACGGGCTCGCGCCAGGGCAGCGCGTGCAGGCCGTGCTCGACCCCGAGGCCGAGCAGCCAGTGCCAGGAGGGGTGGAACTCGACCTCGTCGATGCGCTCACCGAAGCGGTCGTGGGTGTGGAGGCGGGGTGGGTACTCGTTCGCGAGGGTGCCCCAGGTGAGCGGCTCGGCGCCGAGCAGCTCGCCGAGTCCGGTCGCGCGCTCCTCGAGCCAACCGCCGCCCTCTCGCCGCAGCGCCTCGACGAGGGGGCGGTTCTCGGTGAAGAGGTTGTAGCCCTCGAGCGGAGGCGGCTGGTTCGTCAGCGGCGGCGCGGCGAGCGACATTCGCGGGATTCTGGCGGCTTCACGGCGGGAAGCCAAGCGTTAGGGTTGCGCGATGCTCGAGGGGAAGGTCGCAATCGTCACAGGCGCCGGGCGCGGCATCGGCCGCGAGCACTCGCTCGCGCTGGCCCGCGCAGGCGCGAAGATCGTCGTCAACGACCTCGGCGGCTCACTGAGCGGCGAGGGCCAGGACGCGACGCCGGCCCAGTCGGTCGTCGACGAGGTGAAGGCTCTTGGCAGCGACGCGGTCGCCGACTCCGAGAACGTCGCCGACTTCGCCGGAGCCCAGCGGCTGGTCGAGCATGCGATCGAGCACTTCGGTCGGCTCGACATCCTCGTCAACAACGCGGGCATCCTCCGCGACCGGATGGTCGTGAACATGGAGGAGGCGGAGTGGGACGCGGTGATCGAGGTGCATCTGAAGGGTCATTTCGCGCCCACGCACCACGCGGCCGCGCACTGGCGCGAGCGCTCGAAGGCAGGCGAGGACGTTCGCGCGCGCGTGATCTGCACGTCGAGCCCCTCGGGCGTCTTCGGCAACGTCGGCCAGGTGAACTACGGGGCGGCGAAGGCCGGGATCGCCGCGTTCACGGTGATCGCCGCCCAGGAGCTGCAGCGCTATGGCGTCACGGTCAACTGCATCGCGCCGAACGCACGCACGCGGATGACCGAGTCGGCGTTCGGCGACATGCCGGTCGGTGACGGCTTCGACGCGCTCGACCCAGGCAACAACTCGCCGATCGTCGTCGCGCTCTGCGCGGACGAGGCGCAGGACATCACCGGCCAGGTCTTCCACGTCTGGGGCGGCGCCGTCAACTGCCTGCAGGGCTGGCACAGCGGCGAGCTGTTCGCGAGCGACGAGCGCTGGGATCCGGCCGCCCTGCTTGCCGAGCTGCGCGAGCGGTTCCCGGACGGTGTCGCGCCCGCGGGAATGGCGGCCGGGATGAAGGACGCCGGCGGCCGCTCGCTCTCGGTTGAGTAGCGAGCGCAACCTCGGCCGGCTCGCCGAGAAGTCGTTCGAGCGGCGCGGCGACTATCCGGCGGTCTTCTTCGAAGGGGCGTGGCATTCCTCGGCGGAGCTGCACGAGCGGTCGCACCGGTTGGCTGCCGGGCTTGCGGAACGGGGCGTCGGGGAGGGCGATCGCGTGGTCGTCTCCGTGCCGAACCATCCCGACGTCGGGCCGCTCTACAACGCGATCTGGCGGCTCGGCGCGGTCGTGACGCCGGCCGTCTTCATCCTCTCTGAGGACGAGTTGAATCACATCGTGACCGACATCGAGGCTGCCGCCGTGATCAGGGAGGACGATCTCGAGAGCCTCGGGGCAGACGGCGACGCGCCGTTCGTCGAGCGGGATTCGTCGGATCTGGCAGCCGTTCTCTACACGGGCGGGACGACCGGTCGCTCCAAGGGTGTGATGCTCACGCACGAGAACCTCTGGCTCGCGGGCAAGCACGGGCACGACTCGGGCTACGTGCCGGGGATCGTGAGGACACTGACGGCGCTGCCGCTCTCGCATGCCTTTGGGCTGCTGGTAACGGTCGTCGGCCTCCAGGCGAAGGAGCCGCCGGTGAGCGTGCTCATGCGCTGGTTCCATGGCGAGACCTGGCTCGAGCTGGCGCAGGAGCACCGCATCCAGCTGGCCGCAGTCGTCCCGTCGATGCTCTACCTGCTGCTGTCCCTGCCGCTCGAGGACTACGACCTTCCGGAGCTGTGCTACCTGGCGTCCGGCGCCGCGCCGCTCGCGCTCGACTCGATGCGCGAGGTGCGCCGGCGGATCCCGAGCGTCGAGGTTCGCGAGGGCTACGGGCTGACCGAGACCTCGGCCCTCGTCTCCACGAACCCGCCGGGGCGGATCCGCGAGGGCTCCGTGGGGCTGCCGATCCCAGGAACGGAGGTGCGGATTCACGACGATCAGGATCAGGAGCTGCCCGTGGGCGAGGTCGGCGAGATCTGCGTGCGCTCGGAGCTCGTGATGCAGGGCTACTGGCGCGACGCGGAGCAGACCGCGGACGCAATGCGGGGTGGCTGGTTGCACACCGGCGACCTCGGGCGGCTCGACGAGGACGGATACCTCTACGTCGTCGACCGCAAGAAGGACCTGATCATCCGCGGCGGCTTCAACGTCTTCCCGCGCGACGTCGAGGAGGCGCTGCTCGAGCATCCGGCGATCGCGGAGGCGTGCGTCGTCGGGCGCCCTGATCCCCGGCACGGCGAGGAGGTGGTCGCGTTCGTCGCCCTCAGCGGCGAGGCCACCCCGGACGAACTCGTCGCCTTCGGGAAGGAGCGGCTTGGCGGCTACAAGTACCCGCGTGAGGTGCACGTGGTCTCCTCGCTGCCGCTGACTCCGATCGGGAAGGTCGACCGCAAGGCCGTGCGGGCGCTGCTCTCGTGAGGGAGCTGACACGTGCAGAGCTCGCGGAGGCGCGAGACCTCGACCTTGGGGCGGGCTCGTGGGTGCGGATCGAGGAGTCGATGCTGGAGCCGTTCGCGGAGTCGAGCTATCTCGTCCTGGCGATGCTGCCGATGTTGCTGCACGAGCTGCTCTCGGTGACGGATGCCCGTATGGGCGTCAACTACGGCATCGAGGAGGTCCACTTCCCGGCGCCGCTGCCCGCTGGCGCGGAGGTGCGTGCGGTGGCCCGCATCCTCGGCAGCGAGCCGCGAGGCGAGGGGCTGCTCTACCGCGTCGGCGTCGAGGTCGAGCTCCGCGGCGAGCCCGACCCCGCCCTCGCGGGCGAAGTGCTCTACCTCGTCTACTAGGGCCGTGTCCGGGGCCTGTCCCCCCGGGCTGGCCTTCCGGGCAGCGCCGCCGACGAAGTCCCTGCTCCGCGCGTTTGGGGCCTGTCCCCGGTACCTAGCGCTTTGGGACAACGGCGATGCCGAGCGGGCTCGATGTGCGCGGCACGTGCAGCGTCGCCCGCGAGTCGAGCACCTCGCTGAGTGTGCCGTCGCCCTGGACGACGAGCACGTGGAGCAGATTCCCGAGGATCCCCGGGACGCCGTCGACCGCGCGCGGGTCGACGACGAACAGCGTCCGCCCGGTCGGGTCGAGCGCGAGCCCCCACGGGTTCGCGCCGTGCGCCAGGCCGAGGGTCTGCAGGTGTCGCGGCCGTTCTGGGTTCTTGATGCTGAAGGCCGAGACCGTCCCGTTGCCCGCGTTCGCCGTGTAGAGGTACTTCGTGTTCGGGCTGACGGCCGTCCAGCAGGGCAGGACGGCGCCCGAGTTGTGCGTCGCGTGGATGAAGTGCAGCTGCCCGTCGAGGCCATACGAGTAGACGAGGAGCTGCGCAGTCGCGGCCTGGTCGGCGTAGAGCAGCCGCCGAGTCGGGTGCGCGACGATCCCGATCGCCCAGCGGGCGCCGATGTAGTCCGAGCGGAAGGTCGAGGCCTCCGGCTGCAGCGGCGAGTTCGCGGCCTCCTTCAGCGCTCCGTCCGGCTGGAGCGTGAACGACCGGAACGGCCCGGTCTCCTCCGTGCCGACCACGATCTTCCCCGCCACGATCAGCCCCTGGGTCGGTGAGGAGTTGAGCGGGCCGGGGAACGACTTGCCGGTCGGCGTCAGCGAGCCGTCGGCCGCGATGTGAAAGGTCGTGTAGCTCGGGCGGACAGAGGAGAGCTCGCGCTTCGGGTCGTGCGCCTTGTTGACGACTACGAGCAGCTCGCCCGAGACGCCGAGCCCGGCCGGCGCCTTGCCGCCGGATGGAAAGGGCGAGCCGGGCACGGCCTGGAGCCGGCCGTCCGGCTGGATCTGGAAGCCGGCGATCGTGTCCGAGCCCTGGTTGACCGCGTACAGGATGCGGCGTTTCTTGTCGACCGCGAGCTGCCCCTCGGCGTCGAGCGAGCCCGTCACGCCCGGATCCGTGACGCCACTGCCACCGGTCTCGAAGGAGCCGATCAGAGCCAGGTGGTTGTTCCTGAAGTGGTACGCGACGATCGTGTTGGCGTTGCGGAGCGCGGTGTTGCTCTCGACGTAGACGAAGCCGTCGAAGCGGCTCGTCGGATCGCCCTTGAGGGAGATCGTGGCGCCGATCGAGGCGAGGCCGGCGAGCGCGAGGAAGAAGAGCGCCACCATCTGCCCGGAGGGTCGCCGGCGCCCGGACCCGACGTACCGCACCCCCATCGGAACTGCCGCGGGGGGCGGTGCCGTGCCCGCCGGGAGTCCGGGCGCCGCCTTCTTCACGAGCGGCTCGGGGTTCGGGAACGCAGTCGCGAACTCGCGCGCGACCGGCGTCGCGTGCGGGTCCGGCGTCGGCGCCGCCACCACCGGCACGTGCTCGCGCTGTGGCTGGATCGTCCACTCGGTGTGCCGGAGCTCGCCGCCATCCTCGATCCAGGAGAGCGAGACGAACGGCAGCACCACGATCTTCGTCCAGACCGCGAGCACCCAGCTGACCCAGAAGAGCATCACTGGGTGCCAGTCGGCCACGCCCGGCAGCGCGTCCGGCTCGCCGAAGCCCGGCCGCCCCGGTTGCAGGACCTTCACGAGGAGGAAGAGCAGGATGAACTCGCCGACCGCGAGCGCACCCGTCAGCCAGGGAGGCTGCCAGCGGATTACGCGCTCGTAGACGATCACGTCGAGCGCGACGCCCATCAGCAGGTAGATCCCGATCGTGACGATCCAGCCCTCGTCCCGGAACGCGATCGAGAGCGCCGTGGCGAGCAGCGCGGGCAGCACGAGCGTCATCACCCGCGTCTGGACGCGCCCAAAAGCGGTCGGGCACATTTAGATGGCTCCTCCTGCGACCCAGAGCGGCCAGCTCGCGCACCGAGCGAGCGATCTCGCAGCAGCATCCATCTAGGCGATCTGCTCCGTCGCGCGGGTCTGCCGAATCGCGCCGGAGGTCGCGCGGGCGAGTGAGAGCTGCATGCGGACTCGGGACGGGAACGACCGCACACGCAGCTGCTCGGCCTCGACGCAATCGGTGACGAAGCGCCTTCCGCCGTACTTCACCCCGGCGATCGTGTCGCCGTGCGGGACGACCGTGTTGGCGAGCAGGCCCATCACGCACAGCCGCGACTCGTCGAGGTCGAGTCCGGGGATGCCGCAGTTCGAGCGCAGCACGAGCCGGCCGTCCTCGACCGGGATCTGGTACTGCTCGACGAGCCGCCGGATCACGGGAATCGCGAGCGCCGACTTGACGAAGCCCGTGCCGCAGACGACCCCGGTCACGTCGAGCCAGCCGGGGTCGGGCCCGTGCCTGCTCGAGACGTGGATCGCGAGTCCGGCCGGCCCCGGCTTGATCTGGTCGATCTCCCCGATCAGCTGGTCGAAGCGCTGCTCCCGGATGCCCTGCTCGACGATCCCGATCCAGCCGCGGCGACTCGGCGAGGTGCCCTTGAGGATCTGGCCGAGGAACGCGACTCGCTGCTCGAAGCTCAGCTCCTGGTACGCGTCGATTCCGAAGGCCTCGAAGAAGCAGCGGGGGGTGTTCAGGTCCTGCTCGTCGGGCGCCGGGTTGCGCAGCAGCGAGATGCACTTCGCGCCCGCGTGGAGCGCGTTCGCCCACTCGTTCACGGAGGCGATCCCGGCCCCGATCACGACGTAGCGGCCGCCCTCGACGTAGGACTTCGGCTCGTAGGCCTGAACGACTCGGCCGGCGCACTCGGGCTGCTCGCGTGCCTCGGCGAGACAGCGTGGGAACGAGAGCGGCCCATGACCCATCGCGAGCATTACGTGCCGCGCCCGCCCGAGCAGGTTGCCGTCCTCGTCGTGGAGGACGAAGTGCGGCGTCGGAGTCAGCTCCCGCTGCACCCAGCCGACCCTCTTGTTCACCTTGTGGCGGTCCCAGCCGAGCCGTTTCGCGACCGTCACCGCCTCCGTCAGGATCTCGGAGACCCCGGGGTTGTAGCGGCGGCGAATCGAGCGGATCAGCGGCCCGGGACTCCGGCGCGTGTACGCGTCGAGCTGGGCGAAGGTGGGCCAGTCGGCGGGTAGGAAGTGCGACTCGGACTCCGAGCGGAGGACGGTCTGGCCGAGGTTCCACGCGTAGCTGCCGTAGGTGGAGACCGGGGTCTCGCTCGGCCCGTAGATCGCGATCTGCTCGGGCGCGAAGCCGAGATAGACGGCCGTCGAGTAGACGATCAGCGAGCCGAAGCCGTCGCCGACCACCGCGATCGTCGTGTCCCTCGGTACGTACTCGGGCAAGGGGCGAAGACTATTCGGAGCGGATCGACCGGACGAACAGGGTCGGTACCGCTGCGGCCTGGGCGAACCCTGCCCGGACGCGGCCGAGCCCGTGCTCCCACTGCTCTGGGAGGCCGACGACGAGCAGGCCCGCGCCCACCGGCGCCATCCCGTTCGTCTCGAGCGGCGCGCCTGTTCCGCCGGCGATGCGGCGACCCAGGTCGGCGGCGAGCCGGTCGTTGTCCGTATTGCCGCTGGCCACGAAGACCGGATGCCCGGCGTCGATCACCGGTACGCGGTCCTGGTCGACGAAGACGGCCACGTCGCAATCGGCGTCGCGGAGCACCGCGCCCACCTCGCCGGCGATCGCGCCCGCGCCGAGCAGCGGCCGCCGGCCGTCCATCACGATCAGGTGGACCTTCTCGTTGCTCGCAAGCGTCGCCAGGTCGGCTCCCCGGTTCGCGGAGGTGAACGCAACCGTGCGCGCGTGGATCCCGCGCCCGCGCAAGCCCTCGCGGATGCGCGTCAGCTGACGGGTCGCGTCTGCGACCAGACGGTCCGAGGTCGCAAGCGGCCCGGTCACGCGCGGGGGCTCGAGCAGCCGCACGAGCAGGATCTCCCGCCGGGGATCCGCGCGCGCCAGCGGCTCTGCCAACGCCAGGAGCTCGTCGATGTTCTCCTCGGCCAGCGGCGCGACGAGGATCGCCCCGTCGTGGACGCTCTCGCCCTCGGCGCCGAGCAGCTCCTCCTCGACCGGAGCCGAGAGCAGCCGCCGCGGATCGAGCAGGCGGATCGCGGGCGCGGTCATGAACGTCGTCACGAGCGCCATCAGCACGAGCATCGAGAACAGCGCCTTCGAGATCACGCCCAGCTCGAGCCCGATGTTCAGCACGATCAGCTCGGTCAGGCCGCGGGTGTTCATCAGCGCGCCGAGCACCGAGGACTCGCGCCAGCCGTAGCCGGCGACGCGGGCGATCACCGAGGCGGCCGACCACTTGGCGAGGATCGCGACGCCGACGATCGCGGCCGTGATTCCCCACAGCACGGGCCGGTTGAGCAGGCCGATGTCCGTCTTCAAGCCGGTGACGACGAAGAAGAGCGGCAGGAGCACCGTCGAGACGAAGTCCTCCAGCCGCCGCGTGACGTCATGGCTGAGATCGGCTCGCCGGGGCATGACGAGGCCCATCACGAACGCGCCGAAGATCGGCGCGATCCCGGCCTTCATCGAGACGTACGCCGAGAGAAGCACGCCGACGAAGATGGCCGCGATCCAGCCCGCGGGCACCTTGCCCGCCTCGTCGTAGGCGGCCGAGACGCGGCTCAGCAGCGGGCGCGCGAGCAGCGCCATTCCGACGCAGAAGGCGAACACGTAGCCGAGCACCGGCAGGGCATGCAGCGCGGAGCCCTGGCCGGCGATGCCCGACGCGATCGCGAGCAGGCCCCAGGCCGTCACGTCGTCGACCGCCGCGCAGGAGAGCGCGAGTGCACCGACGGGCCGTTGCAGCATCCGCTTGTCGATCAGGATCCGCGCGAGCACCGGGAAGGCGGTGATCGACATTGCCACGCCCATGAAGAGCGCGAAGGCGGGGAAGCTCTTGCCCGGCGTGCCGAGCAACTTGTAGAGCGGCAACGCGAGCGCGATCCCGAGCCCCAGCGGCAGCACGACGGCCGCGTTCGAGATCGCGGCTGCGTGGCCGAGGCGCCCCTTCAGCATCCGCGTGTCGAGCTCGAGCCCGACAATGAACATGTAGAAGACGAGCCCGATGTCCGCTCCCGCCGTGAGCAGCGGGAGCACGAACGACGGGAAGAGGTACGAGGAGACGCTCGGGGCGACCGAGCCGAGTAGCGTCGGGCCGAGCAGGATCCCCGCCAGCACCTCGCCCATCACCGGCGGCTGTCCGATCCGGCCGATCAGCGCCCGGACGAGCCGCGCGGCGAGGATCACGGCGGCGATCGCCAGCATCAGCCGGCCGAAGATCACCTCGTTCGAGGGCGGTTTCGCGGTGCTGGTCGTGACCGCCGCACCGGGCTTCGGCAGGTCGCTGACGTACGTCGCGTCGAAGGCGGCTCCGCCGACGGTGCCCTTCAGCTCCGCGTCGCTGACCCGCTCGGCGTCGAGCTGCGCCTGCGTGCCGTGGCAGCTGACCGTCCCGGTCAGTCGGTTGTTCCTGAAGCGGAGGCTCCCGCTGAGGCCGCCGCTCGCGTCGACGAACTGGCCCGACTGGTCGAGGCTGAACTTGCCGGCGCACGGCCCGGTGGCCTCGTAGATCCCGGCCACCTTCGGTTCGGAGTGCTTCCCCTCGCCGGCCAGGAACGCCCACGTGGCGAGTCCCGCGCTGAGTGCGAAGACAGCGAGATACCCGATCAGCAGCCTGCCGCTCACGCCGTGGTTATCCTCGTTCTCCGATGGAGCCGCTCGCCCCGTTCTCGCCGCCGCCGACCCCGAGCCCGCGTGGCGGCTCGCGCATCCTGCCGGCGCAGTTCGCCACGATCGGCATCGTGGCAGCCACCGCGGTTGCGCTGCTCGTCTACTTCTTTCTCCGTTAGCTCGCGGTCGTCGCGGCGCTGATGATGCCGCTCTTGTCGCAAAGAGTTTGCGTGCCCTTGATCGTGTCACCCTGCTTGACGGAGCTCGTCGAGAACGTGAAGTTGCCGCCGGAGTCCGGGGTCGCCGAGCCGAGGCTCGTGCCGTTGTCGGTCAGCGAGACGGAGTTGCCGCAGGTGTCCCAGCCGCTGCCGGTGATGTCGTAACCCTTGCCGGAGGGCTTCGCCGAGAGCTGAGGGTTCGGCTTCGGCTGGGTCGAGGTGGTCGTCGTCGTCGAGGTGGTCGTCGTCTGAGTGGTCGTCGCTTGAGTCGACGTGGTCGGCGGCTGCGGCGCGGCCGGTAGCGCCGGCGGGGACGGCAGCGTGAGCAGCGGCGGCGGCGTTCCTTGCCGGTGGAAGAGCGACGGAATGTGGCGTCGCCCAGCGTGGAGCACGAAGGTGCGTTCGCAGCTCCGCGCGGAGTCGAGCCTGTCGACGTAGGCGACGTCGTTGCCCGGCCCGCAGTCGACCACGTCGCGAGCACCGTCGGCGGCGAGCACGACGTCGTTGCCCGCGCCCGCGGCAACGAGGTCGCGGCCGGGCCCACCGTCGAGCCGGTCGGGCCCGGGCCCTCCGGTCAGCCTGTCGTTGCCGGGGCCACCGAACAGGAAGGTCCCTTTCGAGCCCGCGTGCATGGTGTCCGATCCCTTACCGCCGACCCAGGTGTCTCCCATCCGCCCGACGTGGAGCTCCGGGGCTTCGTACGCGCCCATGTCGCGGACAGCCACCCCATCACCGTCACCGTCCTGGATCCGCGGGTTGCCGTCGAGGTCGGTCATCGGCTCGCCCTCGAGGAACCGCATTCCCGGACTGCCCTGGTCGATGAGCGGCGAGCCGAGTGCTAGATGGAAGTTGAGCACCCCGGCGAAGCCCGGCGCGACGTTCACGTTGCCGCCTCCGTCGGCGATCAGGCCTGTCGAACCGGTGCGAACGTTCGCGCTGATGACGCCGCGCGGGTCGTAGTCGGAGTTCGTGATGCTGGCCGAGACGGCGCCATGGCCGAAGCCCGGCTGCAGCGTGTACGCCTCCCGCCGGAAGGCATGCCCAACGCCCCAGACGATCGAGTCCGTCACGAAGAGGCCGGCGCCGCCGTCGATGCTCCTGATCGTCATGCCCGTGTCGTCCGGCGTCGGAGAGCCGACGAGCCGCAGCTCCCCTTCGACGACGGTCACGTGCCTCGCGATCAAGAGCGCCAGCTGCCCGCGACCCGACTGGGCGTAGAGGCCGACCGTCGGCGTCCCCGTCGACCCACCGCCGGCGACTCGGACGAGCGTGTCGTAGACCGTTGCGCGCCCGCCGCCGCGGGCCGCGATCCCCTCGTGCGCGGTGATCCCCGATTGCTTCACCGTGAAGCTGCCGTTCTGGGCCTCGATTCCCTGGTCGGCGATTGCCTGGATGCCCGTCAGCGAGATCCCGAACAGCGATCCCGCACCCGGGCCGATCTGGATCGCCGTGCTGAGCAAGTCCGACGCCCGAGCGGCGCGGGGCAGCTGGACGATGACGGTGCTGACGGTCGAATGCGGCTGGTCGATCTCGATGCCGCGGACGCCGTGCACGCCGGGATCGGCGGTGATGGTCACGTTCGAGACCGTCGAGCCGCCGCCTACGTTGCCGGCGAGGAAGATGCCGATTCGGTCTCTCGTGCCGGCGGTGACACGGAGGTTCAGGTTGCTGATCGTCGTTCCCTCGCCCACGGCGATCTCACCGACGAGCGAGGTATGTCCGGACGGGTCGCCGAGGATCGAGATGGCGTGCGTGCCCGGGAGCGTGAACGCCTCGTGGCCCCTGCCCGGAGCCGGGTTCGCGTCGAAGGTTCCGGCGCCGAGCCGGATCGTGACCGGCTCGCTGCCGCGATAGCTTGCGTCGAGCAAGGCTGTGCCGAGATCCGGCTCGCTGATTCCCGCGCAGCCCGGCGCTGCGATGCAGAACGTCACGTCTGCCCGTGCCGAGCGGCCGGCGGCGACGAATCCCGCGAGCCCTGCGGCTATGAGCAGGACCGCCGCCAGAACGCGGCGGCCGCTCAAAACTTCGCGGTCGCTAGGTAGATCAGCACCGCGTAGACGACGATCACGAAGACCGCGAGCGGCGCGTGGCGCGCCTTCCCCTTGACCCTGACGTCGAGCAGTTCCTGCATCTCGGGATGCGGTGCCTCGGGCGCTTGGCCGGCGACCGCGGCCGCCGGGATATAGCCCATCGGCGCCGGGGTGACGGCGAGCGGGGGCGGGGTGGTGCGGGCGGCGCTCGGGTCGGAGCTCGCGCGCAGACGCAGAACGGTGATCCCCACCTGAATCTCGTCGCCGGGGTTGATCCGCGTCGGCGCATGGAGCTCTGCGTCGTTGACGAACGTGCCGCCGGGCTCGCCCAGGTCCTCGACGAGCGCACCGTCGCCCGAAGGCGTGACGCGAACGTGCCGTGGCTCGACGTGGGTGTCCTCGACGCAGAGGCCAGCAGTCGGATCGGTGCCGATCTCGACCACGCTGCCGAGCGCGGCAACCCGTCCGGCGCCCGGTCCCTCGACGATCTCCAGGGTCAGCTCGGCCATGCGTCGGCCCGATCCTAAGATACGGGCGTGGTTGCGCGCACCGATCGCACGCGTGTTCGCCGCCACCCGGAGCGCGGACGCTACGACCGGCAAGCCGTCGACGCCGTGCTCGACGCGAGCATCTTCGGCCACGTCGCGTTCGTCCAGGACGGCCAGCCCTTCTGCATCCCGATGCTCCAGGCTCGCGTCGGAGACACGGTGCACGTTCACGGCTCGAGCGCGAGCCGGGCGATCCGCGCGCTGGCGGCGGGCATTCCGGCCTGTCTGACCGTGACGCTGCTCGACGGCCTCGTGCTCGCACGCTCGGTCTTCAACCACTCGGCCAACTACCGCTCGGCCGTCCTGCTCGGCACGTTTCGCCGCCTGGACGACCCGGGCGAGCGCCTCGCGGCCTTCAACGCGTTCACGGAGAAGCTGATCCCGGGGCGCTGGGACGAGGTGCGTGAGCCGAGCCGCCTGGAGCTGAAGGCGACGACGATCCTGGCGATGGAGATCGGCGAGGCCTCGATGAAGGCCCGCTCGGGGCCGCCGGGCAAGGACGACGCGAAGGACGCGGAGGTCGTCGACGCCTGGGCCGGCGTGCTCCCGCTCGTGACGTCGTTCGGTGAGCCCGAGCCGGCGCCGGATCTCCGCGAGGGAATCGCGCTCTCGCCGAGTGTGCGACGGCTGCTCGGCTAGATCGTTACCTGAGCCCCGGCTGGTTCTGCTGGGCGGTCATCGTCGCTCTGGAAGAGCTGCAGATATGGCCCAAAGCGGAAGATGCGATCTCGGCGTCGCCCGGTTACCTCGGTTACAAGACCGAGGTGTCCGAACTGGTCGACGAGCTTGTTGGCGGTCGCAAACGTAACCCCGAGATCGTCTGAGACGAGCCTCACATCGACTACCGGGCGAAGGTAAAGAAAGTCGAGTAGGCGGAGAGCGTTCTGCGGGAGAGAAGCCTCCATCACCCGATGGCGATGAGTCTCTCGGAGGTCGACGATGGCCCTCGCAGTGACGGTTGCCTCGGTGGCGGTCTCGGCAACGCCACGCAGGAAGAATCGGAGCCATTCCTCCCATTCCCCTCGATTGCGGATTCCCATGAGCAGGTCGTAGTAGCTCGTTCGATGCCGCTTCAGGTAGAGGCTGAGATAGAGGAGGGGCCGATGGAGGACACCGCTGTGAACGAGCATGAGCGTGATCAGCAGGCGCCCCACACGTCCGTTCCCATCCATGAATGGGTGGATCGTCTCGAACTGGGCATGCGCAACGCCCACATGGACGAGAGCCGGCATCTCCTCTGCGTGGAGAAAACGCTCGAGATCACGCAGGGCCTCGTTCATGGCCGGCACTGGTGGAGGCACGAAGCTCGCCTGCTCGATTCGACGTACACCGCTCTGAGCGATGAAGTTCTGGTTGCGCCGGAACTCCCCGGGCTGGGTATTGGCTCCCCGAACGCCCTGGAGCAACTGCTCGTGGATTTCGCGAATCAGCCGCAGCGATAGCGGGAGATCCGAGAGTCTGCTCAGGCCGTGGTTCATGGCATGGACGTAGTTCACAAGCTCGTCGACGTCGTGGGACAAGTCGGCGACCCGAGGTTTGAGCTCAACGACGAGAAGATCCTCGAGAGTGCTCTGAGTCCCTTCGATTTGAGAACTCAGTACGGCCTCGCGACGCACGTACATCGCCACGAACAGATCTGGATTCGGAAGAGTGCGAATCTCACCGTCGAGCCGCCCGATCGCCTGGTCGGCGCTCGAGAGCAGCTGGATCAGCTTATCGTCGTATGTGATCGCAGGATCGGGGGGGAGCGGTGCAGGAACGAACGCGTCGAATCCTCCCGGCTGATGCACGTACCTTCCGGCTCGATTGGTGGGGATCTCTCGGTTGGGCATCGCCTATTTCAACGGGCCACAGGAGCCGGTGGTCTTATTATCAAAACTAACCTCGTAGTGCAATAAGATCCGCTCGTACGCATGCCACCTCAAATAGGCCCATCAGCCCGGGCGCAGGCGTTGGCCGACCTGAGTTCCCGGCGCTTCGACCTCCTGGTCGTCGGCGGCGGGATCATCGGCGCGGGCATCGCCGAGCTCGCGGCGCGGCATGGGCTCGCGGTCGCGTTGGTGGAGCGGAACGACTTCGCCTCGGGCACGTCGAGCGCCTCGTCGAAGCTGATCCACGGCGGCCTGCGCTATCTGCGCACGGGCCAGTTCGCGCTCGTGCGGGAAGCGCTCGACGAGGTGCGAGCGCTGAGCAAGGTGGTGGCGCCGCACCTCGTGCGCCGGCTGCGCTTCGTGCTGCCGATCTACCGCGGCGGGCCGTACGGGCGCGTCCCGATCCGCGGGGCGCTCTGGTCGTACGCGGGCCTCGCCGGAGCGATCTCGGAACGCGGCCGAATGATCGCGCCGGCCACCGCCTCGGAGCTCGTCCCGTCGCTGAAGGTCGACGGCCTGCGCGCGGCCGGCCTCTACGCGGATGCCCAGACCGACGACGCGCGGCTCTGCCTCGCCGTGCTGCGCGGTGCGGCCGACGCGGGGGCGGTCATCCTCAACCGGGCGGAGCTGGTCGGGCTCGAGCCGCCGGTCGTGCGCGTGGACGGTCGTGAGCTCGAGGTTGCGGCGCGCGCGGTCGTCAACGCGAGCGGGCCCTGGGTGGACGCCGTCCGCCGACTTGAGGATCCGGCGGCCGGCGCCTCGGTCACGCTCAGCAAGGGCGCCCACCTGGTCGTCGAGCCGCCTGCGGAGTGGGACGCGGCGCTGACGATCCCGCTCGACCGGACGCGTGTCGCCTTCGCGATTCCGTGGGCGGGCAAGCTGCTCCTGGGCACGACCGACACGCCGTTCGAGGGCGACGCGGGCGAGGTGGACGCGAGCGACGAGGACGAGCAGCAGATCCGCGCCGAGGTGGGGCTGGCGGTCGACGGGCTCGGCTCCACGCTCGCGCGCTTCGCGGGCGTCAGGGTGCTGCCCGCGGGCTCGAAGGAGACCGCCCGCGCAGCGCGCGAGACGGTCTTCAGCCGCGGCCGGCTCGGGATGCTGAGCGTCGCCGGCGGCAAGCTCACGACCTACCGGCGGATCGCGCTCGCGGCTCTGCACGCCCTGCGCGCGGAGCTCGACCTGCACCGGATCGACCGCGTGCCGCGACCTCTGCCCGGAGCGGCCGCTCCCGACGTGCTCGCAGCCGCTCTTGCGCGCCGGCACGGGATCGAGCCCAAGGTCGCGGCCGAACTCGCAAGTACCTACGGCACGCTCGCCAGTGATGTTCTGGCGATCGGCGGCGACCTGCTCGACGCGCGTGTGGTCTACGCGCGCGAACGCGAGTGGGCGCTGACCGTCGAGGACTTCGTCCGCCGCCGGACGACGCTCGCGCTCACCGGCGGCGACACACCCGAGGTGCGCGGCCGCGTCGAGGCGCTGCTCCGGTGATCCTGGCGATCGACCAGGGCACGACGGGAACGACCTGTCTCGTCGTCGATGAGGAGCTCCGCGTGCGCGGTCGCGGCTACTGCGAGCTCCGCCAGCACTTCCCGCGGCCCGGGTGGGTCGAGCACGACCCGGAAGAGATCTGGGCGAGTGTGGTCGCCGCCGCCGAGGCGGCCGTCAGTGACGCGGGCGTCCAGCCGACCGCGATCGGGATCGCCAACCAGCGCGAGACGACGGTGCTCTGGGAGCGTGCGACCGGACGGCCGGTCGCGCCGGCGATCGTCTGGCAGGACCGTCGCACGGCCGAGCGTTGCCGCGAGCTCCCCGCGGAGCTGATCCGCGAGCGAACGGGACTCGTCCCCGACCCGTACTTCTCGGCGACGAAGCTCGAGTGGCTGCTCGCCCGCGCCGAGCGACCCGCGTCCGAGCTCGCCTTCGGCACGGTCGACTCCTGGCTCGTCTGGCGGCTGACGGGTGGCCGCTTCCACGTCACCGACCGGACGAACGCCTCGCGGACGATGCTGCTCGACCTCGACTCGCTCGACTGGGATCCGGAACTGCTCGCGCTCTTCGGTGTCGACCCGGTCGTCCTGCCGCAGCTCGTCGGCTCCGCGCAGATCGTCGGCGAGGGCGAGCTGCTCGGACGAACGCTGCCGATCTCCGCGCTCGCGGGCGACCAGCAGGCGGCGCTCGCCGGCCACGGCTGCTTCCGTCGAGGCCAGGCGAAGGCGACCTACGGCACCGGCAGCTTCGTGCTCGTCCACGAAGGCCCGCAGCGCGGCTGGGCTCCCGCGGGCCTGCTCGAGACCGCCGCGGTCGGCGGCTATGCGCTCGAAGGCGCGATCCTCGCCGGCGGCGCGGCGATCCAGTGGCTGCGCGACGGGCTCGGGCTGCTTGCGGACGCCGCCGAGAGCGAGGCGCTCGCGCGTAGCGTCGCGTCGAGCGAGGGCGTCTACTTCGTGCCCGCGCTCGCGGGACTCGGCTCGCCGCACTGGGACGCCGACGCGCGCGGCTTGATCTCGGGCATCACGCGCGGAACGACCAGGGCGCACATCGTCCGGGCCGCGCTCGAGGCGATCGCGCTCCAGGTCGCGGACGTCCTCGCGGAGTTTCCGAGCGGCGTCGAGCTATTGCGGGCAGATGGAGGCGCTGCCGGAAACCGCTTTGTGCTGCAGCTGCAGGCGGATCTGCTGGGGTGTCCGATCGAGGTCGCGGCGGAGCGAGAGACGACTGCGCTCGGCGCAGCGGTTCTCGCCGGGATCGCGCTCGGCTTCTGGGACGAGGAGTCCGTCCGCGAGTCGATTCCCGCAGGCGCGACCTACGAGCCGTCACCCGCCGCCGAGCTCGAGGAGCTCCGCGCCGGGTGGCGGCTCGCGGTAGGTCGCGCGTTGCTTACGGCGCCGGCGGAGTAGTCGGCGGCGTATCGGCCGGCGGCGCGGGCGGCGCGGCCGGAGGAGCAGGCGGCGGCGGTGCCGCCGTCGTAGTGGTCGTGGTAGTCCTCATCGCCGTCGCGCGATGCATGAACGTCGCAGCGAGCGCCGCGAGCACCAGCACGATCGACGCGATCGTGGCCAGCCAAACCCCCCAGCCCCTGCCGATTCCGGGCGTTCCCGAGGCGCCGGCGAACGCGGCGATGTTGCTGAGGCTCCAGACGGTGAGCCCGAGCGCGACGCCGCCGGCGATGATCGCGAGCGCCGATGACCAGCGGAATCCGGCAGCCGCGGTCAGAAGCAAGAGCAGCAGTGCGACTCCTGCCGCGATCGCGACCGTCTTGCCGCGATTTGCGTCCGTCCCGGCGAAGTGGTGCCCTTGGTACGTGGCCCACGCTCCGATTGCCCCGACGATCGTCGCGGCACCGGCGAGGACTCCGAGGATTGCAGCCTGCTTGTTCGTCATGAACCCCTCCTGGCGTTCGATTGGTGCGGAGTGTGGCTCATCGGAAGGACGTTGCCTAGTGCAGCGTTCCTGAAGTGGGTTGTTGTTTGACGGCTTTGGTGAGGATCTGTTCGGCGGTCTTGGTCCAGACGAACGGCTGGGCGCGTTCGTTGTAGCCGTCGATGAAGTATTCGATCGCGGCGATCAACTCGGGGA
>JBBQTQ010000013.1:0-41498 GCA_038213135.1 Gaiellales bacterium
CCAGGTGACGTAGCCCGCTGCCGCGGCGAGGCCGGACGCGAGTGCGATCCTCAGGTAGGCCAGGAGGGTGTCGGTGAGCTCCAGCCGGCCGTGTCGGCGGCGGAAGAAGACGATCAGCGCCCAGGTACCGGCGATGTTCACGAGTGAAGTCGAGAGCGGAATGCCCCAGACGCCGAGGCGATAGAAGAACGCGTCGAGGATCGCGTTCAGCGCGAGGTTGCCGAGCGCGATCGCGGTCGGCAGCCAGTTCGACTGCAGGCTGAAGAACGCCCGGTTCAGCATCAGCATCGTCCCGTTGAAGGTCAGGCCGATCGCGAACGCCGCGAGGGCGTTGGAGACGACAGGGGTCTGCTCCGGCGTGAAGTGGCCGCGCTGGTACAGGAGGCGGACGATCGGCTCGGCGAGGACCGCCGAGACGATGCTCGCCGGCACGAGCAGGAAGCCGATCTGCCGCAGGCCTGTGCTCATCCGGTCGCGGAAGCCGCTCATGTCGCCGCGGGCCGCGAGTCGGGCGAGCGACGGGAAGAGCACCGTCGCGATCGCGACCGAGAACATCCCCTGGGGGAGCATGTAGATCCGGAAGGCCTTGTCGATCGCGGTCGGCGCGAGCTGCGGGTCGATCAAGCGCGACGCGAAGATCGAGTCGACGACGGCGTTGAAGTTGATCAGGCCGAGGCTGATCGTCACAGGGACCATCAGCTTGAAGACCAGCTTGACGGCCGGGTCGCGCCAGTCGATCACGAGGTGTAAGCGGTCGTCGCGGCCGCGCAGCCAGGGCATTGGAAGCAGCACCTGGATCACCGTCGCGATCAGGATCGAGACCGCGTAGATGTAGAGCTTGGTATCGATCGAGTGCGTCTGCGGGACGCCGATCGCAAGCCCCGCGATGATCGCGATGTTCCAGGCGACCGGCGTCAGCGCCGGTACCGAGAAGTGGTCGTAGCTGTTGAGGATCCCGACGACGATCCCCGAGACGCCGAGCAGCGCGACAATCGGGAAGAGGACGCGCGAGAGCCCGACCGCGAGCGCCTTGTCGCCGCCCGGGTTCCCGAACGGTGCGATCACGAGCGGCGCCAAGACGATGAAGAGCGCGGTCAGGCCGCCGAGCCCGAGCAGCATCAGCCAGAAGAGGCTCGACGCTACCCGCCAGGCGCGCTTGCGGTCGCCCTTTTCCAGGAGCTCGGTGAAGACCGGCACGAATGCCGAGGAGAGCGCCGCGTCCGCGACCAGCGCTCGCACCAGGTTCGGCACCTGGAAGGCAACGGTGAACGCGTTGACCCGGCCGGTGGCGCCGAAGTAGTAGGCCGCGACGACCTCGCGGACGAGGCCGAGCACGCGCGACAGACCGGTCGCGAGCGAGAAGACGACCGTCGAGACGGCGAGCCGCGACCGGCGACGCTCTTGCGGCTGAGCGCTCTGGATCGGGGCGGCGCCGACGTCCTCCGGGCCGCCGGCTGACGTCGTCACCGGGGGATCACGAAACGAGCATAGGGAGCGATTCGGCCTTTGCTACCATCGATCCGCCCGCGCAGCGGGCCTTTTTACGGATATGCCGAACATCAAGCAGCAGAAGAAGCGCGTTCGCCTCGCTGGCCGGCAACGGCTGGAGAACCTCCGCTACCGCTCGACGGTCAAGACGCTGACGCGCCGGCTGCGGACTGCAGTCGAGGACGGAGACAAGGCGAAGATCGACGAGGAGCACCGCACGCTCGTCCGCTCGATCGACCGGGCGGCGACTCAGGGTGCCCTGCACAGGAACACCGCCGCGCGCAAGAAGGCTCAGGCCGCGAAGCTCGTCGCCGCCAAGCCTTCCTAGCTTCGCCGCGTAATCTCGACGATCGTCCGCTCGAGCTCCAGCTCGTCGGGTAGCCGCGTCCCGCCCTTCGTGGCGAAGTCGACGTGGGCCAGTTTCACGACCGCGTCGTCGAGCTCTGCTTCCGAGAAGTTCCGTGCATGAGCGAAGGCGTTCTCGGCGGCGAAGGGATGCACCTTCAGCTTCGTCGCCGCCTCTCGGGGGCGAACGCCTTCCGCTTCGAGCCTGGCGCAGGCCTTGACGCGGCGGACATGCGCGGCGAGGCGGCCGACGATCGCCGGAATCGTGGTTTCCTCGAGCAGCGTCTCCGTCACGCGAAGGGCACCCACCACGTCGCGCTTGCCCCACGCGTCGTTGAGCGCGAAGCTCGGCGCCTCCGCGCGCGGCGCCACGAGGCGGGCCACCTCCTCCTCGCCGATCGGCTCGCCGGCGGCCCAGATCGCGAGCTTCTCGATCTCGTTGGCGAGCTCGTCGAGGTTCTCCCCCACGAACTCGACGAGCAGCCGGCAGGCGGGCGCGTCGGCGATCGCCTTCTGGCGTGCGAACTGCTCGGCGACCCAGGCCGGAAGCTGCCTCTTCGGAACGTCGTAGACGAGCAGCTCGCCTGCCTTTGCACAGGCTTTCGCGAGCGGCGCGTCCTTCTTCAGCTCCTCGGCGACGAGCGCGAGCACGGTCTCCGGCGTCGGTGCGGCCAGGTAGGCAGCGATCGCCTTCGTGTCCGCGGCTTTCCAGCGGTCGACCTGGTCGACGTAGATGAGGCGCCCCCCGCCCGCGAAGAGTCCGAGCGCGTTGCAGGCCGCGACTGCATCCTCCCCGCTTGCGTCGCTCGCCGAGAGGAGCTCGACGGCGTCCGCCTCGAAGCGCGCCCGCAGGCGCTCGACTGCGCGCGCGATCTTGGGCCGGTCGCTGCCGGTGAGGAGGTAGACAGGCTTCAGGTCCGGCATCGCTGCCAAGCATAGGCGGCCACTCCGAGCGTGCAGAGAGCGACGATCGCGGCCGCGCTACCGGACTGCACCTGCGCAAACGGGAGGCCGCCGACCGCACGTGCGCACCCGGCGAGGTACTCGGCGCACCACCCGTTCAGCCAGGCGAGCGCGTGGGCGACACCCGGCGCGAGCGGTGCGAACGCAGCGGTTGCGAACGCGAGGTAGAGGAGCGGCGGCACGATCGGCGCCGCAGCCGCGTTCGCGATCACGGTCAGGACGGGCACCGAGTGGAACTGGAACCAAAGCACCGGCGCGGTCGCGACGCCGCACGCTGTCGAGATCGCGATCCCGAGCCGGAGCCAGCGAGGTAGCGGGTATCCCTCCAGGAATCGTTCGATTCTCGGCGCGAGCGTGAAGATCGCAACGACGGCGGCGAACGACAGCTGGAAGCCCGCGTCGAAGACCGTGTACGGGTTCCACGCGAGCAGCACGAGGGCGGCGAGCAGCAGGAACTGCCAACGGTCCCGCTGCCTCGCCGTCAGCCAGGCGAGCGAACCGAGTGCGCCCGCGATGCCGGCCCGGAGCACGGAAGGCTGCGCCCCGACCGCCAGGACGTACGCGCCCATGCTCCCGAGCGCCCCGAGCTCGCCGAGCCAGCGAGGGAGGCCGAGCAGCCAGCCGAGCAGCAGTGCTCCGCCGGCGACGAGCGCGATGTTCTCGCCGGAGACGGCCATCAGGTGGTAGAGACCCGAGGCGCGGAAACGCAGGCGAAGGTCCGCCGAGACATCCTGGTCGTCGCCGAGCACGAACCCTGCGAGCAGGGCACGGCGCTCGCCTTGGAGTCCAGGCGACAATCGTCTCGCAAGCCAGGCGTGAATCGCGTCGCCGACGCCGGCCAGCCCACCGCGCCGACCCACGACCCGCCAGCTATCGCCCTTGAGGACCACGTGCACCCCGTGCCGGCGAAGCCATGTGGCCTCGTCGAAGCCGTTCGACGGGGCGCGCGGACGTCCAAGCACGCCGAGCACCTCGAGCAACGAGCCCTGGGGCGGCGAACGGCCGACCGGTAACTCCAGCAGGATCGGTTCGGAGATGGAAAGCGTGCCGAAGCGTTCGACCCGCGCCGGCACTCGCACCTGGAAGCGGCTCGAGCGCGGTGGCCCCGTCACGACAACCCGCGCGCGCTCGGATGTCCCGATGAATCGAGACAGCGGACTGCGGTCGAGCGCGTCGAGGCGCGCGCTACCCCACCAGAGCCCGGCGAGCAGGAGTGCTCCCAGCACGACCGTCGTGCGGGCGTGCGCCTCGGTGACGAAGGCGAGAAGGACCAACCCGGCGGCGACGGCCAGAACGGCGAGGCTGCTCGTGCGCGCGAAATTCGCCGCGGCGATCCCACAGCACAAGATCCCTACGAGCCAGCGCGGTGTCAGCCGCGGGACAAGGACGGTCACGGCACCACGAGCCCCCGGAGCTGCGCCAGACGCGCTGGGCCGATTCCCGGAATCGCATCGAGCTCGTCGACGGAGTGAAACGCACCGTGCCTCGTCCGGAAGTCGATGATCTTCTGCGCGGTGACAGGCCCCACGCCCGGCAGCGAATCGAGCTGCTCGGCGGTTGCGGTACTGAGCTGAACGGGCGCCGTCGCTGCGCTGCCGCTGCCCGACCCTGGCGCGACCGGCGCTCCGCCCGCCACGTGCCGGGGAACGACGACCTGCTCTCCATCCGCGAGCGGCGCAGCCAGGTTGACCTGGTCGAGGTCGGCCTTCGCGGTCGCGCCCCCCGCCCGCGCAAGGGCGTCCGCGATGCGCGTGCCGTGAGGCAGGCGGTAGAGACCCGGTCGCCGCACCGCACCGACGACATCCACGAACATCCGCGCGACAGCCGCCGGCGCACGCACAGGCGCGACGATCGGAGCCGCCTGCGGCGCCGGCGCGCCGGTATGGACTAGGAACCTCCCCGCGAGCAATACGACCGCGAGTCCCCCGAGCCCGAGCAGGACGAGTCGACGGTGAGCGACCAGCAACGCTTGCATCTGTCGTCAATTATGACAACGCAGAGCGAGGCGGATTGTGGCGAAAGCGTGACTAATGCTCCCCAAGCGGGCATGATTCGTGTATGGGAGCCCTCGCCCTACTGGCGATCGCCACCGGTCTCTTCGGCCAGGTTCGAGTCGGCCCGACCACGCCGGTCTGCGTGGCTGGACAGCCGTGCGATCGCCCGGCCCAGGTGACGCTCGTGTTCAACCGCCCTGGCCACAAGTACCGGGTCGCGACGAAGATGACCGGCGCGTACCGGATCGCGCTCCCGGCAGGGGTCTACGTCGTCAGCACCGTCCAGCGGATCGGCATGTACCCGAACATCTCTCCTCGCACCGCGCGCGTGACGACCAGCGGCTTCCGCCACGTCGACTTCTCGATCGACACCGGGATCCGCTAGCCGACGACGAGATTCACGAGCTTGCCCGGCACGACGATCGCCTGCCGGATCTGCTTCCCGTCGAGCTGCGCCTGCACCTTGGGGGAGGCCTTCGCCCGCGCGACCAGCTCGTCCTCGCCAAGCTCGGCGGAGACCTCGAACCGGTCGCGCACCTTCCCGTTGACCTGGATCACGAGCTCGAACGTCTCGCTCTCGAGCATCGCCTGATCGACGACGGGCCAGGGCTGCTCCCAAAGGCGCTCGTGGCCGAGCGCCTGCCAGAGCTCCTCGGCAACGTGCGGGGCGTAGGGCTGGATGAGCGAGACCGCGGTCTCGGCGGCGAAGCGGGCGCCCGGCGCCGCGGGATCTCGCGCAAGCTCGTTGAGGAGCTCCATCACCGCGGAGAGGGCGGTGTTGAACGAGAACCGGCGGCCGACGTCATCTGTCACCTTCGCGATCGTCGCGTGCGCCTTGCGCGTGAGCGGCCCGGCGGCCTCGTCGGCGGGGGCCCCCGCCACTTCGCCGACCACCCGCCAGAGCCGCCGGACGAACCGGGAGATTCCCTCGATACCCGTGTCCGTCCACTCCATGTCCTGGTCGGCCGGGCCGATGAAGAGGATGTAGAGGCGCACGGCGTCGGCGCCGTGATCGGCGACGAGGTCGTCGGGGCCGAGCACGTTGCCCTTCGACTTCGACATCTTCGTGCCGCCCATCTGCACCCAGCCCTGGTGGAACAAGCGCGCAAACGGCTCGCGGAAGCCGAGCAGCCCCAGCTCGTTCATCACCTTGACGAAGAAGCGCGAGTAGAGCAGGTGCCCCGTCGCGTGGTCGATGCCGCCGATGTACTGGTCGACCGGCAGCCAGTAGTCGACGGCCTCGCGGTCGAACGGAGCGTCGTCGTTGTGCGGGTCGACGTATCGGAGGAAGTACCACGACGAGTCGACGAACGTGTCCATCGTGTCGGCCTCCCGCTTGGCGGGCCCTCCGCAGCTCGGACAAGCCACGTTCAGCCATTCGAGGTTGGAAGCAAGCGGGGGCACGCCCTTCGGCCGGTAGTCCTCGACCTCGGGCAGCACCACCGGCAGCTGCTCCTCGGGCACCGGGACGAGCCCACAGCCCTCGCAATGGATGATCGGAATCGGACAGCCCCAGTAGCGCTGCCGCGAGAAGCTCCAGTCGCGCAGCCGGTAGGAGACGGCCGCGGCGCCGAGCCCCTGCTCACGGAGCATCTCGACGATCGCCGCCTTCGCTTCGTTCGCCGGCCGCCCGTCGAACGGTCCCGAGTTGACGAGCTCCCCCTCCTCCGTCACGACCTCGACGATCGGCAGCTCGAAGGTCTCGGCGAACTGGCGGTCGCGCTCGTCGTGAGCCGGGACGGCCATGATCGCGCCGGTGCCGTAGTCCATCAGGACGTAGTCGGCGACCCAGATCGGCAGCCGCTCACCGTTCACGGGATTCGTCGCGTATTGACCGGTGAAGACACCCGTCTTCTCGTCCTCCGCGGCACGCTCCTCGCCGCGCTTGGCTGCGGTCTGGCGGGCGTACGCGAGCACGTCGTCCCCGCCGATGCGCTCCACCAGCGGGTGCTCCGGCGCGAGCACGAAGAAGGTTGCGCCGTAGAGCGTGTCGGGTCGCGTCGTGAAGACGGGGATGTCGAGGTCCAGCTCGTCGACGCGGAAGAGGATCTCGGCGCCCTCACTGCGGCCGATCCAGTTGCGCTGGATCGCCATCGTCCGCTCCGGCCACTCGCCACCGGGCGGCAGGTCGTACCGGAGCAGCTCGTCCGCGTAGGCGGTGATCTTGAAGAACCACTGCTCGAGGTTTCGCGACTCGACCTGGGCGCCGCAGCGCTCGCAGCGCCCGTCGATCACGTACTCGTTGGCGACGACGGTCTGGTCGTTCGGACACCAGTTGACCGGCGCCGCCTTCCGGTACGCCAGGCCGCGCTCGAAGAACTTCAGGAAGAGCCACTGCGTCCAGCGATAGAAGTCGGGGTTGTGGGCGCCGACCTCGCGCTCCCAGTCGATCGCCCAGCCCAACCGCTTAATCTGGATGCGGATCGCCTCGATGTTCGTCTCGACGATCTCCCGCGGGTGGCCGCCTTCGCGTATTGCCGCGTTCTCCGCGGGTAGACCGAACGAGTCCCAGCCCATCGGCCGGAGAACCGTCGAGCCGTTCCGCCGCCGGAAGTGGGTGATGACGTCGCCCATCGTGTAGTTCAGGACGTGACCCATGTGCAGCGTCCCGGAGGGGTACGGCAGCATCTCGAGCTGGTAGAAGTGGCGCGCGGCGCCGGGCAGATTGGGGACGTGGAAAGCCCGCTCGTCCTCCCAGACGCGCTGCCACTTCTCCTCGATTGTCGCTGCGTCGTATCGATCCATTCGCACCTCGGAGACAAAAAAGCCTCTCGCGTGAGAGGCCGGGGGAAGCTCTCGCGGCGGGGCCGCGCTGCTTCCTTCGCTACGGAAGAAGAACCTGCATCGTGAGCCAAATGTACCAACTGGTAGCGTCGCCGTCATGCGGCGGATCCCGTTCGCGAGCGGCCCGCCGATCATGATCGAGGTCGAAGGGCTCGTCCCTTGGCTAGCGTGACCGAGCTACTGCCGGACACGGCGGCCGTCGAAGCCGGCCAGCTCGTCGTCGGCGGGGTTACGGCGGGCAGCCTCGCCGAGGAGTTCGGCACGCCGCTCGTCGTCTACGACGAGGAGACGGTGCGGGCGCAGGCGCGCGCCTACCGCGCTGCCGCGACCGACGCGGTCCTGCTCTACGGATCGAAGGCCTTTCCGAACGTCGCGCTCATGCGACTCCTCGTCGAGGAGGGTTTCGGTGCCGACGTCTCGACTCTCGGCGAGCTCCGGTTGGCGTTGCGGGCCGAAGTGCCGGCCGAGCGACTCGTCGTTCACGGCAACAACAAGAGCTTCGAGGAGCTGGCTGCCGCGGCGGCGGCCGACGCCTGGCTCGTCGTCCTCGACGCCCCCGACGAGATCGAGATTGCTCTCGCCGCCGGAGTGCGCCGCGTGCTCGTTCGCGTCACGCCCGGAATCGAGGCCGAGACGCACGAGTCGATACGCACCGGCCACCACGGATCGAAGTTCGGGCTGCCGCCGGAGCAGGCGCTCGACGCGGTGCAAGCTGCTGAGGCTGCCGGGCTGGAGCCTCTCGGTCTCCACGTTCACGTCGGCTCGGGGCTGCGAGACGTGGAGCCCGCCCGTGCGGCCGTCGAATGGCTCGGAGGATTCGCCGCCCAGTGCCGCGAGCGGCTCGGCTGGACGCCGTCCGTCGTCGATCTCGGCGGCGGACTCGGGATCGCCTCGGTCGACGAGCAGAGCGCGCCGAGCGTCGGCGAGTTCGCAGGTGCCATCGTCGAGCGACTCGCAGAGGTCTGGGCGCGCAACGCGCTTCCGCTCCCGACTCTGGTGCTCGAGCCCGGCCGCTCGCTCGTCGGCCGCGCCGGTCTGACGCTCTATCGCGTCGGCGTCGTCAAGCAAGCTGGCTCGACAGCGTGGGTCGCGATCGACGGCGGCATGTCGGACAACCCGCGCCCGCAGCTCTACGGCGCGCGGTACACCGCTCTGCTCGCGAACCGGGCGGACGAGCCGAAGAGCGGCGCCTACTCGGTGGGCGGCAAGCACTGCGAGTCGGGGGACGTGCTGATCGCCCGAGTCGAGCTCCCGGAACCACGACGGGCCGACCTGCTCGCGGTGCCGGGAACCGGGGCTTACACCCTAGGCATGGCGTCGAACTACAACAGCGTGCCGCGCCCGGCGGCTGTGCTCGTGCGCGACGGGGAAGCTCGGCTGATCCGTAGGCGCGAGACCGTCGACGACCTGCTCGCGCTCGAGGTCTAGGGACTGCGGTGGCACTCCTCCTTCTCGGCGAGCTTCTGCTCGAGATCGCCGGGAGCAAGCGCGCCCTCCGCGAGCACATCCTCCTCGACGAAGACCGGCGCCCCGACTCGCACGGCCAGGTTGAGCGCGTCACTCGGCCGCGCGTCGACATCACTCGTGCTGCCGCCAGCGACGATCCGAACAGACGCGAAGAAGACCGACTCATGCAGTCGCTCGATCACGACCCGCTCCACGGTCGCACCGGTCGTCGCCAAGAGGCGCGAGGTGAAGTCGGCGGTCATCGGCCGCTCGGTCGAGCCGCCGCCGAGGTGGATGGCAAGTGCGTCGCCCTCCGGCTGACCGACCCAGATCGGGAGCACCCGCTCCCCGCTCTTTTCCTTCAACAGCAGCACGCGCGTCCCGGGGCCTTCGTCGCCGCGCACGAGGACCTGCTGGACATCCATCTCGACCATGTGACTCTCCTTTCGTAGCTCTGCCCGCAGGCGTGCGCGGGCTCGGTGAAGACGGACTCGCACCGCCCCTGCAGAGATACTCAGACGCTCGGCGATCTCGTCGCACGAGAGACCGTCGACGTAGCGCAGCAAGACCGCGTCTCGCTGGGCGACCGGAAGGCCGGCGAGCACGTCCGGTAGGGAGTCGTCGGGCGCCGCCGGCGGCTCGGGGAGCTCTCCGAGCGGGACGACCCGACGTCGGCTCCGCAGCCGCATCAGAGCGAGGTTCCTCGCGATCGCCGTCAGCCAGGCGCCGAATCGCCCCGGCTCGCGTAGGCCCGCGAGGCCGGCGAAGGCGCTGAGCACCGCTTCCTGGACGATGTCGTCGGCCTCGTCACGGTCGCCGAGCAGCCTGCGGGCAGTGGCGGCCGCGTGCGGCCGGTGGCGACCGACGAGGATTGCGAACGCTCCGCGATCGCCCGCGCGTGCCGCTCCGACGAGATCAGCGTCTTCCATCTACAGAGTCCGTTGCAGGAGGAGCGCGAAAGGTTACGGTGCGGCGGTGGCCGAGCACACCGTCCTCATCTGGTCGGACTACATCTGACCGTACTGCCGGCTCGGCCAGCCGACGGCCGAGTGGCTGCGGGACCGGTTCGGTGCCGAGCTGACCTGGCTGCCCTTCGACCTCCATCCGGAGTACCCGCCGGAGGGAATCTCGCGCGAGCAGCTGTACGCGCGCTACGGGGAAGAGTTTCGCGAGCGGTTGAAACGGAGCTTCGCGGCGAGCGGACTCGCCTACAACCCGCCGCCCGAGGTCGTGCCGAACACGATGCGAGCGCTGCGGCTGACCGAGCTCGCGCGCGACAGCGGGCTCCACGAGCAGGTGCACGACCGGTTGATGCGGGGCTACTGGGAAGAGGCCAGAGACATCGGCGACCGGGAGACTCTCCGAGAGCTCGCTGTCGAAGCGGGGCTGGCCGCGGCCGACGTCGACCAAGTGCTTGCCGGCGACGCCTACCGCGAACGCGCGCTCTCGTCGACGCAGGAGGCGCACTCCATCGGAATCAACGGGATCCCCGCGTTCCTGCTCGACCGGAAGCTGCTCGTGCTCGGTGCCCAGCCGCGCCCGACCTTCGAGCGGGCCTTCGCCCAGCTCGACGAATCCCTTTAGTCAGACGCGTCTAGCTCGGGAGACCCCACCTCCCGCCCCATGCGATTGAGCCTAGCGGCGAAAAGCGCGCGTGTCTGTGCCGATTTCGTAACGCAAATCGACCGCCGTCAGGGCTGACAGCCCGGAGACGGGCCGCGACTCACCTGAGCCCGCTGCGCGGGCGTCGTTCGTCGAAAATCCTACTTCGAGAGGATCGGCCCGAAGCCGGTCCAGTGCGTCCCCGTCCAGCGCTGTAGTCCGACCTGCTGCATCGGGAAGTGGTCGCTCGCGGAAGTCTTCACCGCGATGCCCGGGATCACGAACGGATTGCTCGTCTCGTTGAGCGAGAGCGCAGCCTGGAGCAGCGAGTCGCGCGTCGGGTTCGCACCCGCCTTCTTGAGCGCGTCGACCATCGTGTAGGCCGAGGCCATTCCGGCGAGGTAGTAGCCGTCCTTCGGGTTCGCGCTCGGGTCGTACGCCTTCAGGATCTGCCGGAAGAGGGCGATGCCCTTGTCCTTCGCCCAGCGCGGATCGGTCGGATCCTTGAAGTAGACGATGCTGATCGCGCCCGTCGTCTCCGCCTTGCTCGACGTGATCGTCGAGAGCGTCATCAGGTTGGCCGAGCTCGCAACCGCGTTCACGAAGATCTGTGGGTGCCAGCCGAGCTTGTTCGCGTAGAGGAACGCCTGGATGCCGAACTTGCCGAAGGCGAAGATCATGAACGTGTCCGCCTTCGACGCCTTCAGCTGCGCGACCTGCGAGCTGACATCCGGCTGCGTGGGGTCGTACTTGGCGGCGGCGACGATCTGCTTCGCGTGGCTGCCGAGGCCCGCCGTGAGGCCGTTCAGCAGGTCGCGCCCGTACTCGTCATCCTGGTACAGCACGGCGATCTTCGCCTTGGGCTTCGTCTTCAGCACGTAGTGGGCGTAGACGCCGCCCTCGAAGCCGTAGCTCGGGATGTAGCCGATCGTCCAGGGGTACTTCTGGTAGTCGAGCCCGAACGTGTCCGCGCCGGATGCGGCGAAGAGCTGCGGCACGCTGGTCTGGTTGAGGAAGTCGCGGACGGCGAGGTTGTTGTTCGTGCCGAGCGTGTTGAAGATCGCGAAGACGTTGTTCTGCTGGACGAGCTGGCGGACGTCCTGCACCGTGCGAGCCGGGTCGTAGGCGTCGTCGAGGTACATGTAATCGACGTCGCGCCCGTTGACCTTGCCGTGGGAGTTGATCCACTTGAAGTAGGCGTCCGCCCCCTTGGCGACCCCGGCAGCGGAGGAGGCCTCGCCCGTGAGCGGCGCCGTGCCGCCGAGCAGGATCGTGTCGCTCGTGACGCCCGGCGTGGCGGACGAACGGGCCAGCGCTCCGGTCGCGGCGACCGCAGCGGCCGCGAGGACACCAATCAGGATCAGCTTGCGCGTCATTCGGTCGACACTCCTCGCTCGGGGGGCGTTCCTGCTTTCGAGTGATAAGGGTACAGCCGTCCGAGCCCGGCGAGGCGGCTCAACAGACCGGCGGCACCCCGCGGCACGAGCACGATCACAACGACGAGCACCGCGCCGAAGAAGAAGTCGGCCGGCACCGACTTCGGCAGGTGCAGCCACTTCTCGAGATCGCCGGTGTAGAGGAACTCGATCAGCAGCGCTCCGATCACGATCCCACGCAGGGAGCCGAGCCCCGCAACGACTGCGCCCACGAGCAGATAGATCGAGAGCTTGATCGGGTCGGGCGCGTCGGGGCTGACGTAGCTCAGGTTGTCGATCGCGAACAGCGAGCCGGCCACGCCTGCGAACGCCGCCGAGATCGCGAAGGCCACGAGCTTGTACACGGAGAGGTCGATCCCCGACGAGGTCGCCGCGACCTCGCTGTCCCGGACGGCACGAAATGCCCGCCCGAGCCGGCCGCGGACGAGCAGCCAGGCGACCGCGAGCGCGGCGAGCGCGAACGCCCACGAGAAGTAGTAGAGCCACTCGTTCTCGGTGACGAGGTTCCCGGGCGGCTTGACGATCGTGAAGCCCTGGCCGGTGCTGCCACCCGTGAACTTGGTGAAGTGCTTGGCGATCGCCGGTGTCGAGACAGCGACACCGAACGTGACGAGCGCGAGATAGAGGCCCGAGAGCCGCAGCGCCGGCAGGCCGAGCGCGAGGCCGCCGAGCCCCGCGACGGCCGCGGCGACCGGGATCGTCGCGTAGTAGGGCACCCCGTGCTGGCCGGCCAGGATCGCGGTCGTGTACGCGCCGATCGAGACCGCAGCCCCGTGGCCGAGCGAGACCTGGCCCGCATAGCCGGTGACGATGTTCAGGCCCGCGATCGCGATCACGTAGACGGCCACGAACGCGAACTGCGTCTTCTGGAAGTCGTTGATCGCGAGCGGCAGCAGCCCGACGAGCGCGACGAGAGCCGCGATGAGCCCGCCACGCATGAGGTCGCTCCGGCTCATACCTTCCTCGCGGTCACACGCCCGAAGATCCCCGCCGGGCGAACGAGTAGCACCACCAGGATGATCGCGAGCCCCCCGACGAGACGCATGTCGCCCGAGAAGAAGCTCGTGTAGGTGCCGAGCAGGTTGAGGACGACGCCGAGGAGCAGGCCGCCGACGACCGCTCCGATCGGGCTCTCGAGCCCGCCGAGCACGGCCGCGGCGAGCGCGTAGAGCAGTACGCCGAGCATCAGGTTCGGGTCGAACGTGGCGACGCTGCCCGCGGTCAGCATCCCCGAGAGCGCGCCGAGCGCGGCGGCCAGGCCCCACCCGAGCGCCAGCATCCGCCCGACCGGGACCCCCAGCAGCCGGGCCGCGTCACGGTTGATCGCCGTGCCGCGCATCGCGAGGCCCACCTTCGTGAACTGGAAGAAGACCCAGAGGAGCGCGACCGCAACGATCGCGAGCCCGATGAAGCCCGCGTCCTGGAGCGAGAACGAGACGCCGCCGACATGGATCGCGCGCGTCGAGAAAGCGCTCGGGAACACTTGTGTCTCTCCGCCGAAGAGCCAGCGAGTGAGCCCGTTCAGCGCGACGAGCAGGCCGAGCGTGACGATCGCGATCGTCAGCACGGGCGCGCCCTCCACGGGCCGCAGAACCGTCCGCTCGAGCAGAACCCCACCGACGAACGACATCGCAAGCGTGGCGAAGAACGCGCCCCAGTACGGCCAGCCGTGGTCGTGAATCAGCCAGAAGGCGATGTACGTCGAGAACGTCGCCATCTCGCCCTGCGCGAAATTGATCACCCGGGTCGAGCGGTAGATGATCACGATCGCAAGCGCGAGGCTCGCGTAGATGCCGCCGGTCGAGAGCCCGCTCACGATCTGCTGGAAGAGCTCGCTCCAGGTGAACGCGACCATCAATACCCCAGGTAGGACTTGCGGACGGATTCGTTCGCCTGCAACTCGGTGCCGTCGCCGCGCAGGACGATGCGGCCGACCTCGAGCACTAAGGCCTGGTTGCAGGCCGCGAGCGCGAGCTTCGCGTTCTGCTCGACGACGAGCACGGTCAGGCCCTCCTCGGAGTTCAGACGGCCGATGATCTCGAAGATCTCGCGGACGACGAGCGGTGCCAGGCCGAGCGAGGGCTCGTCGAGCATCAGCAGGCGCGGCCTGGCCATCAGCGCGCGGCCGAGCGCGAGCATCTGCTGCTCCCCGCCGCTGAGCGTGCCCGCGGCCTGCGCCTCGCGCTCGCGCAGCCGGGGGAAGTAGCCGAACACCCGCTCGAGGTCTTCCTTCACGCGCCGGTCGCGCCGCGTGTAGGCACCGAGCCGGAGGTTCTCGCGCACGGTCAGGTCGGGGAAGATGCCTCGGCCCTCGGGCACGTGTGCTACCCCGAGGGCGGCGATCGCCTCCGGGGAGCGGCGGCCGATCCGCTTCCCCTCGAAGAGCACCTCGCCGGTGCTGCGGACGGTGTTGGAGATCGCGCGCAGCGTCGTCGTCTTGCCGGCGCCGTTCGCACCGAGCAGCGCGACGATCGTTCCCTCGGCAACCTCGAGCGAGATGCCGTGGAGCGCGAGCACCTGGCCGTAGCGCGCCTCGACATCCTGGAGCGCGAGCAGAGGGTGTCTCACGTCTGCACCCCGAGGTAGGCCTCGATCACGGCCGGGTCGGCCTGCACTTGCGACGGCGGCCCGCTCGCGATGCGGCGGCCGAAGTCGAGAACGTGGACGCGGTCGGAGATGCGCATCACGAGGTTCATGTGGTGCTCCACGAGCAGGATCGTCAGCGAGAAGTCCTGGCGCATGCGGCGGATCAGGTCGGCGAGCTCGCCGACCTCCTCGTGGCTCAGCCCGCCCGCGGGCTCGTCGAGCAACAGGAGCTTCGGCGCAGAGATCAACGCCCGCGCGGTCTCGACCCGCTTCAGTGTGGCGTAAGGCAGCTCGCCGGCGACCCGCCGCGCGAACGGCGTCAGCTCGAGGTAGTCGAGCACCTCGGCGGCGCTGCGCTCGCCCGAGCGCGCGTGCGCTCCCACGAGCACGTTGTCCAGCACCGTCATCGAGCGGAAAAGCTCGAGGTTCTGGAACGTGCGCGCGATCCCGCGGCGGACGACCCGATGCGGCTGGGTCGCGAGCAGGCTCTCGCCTTCGAAGATCAGGTCGCCCTCGTCGGGTCTGTAGAGGCGGGTGACGAGGTTGAAGAGCGTCGTCTTCCCCGCCCCGTTCGGCCCGATCAGCCCCACGATCTCGCCCGCCTCGACGTCGAGCGAGACGCCGTCGACGGCGACAATGCCGCCGAAACGGCGCGTGACGTCGTTCACCTCGAGCAGCGGCACGGGTGCCTACCTTAAAGCCGTCGCATACCCCGTTCGAGTGATTCGTTCGAGGTACCCCAAACGGGTGATGAGCAAAAAGGGTCGCTTTCCGTAACCTTCGGCTCTCAAAGGCAACGGCCCAGGGAGCGGCGTTGGACGGCAAGGCGATTCGGTATCTGACATTGGCGCTGGTGGCGTCGGCTCTGATGAGTGCGTCGATCGCCCAGGCAACGCCGTGGCGGAAGCTCGATCCACAGGTGGTGGCAGCCGCCCAGGGCGACGCCACACGTCAGGTCCCGGTCGTGATCGCCGGCTCGGCAGTAGCAGTCGGCGACGCGGTCGCACTCGTCGGTGGGACGATCACGGCCGACGCCGACGCCGCGGGAGCGACCGCAGCGATGGTGCCCGCCGGCTCGATCGTCGCGCTGGCAGCCGACCCACGCGTGGCCGCGATCGCGCCGAACCCGGGACTCGTCCCGACAGGCGAGCAGATGCAGGCTTGGGATCCGACGCTCGCCGTCCCGTACGCAAGCGCCGACCGCGCCCCCTGGGCCTGGGGAAAGGGCTACGACGGCAGTGGCGTCGGCATCGCCGTGATCGACAGCGGCGTCAACCCTACGGCGGAGCTCGGCTCGCGCGTGACGCAGGTCGGGCGCGCCGACGGCGACACGCTCGGCCACGGGACGTTCATCGCGGGCGTAGCAGCCGGGCAAAACCTCGCTGGCTACTACCAAGGTGTTGCACCCGGCGCGCAGATCTACTCGTTCGACATCGCCGCGGGCGACAACTCGCCGCGCACGGCAGCCGTGATCTCGGCGCTGCACTGGGTGACCACCTACGGGAAGAATCGAATCCGCGTTGTCGTGCTCGCGCTGAGCGAGAACCTGCCGAGCTCCTACCACGGCAGCCTGCTCGATGCGGCGATCGAGCACGCGTGGCGGAACGGCATCGTCGTCGTCGTCTCGTCCGGGAACCTCGGGCCCGGCTCCGAATACTTCGCCCCCGCGAACGACCCCTTTGCCATCGTCGTCGGCGCGCTCGACGACCCGCCCACCCAAGGTGCGAGCTGGTCCTCGAGCGGCACCACGGTCGACGGCTTCGCGCGACCCGACCTGCTCGCGCCCGGACGCCACATCGTCTCCAACCTGCCGGTCGGCTCCGATCTTGCAGCGCAGGCGCCGGATGCGAACCAGATCGCGCCCGGCTACGCCATGGCAAATGGCAGCTCCTTCGCGGCGCCGCAAGTAGCAGCCGCGGCGGCGATCCTCCTCCAGCGCAACCCCGACCTGACGCCCGACCAGGTTAAGTGGGTCCTGCTGCAGGGCGCGCGACCGATCGCCGGGGGACTGGCTCTCAACATCGCGGGCTCGCTCCGCCTCGCCGACTCGCCGGACTCCGCGAATCAGGGCATCGAAATCGGCAACTGCGCCAACAAGGGTCGCGCGTGCGACTCCCGTGGCGTGGCCTACCTGAAGTTCTTCGACTGGGAGCGGGCCGCCGTGGCAAACGACGCTGCATTCACCGCCTCCGCGACCTGGAACGCATCGGCCACGTGGAACATGTCCGCGACCTGGACGATGTCCGCAACCTGGACGATGTCCGCCACGTGGACGTCGGCCACGACCTGGGGCTGAGATGAGCAACCCCGCCGTCCCTCCGAAGGACCAGAACGCAGTCGGCGTCCTGATCGCCGCCGTCGCCTCTGGCGCGAGCGTAACGCTCGCTTCCACGGTCACCTCGGGCTTGTCGGCGATCCAGCATCGGCCCGGAGCCTTCGCCGCCTTCTTCGGACTAGCGCTCGTCCTTCAGCTGGTGGACGTCCCCGTCTACGGCCGCGGTTCCGTGAGCTTCTCCGGCGCAGGCTACCTGGCGATTGGCTTCACCTTCGGTGTCGGTGCGGGAGTGCTGGCCACTGTCGCAGCGGTGGCTGTCCACATCGGCCGCCGCCGCGCAAAGCTGCACCGGGGCGTCTTCGACGCGGGGCAGCTCGCGCTCGCATCGGCCGCAGGCGCCGTGTTCTACCATGCGCTCGATCCTTCCGGGCTACCCACGGCGGCGCGGTTCGGCCCGGCGATCGGAGCAGGTCTGGTCTACATGTCCGTGAATCTCGGACTCCTGAGCGCGGCAATGGGGCTATCCGAGGGAAGGGCGCCGACAGCGATCTGGCGGGAGCGCTTCCGCTGGATGACCCCGTACTTCCTGGCCTCCGGCGCGCTCGGGCTCGTGCTCGCCACGGCGCACCACCGCCTCGGCGTCAACGGCCTGATCGCCTTCGCGCTACCCCCCGTGTTCATGATGGTCTCCATCCGGCAGTACCTGAACCGCACAGAGGCGGCCGTCGAGGAGTTGCGGGATGCGAACACCGAGCTCGAGGAGCGTGCGGAGCTGATCCAAAAGCGGCACGTCGAGACGATCGCGGCGCTCGCGCGCAGCATGGAGGCGAAGGACCACTACACCGGCGGTCACACCGGGCGCGTCGCCGACATCTCCGTGGCGCTCGCCAAGCGGCTTGGCTTCGAAGGCGAGGAGCTGGACGCGATCGAGGTCGGAGCGATCTTGCACGACATCGGCAAGATCGGGATCTCGGAGCAGATCCTCCACAAGCCGGAGGAGCTCGACCTGGCCGAGTGGGAGGTCATGCGCAAGCACCCGGTGATCTCCGACTACATCCTCTCGGGCGTCGACTTGCACCCGTTCGTGCGCCAGATCGCGCGCTCCAGCCACGAGCGCGTCGACGGGATGGGCTACCCGGACAAGCTCGAAGGCGAGGAGATCCCGCTGCCCGCCCGGATCGTGCTCGTCGCGGACACGATCGACTCGATCACGAGCGACCGGCCCTATCGCCGGGCCCGGCCGCTGGCCGCCGCGCTGGCCGAGCTCCGCGAGGGAGCGGGGCAGCAGTTCTGCGCCCGAGTCGTGGACGCTCTGGAGCAGGTTCACCGCGAGCAGCCGCAGATCTTCGGAACGGCGCTGCGGGCGGTCGAGGTCGAGGTCGCTTAGAATTCGTACTTGACGCGGGAGCGTCGGCGCGATCTAATGCGGTTGTGGAGAGGAAAGCCCTGCTCGTCGGGGTTCTTTTGGTCATGCTGGTCGGAGCTGGCGCTGTCCCGAGCGTGGTGCTCGGCGACAGCTCGTCCTCGAGTAGCTCGAGCTCCGGTTCTGCCTCGGCCAGCGCAGGCGCAGCCGCGGCGGCTGGCGGCGCAAGCTCCTCGTCGAGCTCGTCGTCGAGTTCCAGCTCCGGCGGCGGCTCCTGCTCCACCTGCGGTGCGCCGCCCCCCCCATGCTCGAACTGCGGTGGAACCTGCTCGAGCTGCGGCGGCGGGGTCGTCTTCGTGCCGGCGCCGGCAACTCAGGGCCAGAACCTCGTCGTCCAACAGACCCAGTCACAGAACCAGAGCCAGACACCGGCGCCGGCCGCCGTCGTGACGCCTGCGGCGACCGTGCAGACCTTCACCCCGCCCACGGTGGTCGTCCAGCCGATCACGCGAACCGTCGTCATCGGCCGGACTCCGACGCGGCAGGTCTTCACCCCGCCGACAACGAGGGTGACGACGCTGCCGTTCACGGGAGGCAAGGCGCTCGACGGGATCCTGCTCGGGATCGCCGCGATCGCCGGTGGCTTCCTGCTGAAGCTGGCGTTGCCTCCCGCGCTCGTTCGAGCGCGGCGGCTGCGCTAGGCAGCAAGCCCGGCCGGGTCGGTCACTGGTGCGCGACAGGCGAAGCGCTCGCACGCGTAAACCGCGGGCCGGCCGTCAACGCGCTCTTTTCCCTGGAGCAACGGGATTCCATCGGCGGGACCGAAGGCGACGACGGTGTTCGGCTGGAACGGCGTCAGGGCCGCTCGGGCGAGGGCTGAGTCGGCGGGGCCGATGATCGCCAGTTCGCGCGGCGCAGAGAAGTGGAGGTCGAGCGCGCAGAGCGCGTGGCCGAAGGCGGACGGCGCGCGGGCGAGCGCCGGGTGCAGCAAGCGGAAGACGCCGACTGCCCGCCGCTCGAGCTCGTCGTCGCCGTAGATCCGCGCCAGTCGGAGCAAGACGAGCGCGAGCATCGAGTTGCCGGAGGGCGTCGGATGGTCGTCGAAGTCCTTCTTCCGGGCGACGAGCTGCTCCCCGTCGACGGGCGAGAGGTAGAAGCCGCCACGCTCCTCGTCCGCGAAGAGCTCGACCGCGAGCCGGGCGAGGCGGTTCGACTCCTCGAGCCAGCGCAGCTCGCCGGTGGCGACGTGCAGCTCGTAGAGCCCGTCGGCGACGTTCGCGTAGTCCTCCAGGAAGCCGGTGCCCTTCGCCTGGCCAGCGCGGTAGCTGCGCAGCAAGCGGCCTTGCTCGGAGAGCGGCCCGAGGAGGAACTCGGCGAGACCGCGCGCGGCGTCGAGCAGGTCCCGGCGCTCGAAGCGGCGCCCGGCCTCGGCGAGCGCTGCCAGGGCCAGCCCGTTCCAGCCGGCGATCGCCTTGTCGTCGCGGGCCGGCTTCGGACGCTGCTCGCGCAGCTCGAAGAGGCGTCGCCGGAGCTCGGGCGTAAGCTCGCCCCGGACGATCGAACGGCCGTGCTCGAAGGGCTGCAGCAGCTCGGCCGGGACGCCCTCGTCAGCCGTCCACGTGAACGTCAGTCCCTCGACACCGTCCGTGTCGGCGTCCTGCGAGGAGGCGAACGCGCCCTCGGGCAAAAGCAGCTCGCGGAGCATGTAGTCAAGCGTCGCCTCGACCACCTGCCGGTAGCGCGGCTCGCCGGTGACGACCCACGCGTGGAGGTAGGTCTGCGAGAGGAGCGCGTTGTCGTAGAGCATCTTCTCGAAGTGCGGCACGAGCCAGCGCTCGTCCACCGAGTAGCGGTGGAAGCCGCCGCCGACGAGGTCGTACATGCCGCCGGCGGCCATGCCGTCGAGCGTCTTGCGGACGAAATCGAGCTCGCCGCGCCGGAGCAGGAACTCGAGCGCGGAGGCGGGCGGGAACTTCGGCGCCCGGCCGAAGCCTCCCCACTCCGCGTCGAACGCGCCGCGTAACCCACGAACGGCCTGCGAGAGGATCGCGTCGGTCAGCGGCTCGCGTGAAGGTTGCGCCTCCGACGAGCGGCGAACCGCGTCGACGAGCTCTCGCGCCGTCCGGGCGACGTCGGCGGGCCGCTCGCGGTAGGCGGCCGCGACCGCAGCGAGCACCTGCCGGAAGCTCGGCAGACCGTGGCGCGGTTGCGGCGGGAAGTAGGTGCCGCCGAAGAACGGCTCACCCTCGGGGGTGAGGAAGACCGTCATCGGCCAGCCGCCCTGCCCGGTCAGCGCAACGACGGCGTCCATGTAGACGGAGTCGAGGTCGGGACGCTCCTCGCGGTCGACCTTCACGTTCACGAACAGCTCGTTCATCTCCGCGGCGGTCTCCGGATCCTCGAAGGACTCGTGCTCCATGACGTGGCACCAGTGGCAGGCGGCGTAGCCGATCGAGAGCAGGATCGGCCTGTTCTCGCCACGGGCGCGCGAGAGAGCCTCCTCGCCCCACGGGTACCAGTCGACCGGGTTCCCGGCGTGCTGGAGGAGGTACGGGCTCGTCTCGGCCGCGAGTCGGTTCACCTGGACAGTCTCGCAGCGGCAAAGATGCGGCCGATGGCGTTCTCGGTGCTCGACGGGGTTCGCGTGCTCGACGTGACGACGTCGCTCGCCGGGCCGTACTGCACCCAGTTGCTCGCCGCCTTCGGCGCGGACGTGATCAAGGTCGAGCCGCCCGGCGCCGGCGACGAGGCGCGCACCTGGGGCCCGCCGTTCGTCGAGGGCGAAGGCGTCCTCTTCCTCGCCGCGAACGCGGGCAAGCGCTCGCTGGCACTCGACCTGCGTCGCGGCCACGAGGTGCTGCTGCGACTCGCCGACCGCTCGGACGTGATCGTGCAGAGCCTGCGGCCGGGCCTGGCCGAGGAGCGCGGACTCGACGCCAAGACCCTTCGCGCGCGGAATCCGCGCCTCGTCTACTGCTCGATCAACGCGTTCGGCCCCACCGGGCCGTGGTCGCGCCGGCCCGGCTACGACCCGCTGATGCAGGCGGCAGGCGGGATCATCTCCGTCACCGGCGAGCCCGGCCGTCCTGGCGTCCGGGTCGGCGTCTCCCTCGTCGACCAGGGCACCGCCACGTGGGCCGCGCTCGGAATCCTCGCCGCCCTGTGGGAGCGCGAACGGAGCGGTGAGGGCTGCGTCGTCGACTCGACGCTCTACGAGACGGCGCTCGCCTACTCCGGCTACCACCTGACCGCCTACCTCGGCGCCGGCTCGATCGCGCGGGCCCACGGCACGGCATTCCCGTCGATCGCGCCGTACGAGACGTTCACCGCCGCCGACGGCGAGCTGATGGTCGCGGCCGGGAACGACCGGCTTTTCGCGTCGCTCTGCGACGCGCTCGAGCTGCCCGGGCTGCCGGACGATCCCCGCTTCGCGACCAACCCGGAGCGCGTCACGAACCGCGGGGAGCTCCGCGACCTTCTCTCCGAGCGCTTCGTGACTGCCGACCGCGCGACCTGGCTCGAGCGGCTCGAGGGAGCGTCCGTCCCCGCGGCGCCGGTGCAGGACATGGCCGAGGTCGCCACGCACCCGCAGACGCAGGCGCTCGGGCTCTTGCAGGAGCTCGGCGGGATCACCACCCTGATGCCGCCGCTGGCGTTCGACGGCGAGCGGCTCCCCCATCGAACGCCACCGCCGGCGCTCGGAGCACACTCCGCGGCGATCCTCGCCGAGGCCGGCTACTCCCAGGCCAAGGTCGACTCGCTCGCGGAGCAGGGAGTCGTTCGGCTCGGTTAGGCTCGGCGGCATGCCAAATACGATCCTGGTCGGAACCAAGAAGGGCCTCTTCCTCGTCCACGGAGACGAGTCGCGAACGAAATGGGAGGCCGCCGAGCCGCTCCTCGAGGGCTGGGAGGTCATGCACGCGATCCTCCACGACGGCGTTCTCTACGCCGCCACGGGCGGGATGGTCTACAGCCCGACCGTGCAGCGCTCGCAGGACTTCGGCAAGAGCTGGGAGCTCGCCGAAACGATCGGCCTGCCCGAGGAGACCGGCGAGAAGGTGCAGAAGCTTTGGCACATCGAGCCCGGCCACGAGGGCGAGCTCTGGCTCGGCGGCGCGCCCGCGGTGCTCTTCAAGTCGACGGACGGCGGCGTCACCTGGGAGGCGAACCAGGGGCTGCTGGAGCATCCGACCCGCGGGAAGTGGCAGCCGGGCGCCGGTGGTCTCACGTGCCACTCGATCCAGCTCGACCCCACCGATCGCGACCGGATCTACATCGGCATCTCGGCTGTCGGTACCTGGCGCTCGGACGACGGGGGCAAGAGCTGGCAGCCGAAGAACAAGAACGTCTGGGCCGGCTTCAACCCGGAGAACGAGTATCCGGAGTGGGGCCAGTGCGTCCACAAGCTGCTCCTGCACCGCGGCAAGGAGGGGCGGTTGTGGCAGCAGAACCACTGCGGCGTCTACCGCACCGACGACGGAATGGAAACCTGGGAGCGGCTCGACGAGAACGGGCTGCCGAGCGACTTCGGCTTCCCGCTCATGCTCGACCCACACGACCCGGACGCTGCCTACGTGATCCCGCAGATCGGCGCCGAGAACCGTGTCACCTGTGACGGGCGGCTCGGTGTCTACCGGACGCGCGATGCGGGAGCGTCGTGGGAGCTCGCGTCGAACGGGCTACCCGAGCAGGCGTACGTCTCGCTCTACCGAGAGGCTTCCGCGTTCGACTCGGGGAGCCCGGCCGGGCTCTACTTCGGCACGCACCAGGGGGTCGTCTACGCGTCGCCGGACGCGGGCGACACGTGGGTCGAGGCCGCGAGCGAGCTGCCACCCGTTTTCTCGGTCGAAGTCGCCGAGTGGCCGTCGTAATCCTGCCGTCGCTGCTCGCGGCAGAGTCAGGCGGGCAGAAGCGGTTCGAGACGGAGGCGGCGACGCTGGGGGAGGCACTCCGGACGCTGCCGGTCGCGGTGCTGCTCTTCGACGAGCACGGCGAGCTGCGCCCGCTCGTGAACGTCTACGTGGACGGGATCGACGCGCGCGAGAGCGGCGGACTCGACGCGCCGCTCGCAGACGCGCGCGAGGTCAGGCTCGTGCAGTCGGTGGCCGGCGGCTAGAGCAGCCCCGCGACCAGCGGCTCTTCCTCTGCCCATTTGCGGACGTACTCGCCGCCCGCGACTGCGGCGCGCAGGTGCTCACGCGCCTCGTGCTGCAGTCCCTCGTGCGCCTCCACACAGGCGAGGGCGAACAGCAGCGGCGCCGCTTCCGGGTACTCGCGGAGTCCCTCCTCGGTGATCGCGCGAGCGTCGTCCCAGCGGCCCTCGGTGCGGGCGCGGTGCGCGCGCCAGCCGTACTCCCACATCGTGACCCGGTACGCCTCGCCGACCTTGGCCCCGACGGCGAGCACGAGCGTCTGCGGCTCCTCGGCCCTCGCCTCTCGCTGAACGGTCGGATCGTCGAGGAAGACGACGGTGCCGGCCGGCGCGTCGAACCCCTCGCCGCCGACCGTGAAGCGCGCGCGGCCGCGGATCACGACGTACATCTCCTCGTGGCCGGTGCTGCCCTCGGTGTGCTGCTCGACGACCAGCTCGCCGGGCTCGGCCGCGTAGGCGTTCGTGCCGAACGCGCGGACGTCCAACTCGGCCCGTAGCGGCTTCCAGTTGACGCCCGCGCCGTCCATGAAGAACGACTCGACCTGGTCGAGGTGGACGACCTTCATCCCAGCGCGATCATACGATCGATGGCGCCGCGGGCCCGGGCGGCAACCTCCGGCGCGACGGTCACCTCGTACTTCCAGTCGCGCAGCGAGTCGCGCAGCTTCTCGAGCGTGATCATCTTCATGTACTTGCAGATCGCCTTCTCGGAGACGGCCTCGAAGCGCTTGCCCGGGGCCTCCTTCTGGAGCCGGTGGATGATCCCCGTTTCCGTCGCGACCAGGAAGCGCTTCTTCGGCGAGGCCTTGGCGAACGCGACCATCTTCTCGGTCGAGAGGATGTGCGTGCGCCCGTTCGCGAAGGCCATGCACTGGCTGGCGCAGCCGCACTCCGGGTGGACGAGCAGCTCGGCGTCGGGCGCCTCGGCCTGCCAGCGATCGATGTCCGCGGGGCGGATGCCCGCGTGCACGTGGCACTCGCCGGCCCAGATCCGGAGCTTGCGACCGGTCACGCGCTCGAGCCACATCCCGAGGAACATGTCCGGCAGGAAGAGGATCTCGCGGTCGGCCGGGATCGCGTCGATCACCGCCTTGGCGTTCCCGGACGTGCAGCAGTAGTCCGACTCGGCCTTCACCTCGGCGGTCGTGTTCACGTAGGAGACGACGACCGCGCCCGGGTTCTCGGCCTTCCAGCGGCGCAGCTGGTCTGCGTCGATCGACGCGGCCAGCGAACAGCCGGCGTCGAGATCCGGGATCAGGACGGTCTTGTCCGGCGAGAGGATCGCGGCCGTCTCCGCCATGAAGTGGACGCCGCAGAAGACGATCGCCGAGGCGTCGGTCGTGGCGGCCTCGCGCGAGAGACCGAGCGAGTCGCCGACGTAGTCCGCCACGTCCTGCACCTCGGGCACCTGGTAGTTGTGGGCGAGGATGACGGCGTCGCGCTGGGCCGCGAGCGCCCGCACCTCGTCGTGCAGCGTCGCCGTGGTGATCACAGGACCTCCAGGGAGACGTCGAGCGAGCGCGCGGAATGCGTCAGCGCGCCGATCGAGATGAAGTCGACGCCGGTCTCGGCAACCGCGCGGATCGTCTCGAGCGTGATCCCGCCCGAGGCCTCGAGGCTTGCGCGGCCGGCGGCGAGGGCAACCGCCTCGCGCAGCTTGTGAGGAGCCATGTTGTCGAGCAGGATCCGGTCGGCGCCCGCGTCGAGCGCCTCGCGCACCTGGGCGAGCGTGTCGCACTCGACCTCGACCGGGACGCCCTGGCCCTGCGCGGCCTCCACTGCGCCTCGAAGAGAGCCGGCGACACGCAGGTGGTTGTCCTTGATCAGGATCCCGTCGTAGAGGCCGAAGCGATGGTTGCGCCCGCCGCCGCAGCGGACGGCGTGCTTCTCGAGCGCGCGCAGGCCGGGAGTCGTCTTGCGGGTGTCGAGGATCGTCGCGCCGGTGCCGGCGACCGCGTCGACGTAGCGGCGTGTGATGGTGGCGACTCCGGAGAGCCGGCCGAGCAGGTTCAGCGCGAGACGCTCGCCGGTCAGCACGGCGCGGGCGGGCCCCTCGACGTTCGCCACCGGGCCGGGTGTCACGAGGTCGCCGTCGGTTGCTCGCGGCTCGAGACGAGCGCCGAGCTCCTCGAAAACGGCTGCGGCCGCGTCGAGCCCACAGACGACGCCCGGCTCCTTGATCAGCAGCCGCGCCTGGCAGGTCGCGCCCTCGTCGATAACGGAAAGGCTCGTCAGGTCGCCGTCGCCGACGTCCTCGGCGAGCCAGGCGCGGACGTCGATCCCGGTCACAGCCATGTCTCGAAGACCGGCTCCCGGCCCGGCTGGAGGACAGTGTGCGCGGCAAGGTTCGGATCCTCGACGGGGAAGTCGGAGCGGAAGTGGCCGCCGCGGCTCTCCTCCCGCGCGAGCGCAGACTCGGCGATCAGGCGGGCGAGCAGGTGCGGCGTCCGCCGCAGCCGCTCGAGCCCCTCGGCGTCCCGAATCAGCCCGGCGTCGCGCCACATCTCTTCGCGCAGCTCCTCCGACAGCGTGTCCGGAGGGGCCATGACCGGTGACTGTCCCCGGTCGTGGCCCGTCGGGCCAGGATCGGCGAGCGCGGCCAGAGCCGCGCGGCGGCCGAAGACAAGGCACTCGAGGAGCGAGTTGGAGGCTAGGCGGTTCGCGCCGTGGACGCCCGTGCAGGCGCACTCGCCCGCCGCGTACAAGCGCGGCACCGTCGTGCGCCCGTCGAGGTCGGTGACGATCCCGCCCATCGTGTAGTGCGCAGCCGGCGCAACCGGAATCGGCTCGAGCGCCGGATCGAAGCCGTGCTCCTCGAGCGCGACCATCAGCGTCGGGAACCGGCCCCGGTCGATGCGACGCAGGTCGAGCAGCGCGGTGCCCCGGCTGTCGATGGCGCGTGCGACGACGTCACGCGGGGCGAGCTCGTCGGTGAAGCGCTCGCCCTCGTCGTCGAGCAGCGTCGCGCCCTCACCCCGCAGCGCCTCCGAGAGCAGCAGCCCGTTGCCCGCGACAACCGTCGGATGGAACTGCACGAACTCGAGGTCGGCGATCGCGGCGCCTGCGCGGTACGCGAGCGCGATCCCGTCGCCGACCGAGCCGGCCGGGTTCGTCGTGCGCGACCAGAGCGCGGCGTAGCCGCCGGTGGCAACGAGGGTCGCCGGCGCCGAGATCAGGGAGCCTTCGGTCAGCACGCCCGTCCCGCTCAGCGCCAGAACGCGCTCCCCTTCGCACACCCGGATCCGTGGATGCGCCAGCACGCGCTCCGCGAGCACCCGGGCGATCACAGCGCCCGTCGCCGCCCCGCCCGCGTGCACGACGCGCCGCCGTGAGTGTCCGCCCTCGAGTCCGAGGTCTTCCTCGAACGGCACGCCGAGATCCACTAGGTCGGCGACACGTGCCGGCGCCTCGCGCGTCAGGGCCTCGACCGCACCGAGACGGCAGAGTCCCCGCCCGGCGCGCAGCGTGTCCTCGCGGTGCAGCTCGGGCGAGTCGTCCGGCCCGATCGCCGCTGCGACGCCGCCCTGCGCGAGATAGCTCGCCGAGGTGAGGAGCGGGCCCTTGGTGAGGAGCACGACATCCGCCTCCGTCGCCGCGCAGAGGGCGCCGTACATGCCGGCGATACCGCCGCCGACGACGATCAGATCGGTTGAATCGACTCTCATCTGGTAGTTTTCGCCTGTGAGTCTAAAACCTGGGCGACAGTCTACCAGGGTTTCTGCTCACGAGGCGAAAACGTCTGCCCCGCGCCATGTGACGCTCGCCACGGTCTTCCAGGTGCGCACCGGCGACCTCCGAGTCCTGCTCTGGCAGCGCGCAAAGGACCCCTTCGCCGGCGCCTGGTCGCTACCGGGTGGGTATCTCGCCGAGGCCGAGACGCTGGAGGACTCGATCCGCCGGCACCTGGCCGTGAAGGTCGACGTCCGCGAGCTCGCGCACCTCGAGCAGCTCGAGACCCGCAGCGAGCCCGGCCGCCACCCGAGCGAATGGCAGCTCGCGACCGCCTACCTTGGCCTCGTCCCGCTCGACGTCGACCCGGCCGTCCCCGAGGACACCGCGTGGCATCCCGTGGACTCACTCCCGACACTCGCCTTCGACCACGCGCCGATCACCCTGGCCGGGCGCGAGCGCCTCCGCGCGAAGCTCTCCTACACGAACCTCGGGTTCGCACTGGCGCCTCCGGCCTTCACGATCTCCGAGCTCCGCGACGTCTACTCGGCCGCGCTCGGCCACGAGGTCTCGCCCACGAACCTCCAGCGCGTCCTCCTGCGACGCGGCGTCCTCGAGCTGACGGGCGAGCAGCGTCCGCCCGGCCGTGCCGGCGGCAGGCCGGCCGCCGTCTATCGCTTCCGGTCGCGGGAGCTCGAGATCACCGACCAGTTCGCTGTCCTCCGTCCACCCGCCTGAAACAAGCCTGTCCGATTGATGCCGTGTGCTCCGCGTGCACCCGCCGCTGCCAGCTCCGCGACCGCGCAGAGCGCATAGTCGACCTTCGCAGAGACCCTCACCGAAGTATTCTCGCGTCAATTTCCAGCGAACCGGAGGGAGGCACGATGCTGAAGGAGTTCCGCGGGTTCATCCTGCGCGGGAACGTCGTCGATCTGGCCGTGGCGGTGGTGATCGGGGCAGCGTTCGGAGCCTTGGTCACTGCGCTCGTCGCCGACCTGCTGACGCCGCTGATCGCCGCAATCGCCGGCAAGCGCGACTTCTCGAACCTGACCTTCACGATCAACGGCAGCCACTTCCTCTACGGCGCGTTCATCAACGCGCTGATCGCGTTCCTCGCGATCGCAGCGGCCGTCTTCTTCTTCGTGATCGTCCCGTTGAACAGGCTGATGGCGCGGCGGAAGACCGAGCCCGAGGTCGAGCAGATCACGCGCGACTGCCCCGAATGCCTGAGCTCGATCCCGAGGGGCGCGCGGCGTTGCGCGTTCTGCACTGCGGAGGTGGCGCCCGCCTAGCCGCCGCTCCTTCAGCAAGCCGGACGCGCTCGGCCGCGGTCTCGACCCGAGCGCCCGCAGGAGGTCGGTCGCGACGGGCAACTGCGGGTCGAGCTCGACGGCGCGGATCGACGCTCGCGCAAGCACGCGGCTGTTGCGGACGGCGAACTCGATCTGCTCCGCGGCGGATTGCTGTCGCTCGAGCTCGGTTCGCGCCCGCCAGTACGGAGGTGAGAGGCGCGCGGTCTCCAGCCGCCACATGCCTAGTCTCGCCGTTCGAACAGCCAGCCGCCCACGACATCGCGCCATCCCGGGGGGACCTCGTAGGTCGTGCCAGGGCGAAGCGGCACTGCCACCAGGTGGCGTCCGCCGCGGATGAAAGCGCAGGTGCCTGACCCCGCCGCGACGGGCTCGTAGTCGCCCTCGACGCGCGCCGCGAGCACGTCCCGGATCAGGCGCAACTTCCTCGGCGGGTCTGCGAGGGCGGCGCGGCGTGCCTGCCAGTCGACCGGCCGGCGGTTGTCGGGGTCGACCAGGCTGAGGCACTCGAGCTCGTCGCCCTGGTAGATGTCGGGCACGCCCGGACAGGTCAGCTTGAGCAGCGTCTGCGCGAGCGCGATCTGCTCGCCGACCGGCGCGAGGCGGCGGACGACCGGCTCACAGCGCTCGTGCGCCGACCAGGCGAAGTCCTGCACGCGCCGCTCGTAGGCCTCGTCGGGCTCGAGCCAGCTCGAGTTACGCTTGCCCTCGCGGAGCGCCTTCTCCAGATAGCCGTCGAGACGCTCCCGCGTCAGCGGCCAGGCGGAGACCATGGCCTGTAGCGCGAGGTACGCGTCGTTCGCGTCGATGAGCACGGGCACCTCGAGCGAGCGCACGAAGCGCGCCCACTCGTCCGGGAGCCAGGTCAGGGCGACGAGCCGCGCGCGCGCATCGCCGCTGCGCTTCGTGTCGTGCGTCTGCGAGGCGAGCAGATGCTGGGGAAAGCGGCGCGCGCGCTCGAGGTTCGCCGCGTGGAAGTCGTCGACCGCGAGCGACCAGCGTGCAGGATCGCCGCCGACCTCGTTCAGGGCCAGCAGGCGGTTGTAGCGGTAGAACGCGGTGTCCTCGACGCCCTTCGCCATCACCGGCGGCGTCGTCTGCTGGAAGCGGAAAACGAAGGCCTCGTGGCCGCGCTCCTCCAGGAGCAGGATCGCCGCCAGGCGCGACGGCAGCCGGGCCTCGAGCACCGCCAGCCGGTCGAGCCCGTCGACGAGATCCGAATCGGGCTCGACGTAGGTCCGGTAGACGTGGAACGAGGCGAGCGCAGCGGCGAGGTCGAGCCCCTCGGCCGCCTCGCCGAGCCTCGCCTCGAGCCACTCGACCTCGTCCGCGAAAGTCGTCGTCGCCTGCTCGAGCTTCGCCTCGGCTGCGACCTCTTCGAAGCCACGCCCCTCGCCCGTCAGCTCGCGATAGAGCTGCGTGAGAGGCTCCTCGCTCGCCGGCTCCGTGAACAGCGCGGTCGTGTCGTTCAGGAACTCGTAGCCCGTCGTCCCTTCGACCGGCCAGTCGCGCAGCTGCTCGCCGGGCTCGAGGATCTTCTCGACCCAGACGTGCTCGGCGCCGCCGTCGCGGAGCCGGCGAAGGTAGCGCGCGGGGTTGGCGAGGCCGTCCGGGTGGTCGATCCTGAGCCCGTCGACGAGACCCTCCCGCACGAGCCCGAAGACCTTGCGGTGGAGCGCCTCGAAGACCTCCGCGTCCTCCTGCCGGACACCTGCGAGCTCGCCGACGTCGAAGAAGCGCCGGTTCGCCCCGGTCCGCCAGTCGAGATCGAAGAACTTCGCGCGCAACAGAGGGTCGCGCCAGAAGGGGTTCTCCTCCTCAGAGGCGGCCATGTGGTTCGGCACGACGTCGAGGACGATCCCCAGGCCGCCGGTGCAGAGCTCGCGGAGCTCGCGTTCGCCGCCGAGCTCCTCGGAGACATGCGCGGGATCGACGACGTCGTAGCCGTGCGTCGAGCCCGACCGCGCCTGCATCACAGGCGAGAGGTACAAGTGCGAGATGCCGAGCTCGCGTAGGTACGGCACGAGTCCGCGGGCCCGGCGGAAGTCGAGGTGCGGTCCGAGCTGGAGCCGGTAGGTGCAGCGGAAGTCCACTACGCGCGGCGGAGGATCACGAGCGAGCGCGAGTCGACCGTCACGTCGCCGCGCGCGGCAAACCGGTCGCCCTCGAGGTAGCCCGTGGCGAGCTCGGACGCCCAGCGCGCGCCGAACCGGCGCACAGGCAGCTTGAACGTGATCGGCTCGTGGTGCGCGTTGAAGAGGAGCAGGAACGAATCGTCCTCGACCTGCTGGCCTTGCCTGCTGCGCGAGGGGATCTCGCGGCCGTTCAGGAAGACGCCGATCGTGTGCGCGTCGCCCCGGGCCCAGTCGCGTTGGGCCATCTTGCGGCCGTCCGGCCGGAACCACCAGATGTCGGGGAGCCCCGAGCGGGTGTCGCTGCCGGTGAAGAACGCGGGGCGGCGGAAGGTCGGGTGCTCGTTGCGGAAGGCGATCAGCCGGCGGGTGAACTCGAGCAGCCGCTCGCGGCTCTCGTCGAGCTCCCAGTCGTACCAGCTCAGCTCGTTGTCCTGGCACCACGCATTGTTGTTGCCGTGCTGCGTCCGGCCGAGCTCGTCGCCGCCGAGCAGCATCGGCACGCCCTGCGAGAGGAAGAGCGTGACGAGGAAGTTCCGCTGCTGCTTCTCCCGCAGCTCGTTGACGGCCGGATCGTCCGACGGCCCCTCCACGCCGCAGTTCCAGCTGCGGTTGTCGTCGGCGCCGTCCCGGTTCTCCTCGAAGTTCGCCTCGTTGTGCTTCTCGTTGTAGGAGACGAGGTCGGTGAGCGTGAAGCCGTCGTGGGCCGTGATGAAGTTGATCGAGGCGAAAGGCCGCCTGCCGTCCGACTGGTAGAGGTCGCTGGAGCCGGTGAAGCGCGACGCGAAGTCCGCGACGCCGCCGTCACCGCGCCAGAAGTCGCGCATCGTGTCCCGGTAGATGCCGTTCCACTCCGTCCAGAGCACCGGAAAGTTGCCGACCTGGTAGCCGCCCGGGCCGACGTCCCAGGGCTCGGCGATCAGCTTCACCTGGCTGATCACCGGATCCTGGTGGATCACGTCGAAGAACGCCGAGAGGCGGTCGACGTCGTAGAACTCGCGCGCGAGCGCCGAGGCGAGGTCGAAGCGGAACCCGTCGACATGGCAGTCGAGGACGAAGTAGCGCAGCGAGTCCATGATCAGCCGGAGGACGCTCGGGTGGACGGGGTTGAGGCTGTTGCCGGTGCCCGTGAAGTCCATGTAGTGACGCGGGTCGTCGGGCATCAGCCGGTAGTACGAGAAGTTGTCGACGCCCTTGAAAGCGAGTATCGGTCCGAGGTGGTTGCCCTCGGCGGTGTGGTTGTAGACGACGTCGAGGATCACCTCGATGCCCGCTCTGTGGAGAGCCTTGACCATGCCCTTGAACTCGCGCACCTGCTCGCCGCGGTGGCCGGTGGCCGCATAGCCCGCGTGCGGCGCCAGGTAGCCGATCGAGCTGTAGCCCCAGTAGTTCGTCAAACCGTTGTCGACGAGGAAGCTCTCGTCGACGATGTGGTGGACGGGGAGCAGCTCGACCGCGGTCACTCCGAGCGACTGCAGATACTCGATGGCGGGCTCGGAGGCGAGGCCCGCGTAGGTGCCGCGGAGGTCCTCGCGGACTCCTGGGTGGCGCATCGTGAAGCCCTTCACGTGCGTCTCGTAGATGACGGTGCTGTGCCAGTCCGTACGCAGCTGCGTGTCGCCCTCCCACTCGAAGCTCGGGTCGATCACGATGCACTTGGGCATCGCGCGGGCGTCGTCGGCGCTGTCCGGATGGAGGTCGGCGTCCTCGGCGCCCGTCCGCACGTACGGCAGGACGTTGGACGCGTGCCAGTCGACGCCGCCTTCGATCGCCTTCGCGTACGGATCGATCAGGAGCTTGCTCGCGTTGAAGCGGTGGCCGTGCTCCGGTGCGTACGGGCCGTGGACGCGGTAGCCGTAGCGCCAGCCGGGCCCCACGCCCGGCACGTAGCAGTGCCAGTTGAACGCGGTGCGGTCGGTGAGGTGCACGCGATGCTCGGTGCCGTCCTCGTCGAAGAGACAGAGCTCGACGTGCTCGGCGTTCTCGGAGAAGATCGAGAAGTTCGTGCCCTCGCCGTCCCAGACCGCGCCCAGCGGGAACGGCGCGCCGGGCCAGGCGTCCATCAGCGCAGCTCCGCGCTGCGTCGCTCGAAGTCGAGGATCAGCTCGTGGCTGCCGCGACGGACGCAAAGCGTGCTGCCCTCGATGGCTGCCTCGGTCTCTGGCGGGCGCTCGCGACGCAGCGCCAGCAGGCGGCGGTAGAGGCCCTCGAGCTCCGGGTCGCGCCGACGCGTCAGCTTCGAGGCCAGGAAGGTCGCTTCCGCCTGCGGGTCGGGCACGTCGCCCTGGATCGCGAACTCGCGCCGCCGGCCCGCTCGCGTCGCATCGGCGATGAACGGGTCGATGTGGTCGGTGAAGAACTGGAAGGGCGCCTGCTCGCCGTACTCCTCGCCCATGAAGAGGAGCGGGATCTGCGGCGCGAAGAGCAGCGCGTGGGCGCGCAGCGCGAGCTCGTCCGGCTGCGGCCGGTCGCCCTGAGCGCGGTTCCCGACCTGGTCGTGGTTCTGCGAGCAGTAGACGAGGCGAGGGTCGCGCTCGTACTCGTCGGCGAGGCCTTGCACGGAGCCATAGTGCTGGTAATAGCCGTGGCGCTCGCCCGTGAGCAGCACATGCAGCTCGTGGTGGAACTCGTCGGCCCACTGCGCGTCGAAACGCCATTCCTCGAGCGGCTGGAGGTTCCCGACCTCCTCCTCGGCGATCAGGAGCGTGTCCGGGAGGCGCTCGCGGAGCTCGGCGAGCACGTGCTGCGGGCCGTCGTCGAAGATCATGAAGACCGCGTCGAGGCGCAATCCGTCGACCCGGAACTCCGTGACCCACTGCTCGGCGTTCTGGAGCGCCCACTCGCGGACGCCACCCTGCGAGTAGTCGAGCGCGCCACCCCACGGCGTTTCGTGCCGGTCCGTGAGGTAGGGACCGAAGGCGGCGATCCGGTCGGAGCCAGGGCCGAGGTGGTTGTAGACGACGTCGAGGATCACCGCGAGCCCCTCCCGGTGGGCGGCATCGACGAGGCGGGCGAAGTCCTCCGGTCCGCCGTAGGCCGGATGCGCCGCGTAGAGATAGACGCCGTCGTAGCCCCAGCCGCGGTTGCCCGGAAAGGTGGCGATCGGCATCACCTCGATCGCCGTCACGCCGAGCTCGCGGAGCTCGCGCAGGTGCGGGACGACGCCGTCGAAAGTGCCCTCCTCGCTGAAGGCGCCGACATGCAGCTCGTAGACGACCAGGTCTTCGGTCGCTAGCCTCGGCCCGGGCGCGATCTTCTTCGGGATCGTCTCGACGATGCGCGAGGGGCCGCGCACCCCCTCCGGCTGGAACCGCGAGCAGGGGTCGGGCAGCGGCTCGCCGCCGTCGAGGACGTAGAGATAGTCGTCGCCCGGCGTCGCCGTGAGCTCGGCCGCGAACAGCCCGTGCTCGGCAGGCTCGAGCGCATGCTCGCGCCCGTGTAAGCAGACGGCGACAGAGCGTGCATTGGGGGCCCAGACGCAGAACCCGACACGGCCGTCGCCGGCCGGGATCGCCCCTAGCCGTCGCACGCGGCGCACCGTACCCGCGATCGCGATTGCGAATCACGGAGTCGGGACGGGCAGACTCGAACTGCCGGCCTCGCGCTCCCAAAGCGCGCGCTCTACCAGGCTGAGCTACGTCCCGTTCCAGGCCAGTGTAGGTACGTTCCCGGCCCGTGGTCGACGCGCCCTTCATCCCGGCGAAGAGCGTCGCGCGGGGGAGGCGGCCTGCGGTCGGCTACGCGATGGTGGCGACTGCGGCCGTCCTCTTCGCCGTCAACGGGACGGTCGCGAAGGTGATCCTCACCTCGGGGATCTCGTCGCTGCGCCTGACCGAGGCGCGCTCGCTCGGCGCCTTCCTCGGACTCGCGGCCATCCTCCTGCTCACGCGACGCGAGGCGTTTCGCGTCGGTCGGCGCGAGCTCGTCTTCCTGGCGGTCTTCGGGGTGGCCGGAGTGGCCTGCGTCCAGCTTTTCTACTTCCTGACGATTCACCGGCTCGACGTCGGCGTCGCGCTCCTGATCCAGTACCTGGCCCCGCTGCTCGTAGCGCTCTGGGCCCGCTTCTTCGCGAAGGAGCACGTCCGCCGCCGGGTCTGGGTCGCGCTCGTGCTCGCGCTCGGCGGCCTTTCGCTCGTCGTCGACCTGTACCACGGCGTTTCGCTCGACGGCCTCGGCGTCATCTTCGGACTGATCGGAGCGCTCGCCTACGCCGTCTACCTGCTACTGGCCGAGCACGCCGTCGGGCGCCGCGATCCCGTCTCGCTACTCACGTACGGGTTCTTGTTCGCCTCGGTCTTCTGGGCGTGCGTGCAACCGTGGTGGAGCTTCCCGTTCCACGTGCCCGGCGAGCAGATCTCGCTGGGCGGCAACCTCGCCGCCTACCACCTGCCCGTCTGGGCGCTGATGATCTACCTGATCGCTTTTGGAACGATCGCGTCGTTCTTCCTGATCGTCGGCGCGCTCCGACATCTCCCGGCGACGCGTGTCGGGATCATTGCGATGCTCGAGCCGGTGCTCGCCTCGGTCGTCGCGTACGCGTGGCTGAGCGAGGGCCTCGGCGCTCAGCAACTCGTCGGCGGCGCGATCGTTCTCGTGGGGATCGTGCTCGCGCAGACGGCGCGTTAGATGGTTGATGCCCCGATCTAGCCGTCCCCCTCGATCATCCCCCGCAACTCGTCGATCTTCGCCTTGCGCAACTGCTCCCGCTCGCCGCTCGCCACGCGTTCGAGTAGCTCTCGGATCATCGGCGCGAGCTCGACCGGGTTGAACGGCTTCGTCACGTAGTCGATCCCGCCCAGGTCGAGACCCCGGGCGCGATCGCGCAACTCGGCCCGAGCCGTGAGGAAGACGATCGGGATCGCGCTCGTGCGCGGGTCCTCGAGCAGCTCCTCCGCCACCCGCCAGCCATCGAAGCCGGGGATCATCACGTCGAGCAAGACGACGTCCGGATTCTCGGTCCGGGCGCGTTCGAGCCCCTCCGGACCGTCACCGGCCTCCACCACTGTCATCCCCTCCGCTTCGAGGTTGACCCGGCAGAGAAGCCGGATCGGAGCCTCGTCGTCGACAACGAGCACCTTTGTCAATGCACCACCTCCTGCTCTTCGACAGCGAGCGCCATGGCCGCCGGCAGCTCGATGACGAACGTCGACCCCTCACCCTCGGACGAGGCGACCCTGATCTGGCCGTCCATCGCTTCGACGAGGCCCTGCGCAATGAAGAGCCCGAGCCCAGTACCGCTGACCTGGCCACGCCGAATAGCGGAATCGGCTCGGTAGAACTTCTTGAAGATCTGGGGCAGCTCCGACTGCGGGATGCCGATCCCCTCGTCGGCGACCGTCACCTCGACCGCCTCGTCGGCAACCGCCGCGCCCACCCTGACCGTCCCGCCGTCGGGCGAGAACTTCACCGCGTTGTCGACCAGGTTGAAGAGGATCTGGCGGAGCTTCTCCGGGTCGGCCTGAGCAGCGACCGGCTGGCGCGGTAGCTCGACCATGAAGCGATGCCCGTTGAGACCCGGGGCCTGCTCGGCGGCCGACACCACCTCGGCGACGATCGCCCGCACGTCGGTGGGCGCCGGGCGCACTTCGAGATCGCCCGCGTCGAGACGCGCAACCGCCAGGAGCTGGTCGACGATCGCCGTCAGGCGCTCCGCCTCCGTCGCCACGTAGATCAGGAAGGTTCGCCGCTCGTCCTCGCTGAAGAGCACGTCCTGGCGGAGCAAAGTCTCGGCGAACCCGTAGATCGAGGTCAGCGGAGTGCGCAGCTCGTGCGAGACGGTCGCGACGAAGTCGGACTTCATCTGCTCCACGAGATGCTCGTTCGAGATGTCGCGAAACGCGAAGACGCGGCCCGCCACCTCGCCGGCCGGGTCGCGCATCACGGCCTCCGTCAACGAGAGCTGCACCTCCTCGCTCCCGCGGCGGATGGCGACCCGCCGCTCCCCCTGCTGCGCGGACTCCGAGCCGAGGTCGCGCTGCAGCACCTGAGCCACGGTCCGGCCGAGGGCCTCGTCGGGTGGGACGCCGGTGATCCGCTCCGCAGCCTCGTTCCAGAGCACGACCGTGCCCGCGCGGTCGACGGCGACGATCCCGTCGGCGACGTTCCGGAGGATCGCGACGCTCCGCTCCTGCTCGACGAGGACGCGCTGGTAGAGCTCGGCGTTCGACAGGGCCGTCGAGGCGTTCGCAGCGAGCGCGCTCAGCGCCTCGATCTCCTCCTCACGCCAGCTGCGCGGGGCCAGGGAGTACGCGGCGAGGACGCCGTAGAGCTCGCCGTCGGCGCCGTGGAGCGGCACGCCGAGGTACCCCGCATATCCGGCGCCGAGCATCGGCTCGCCCTCGAGGAGCCGCTCGTCGCCGGTGACGTCGGCGAGCGCGAGCGGGGCACGTGTCTGGACGATGTCGGCCGAGGGACGAGCACCGGCCGGCACGACCGTCCCGAGCGCGATCTCCCGGCCCGCGCCGGCCGCGGCACGAGCGACGAGCTCCTCGCCTTCGAGCGCGCGCACCGAAGCTCCGTCGGCCTGCAGCAATATGGGGAGCTGCTCGACGACCTCGTCGAGCACCGCGGCCGGGTCGAGCTCGGCGGTGAGCAGGCCGCCGATCCGCGCGAGCTGCTGCGAGAGCGCCCGCGCACGCCGTTCGGTCTCGAACAGCTCGCTCCGCTCGAGCGCGCCTCTCGCCGCGCCCGCAAGCTGGCCGGCGAGAGCGACATCGTCGTCGCTGAACTCCTTGGGTTGCTCGAAGAGGACGAGGACGAGACCCCCGCCGTCTCCGCGGGCCACGACGAGCGGTGCCGCCAGGAGCGAAGCGCAGCCGAGCTCGGCGAGCAGGCCGCGCCAGCGGCCACCGAAGCGCTCGTCATCCTCGAGCCGCGAGGCGGCCAGCATCCTCCCGGCCGCGGCCGACTCGGCCAGCACCTCGCCGCCCTCGGGCAGTCCCATGCGCAGCTCCGAGGCGAGCCGGCGCGGGAGCCGATACGCGCCGGCGAGCTCTAGCCCTCTCGGCCCGGGCATCAGCACTGCGGCGAACGAGCCGCCGAGCACATCGGTGGCGGCCTGGCCGACGGCGTCGAGCGTCGCCTCGAGCGAGACGGACTCGCCGAGCACGGAGGCGATCTGCGAGAAGCCACTCTCGATCCGTGCCTGCCGGCCGCGGGCCTCGAACATCTCCGCATTGCGCAGCGCGAGCGAGGCGAGCGAGGCGAAGCCGGTCAGCAGCTCGACGTCCGCGCTCGTGAACGTCCGCTCTGGATCGCGCGAGCCGACGCCGAGAACTCCCCGGATCTCGCCCGACCAGGTCATCGGCGCAACGACGGCGCTCGCAAATCCTTCGTACGCGTCGTGCGGCACGGGCTCGTGCAGGGACGGGTAGTCGGCTCCGGTGACGGGAGTCCCTTCGGCGATCGCGTTGCCGGCCAGGCCCCGGTGGGGCGGGAACTCGAAGCCGACGATGCCCTCGTCGAGGCCGTGCACCGCCGCGCAGCGCAGCACGGAACGCTCCGGGTCGAGGAGGTAGCAGTCGGCTCCGTCGGCCACGAGCAGCTGGGCCAGCTGGTCGACGAGCAGCTGGAGCACGGTCTCGAGCCGGAGCTCGCTCGTCAGCACCTGAGCCGCGTTCAGGAGCGCGGCCTGCTGGTCGAGCCTGCGCTGGTTCTCCTGCAGCAACCGGGCCGTGTGGATCGCGTGGCCGAGCTCGCGCGCGACCGCCTCGGCGAGCGCGACGTCGGACTCGCTCCAGTCGCCAGGGCGGGCTCGGTGGAGTGCGAACACGCCGATGATCCGGTCGAAGACGGCGATCGGAGTCGCGACGACCGCTCGCGTTCCGAGCGCAAGCAGCGCCTCGACGCTGCCGAGCTCCGGGTCGGCGAGCTCGGTTGCGCCTTCCACGTCCCCGATCGCAACCGTGTCCCGACGGCGCGCGGCAAGGTTGGCGACCGGAAGGCCCGAAGCGTCCTCGCCGATCGGCTCGAAGCCGCCGCGCCACCACTCGGCGGCGATCGGCATCGGCCCGCCGGGCTCGCCGAGCCGGATGAAGCAGCGATCGACGCCGAGCGCACGACCCGTCTCCTCGACGGCGACGCGCTGGACGGTTTCGAGGTCGAGCTCCGAGCGGACACGCCGTGCGATCCGCGCCACGAGCCGCTCTCTCTCCAGCGCGTCCTCGAGGCGGCGGGCCGAACGCGCACGATCGAGCGCGAGCGTCGCCTCGGCGGCGAGCGCGCGCAGCGGGCCGAGCTCCGCGGTTCCGAACGAGCGGCGATCAGCCGTCGTCGCGATCGCGAGTACCGCGATCACCCGCTCCCCGGAGACGAGCGGGACGAACGCGGCGCTCCGCGCGCCGACGGCCTCGGCCACGCTCTGGTTGATCTGGGGCGAGGTGGCGACGTCGTAGACGGCCACCGGCGCAGCCTCGAAGACCGCGCTCGCGATCCCGGAAGCTTCGGCCGCCAGGTCGAACCGGAGCTCGCGCCAGTAGTCGAAATCCTCGCCCGAGCGGCGCGCGAGCAGACCGCGCGCCTCCGTCTGGGCTTCGTCGACGAGGGCGAGCCCGGCGAACTCGACATCGAGCAGCTCGGCGATCTCGTCGAGCAGGACGCGCGCGACTTCCTCTGCGTCGCCGGCCCGGCCGAGGGCGTTCGAGATCGCCTCGATTGCCTCGAGCTCGCGCGGGCGGGGCGAGCTAGCGCCGGAAAACGTGCGCCGCACCCTCGCCAGCAGGCGTTGGCCGGGTCGAAATCGGTGCATCACTGGGCAAATCGGATGATAGGCGCGAAGTTGGTTTCGCGCCCGGTTTCTTCGCCGCCGGGGCCTGCGTTTCCTGGTTCTAAAGATGGGCCGAGCGGCCTATTCACAAGCGGAAAGCTCACGAGTACCGTCTTGTCACTGGGCGATGCGCACCGCGGTGCACGTTCCTGGCCATCAAGGCCCGCGGTCGCAATCAGGAGAGGCCCGCCGCACTTGACCCCCCAAGCGGCGGGCTTTTCCGTTTCTGCCGACTGCCGCGCGGCCGCTCGTAGCAGGGGTAGCATCAGGCCCTGGTTTGGTGAAGCGGGTGTTGCTGGCGTCACCGCGTGGCTACTGCGCAGGTGTCGAGCGCGCGGTCGAGATCGTCGAGCGGGCCCTCGAGCTGCATGGGCCACCGGTCTACGTGCGCAAGCAGATCGTCCACAACGCCCATGTCGTCTCCGATCTCGAGGCGCTCGGCGCGGTGTTCGTCGAGAGCGAGGAGGACGTGCCGCGCGGCGCGACCGTCGTCCTTGCCGCTCACGGTGTCGCGCCTGAGGTGTACAGGCGCTGCAACGAGCGCGGGCTGACGACGATCGACGCGACCTGCCCGCTCGTGACCAAGGTGCACGTCGAGGCGCGTCGCTTCGCGGTGTCCGGCCATACCGTCGTTTTGATCGGCCACGAGGGTCATGAGGAGGTCCTAGGCACGATGGGCGAGGCGCCGGCGGCGATTCGAGTCGTGGGCTCGGTCGAGGAGGCCGAGACGCTGAGCGTCCCGAACCCCGAGCGCGTCGCCTACGTGACGCAGACGACGCTCTCGGTCGACGAGACCGCCTCGATCCTGCGGGTGCTGAAGGCCCGCTTCCCACGGCTCCGCGGCCCGCAGACCGAGGACATTTGCTACGCCACGACGAACCGCCAGGAGGCGGTCAAACGGCTCGCACGCGAAGTCGGCCTGCTCCTCGTGATCGGCTCTCGGAACAGCTCGAACTCCAACCGGCTCGTCGAGACGGCCCGCGCGGAGGGGATTGCAGCCCAACTGATCGACGACGAGAGCGAGATCGACGAGCGCTGGCTCGAGGGTGTCGAGGCGGTCGGTGTCACCTCGGGCGCCTCCGCGCCGGAGCGCCTTGTCGCTCGTGTCTGCGACTGGTTCCGAGCCCGCGGCGTCACGGACATCGGCTCGCTCGGTCACGTCGCGGAGGACGTGTTCTTCCGCCTGCCGGCCGAGTTGCGCCGGCGCGCGCCGAGCGCCGCCTAGAGAAGCGTCGCGAGCCCGGCGAGCAAGGCGTCGAGGTCCGCAGGGAGGCAGGACGACGCTCGTCATCGGCAGGCCGGTCGGGTCGGACGAGATCGGCTCGCCGGGGATCTCCGTGCGCGCTCGCTCGGCGAGGGCGGCGCAGCGGACGCGCACCCCGTCCCAGTCGTACTCGGCCTGGAAGTCGATCGCGGCCGGGACGGCGAGGTACGCGGCGGGATCCTGCGCGCCCGCCCAGCGGTGGCGCTCGGGGAACGCGTGCTCGAGCTCCCAGCTGATCACGAGCGGCTCGAACTGCTCCTGCAGGTGCGGAACGACCCAGAGAAAGCCCGAGCCCTTCGGCGCGCAGAGCCACTTCTGGCATGTCAAGTAAGTACCGAAAGGCTTGCGCCTAGCGCGGGGCCGCGGGGTGGCGCCCGGACGTCCAAGCGGCAAGCAGGTCGGCCGCGTGACGCGAGCGAGAGCACGCCCACAGAAGGCGCGCAGACTCCCGGACACGCGGAATCATGCCCCGTACCAATCCGTGATTCATGCAAGCGCCCCAACGGGGGGGTTTGGGGGGGCGAACCGTAAATCCGCCGTAAGGCGGTGTGGTTGCCTTAGAACGAACGTCAAAGGCGCAAAGAGGAACGAATCACCTAAGACTGGGTGACAGGCCGGGGCTGAAGTGACGGGGGGCGGTCAGCGGTTCGCCGAACGCTTCCTGACCCTCGCAGTCACCCTTTCCCTCCCCGATGCGTGAGAGAAAGAGGGGACGTGGCAACTACGTGACGTTCTGAGCGTCACTTGCGGTCGGCTGATGGGACAGTCTTCGTCAAGGTCAGGGAGGTCACGTCGGTAGAAGTGGTGTAACGGCGCCTACGGCAGCCGAGCGAAGGTAGTTCGGCCACCGCGGGCTCCAGACTCGTCGGTTCAACCACGAATCGATGAGAGGAGCACCACGATGGCCGAGGAGGCAAGGATGACT
>JBBQTQ010000014.1:0-38853 GCA_038213135.1 Gaiellales bacterium
CGCGACGAACGCACCGGCCGCCTGCCAGGACATCGCGACGGTCGCGAGAGGAGGCGGCGGCGGCGCAGCTGTCGTGGTCGGCGCGGTGACGACACTCGTCGTCGGCGGCACAACCTGGCGCGTTCCGTGCCCGCGTGTGAGCACGATCGCGACGATCGACCCGGCGAGCAACAGAGCGCCCGCGACGAGATACGCGAGCGGACGGCGTCTGGGGCTCAGGGCCTCATACGGCGACGGCCCGCTGCGGCAGCAGCTCCTCGCCGAACTTCGCCCGCTTGACGAAACGTCCCGCGCCCGGCTGCGCCACGAGCTCGTCGTTCTCGACGATCACCTGGCCGCGGACGAGCACGACCTCCGGAGCGCCGGTCACCTCCGTCCCCTCGAAGAGGTTGTAGTTGACGTTCGAGTGGTGGGTCTTCGCGGAGAGGGTCAGGCGCTTTTCGGGATCCCAGACGACCAGATCCGCGTCCGAGCCTGGGGCGATCGTGCCCTTGCGCGGGTAGAGCCCGAAGTACTTGGCGACGTTCGTCGAGGTCAGCTCCACGAACCGGCTCGGCGTCAGCCGCCCCATCGCAACCCCGTACGTCCAGAGCATGTGTAGCCGGTTCTCGATCCCGGGGCCGCCGTTCGGGACGTTCTGGAACTCCTGGCCGTTCATCCCTTTCTGCTCGGGCCAGTTGAACGGGCAGTGATCGGTCGAGACGGCGGAGAGGACGTCCGAGCGGAGCGCCTGCCACAGATGCTCCTGGTTCGCTCGGGCGCGCGGCGGCGGCGTGTAGATGTACTTCGCGCCCTCGAAGCCGGGCTGGTCGAGCGCGGAGTCGTCGATGAAGAGGTACTGCGTGCAGGTCTCGCCCCAGACGTCCCAGCCCTTCTCGCGAGCGGTCGCGATCGGGTCGAGCGACTCCTTGCAGGACACGTGGACGACGTAGAGCGGCGCGCCGGCGACACGGGCAAGCTGGATCGCCCGGTTCGTCGCCTCGCCCTCGGTCTCGGGGGGCCGCGTCCTCGCGTGCCAGATCGGGTCCGTCTTCCCTTCCGCGACCGCACGCTTGACGATCACGTCGATGGCGTCGCCGTTCTCAGCGTGCACCATCACGAGCGCTCCCGTCTCGGCCGCGGTCTCCATCGTCCGGAAGAGGGTCTCGTCGTCGACCATGATCGCGCCCTTGTAGGCCATGAAGAGCTTGTAGGAGGTGATCCCCTCGTCCGGCAGCTTCGCGAGCTCCTCGAGCGAACCGCCCTCACGGAGATCGGTGACGGCGATGTGGAAGCCGACGTCGATCACCGGCTTCGCGCGCTCGATCTTCTCGTGGTAGCCGTCGAGCGCCTGGGCGAACGACTGGCCGGGCGTCTGCACGCAGAAGTCGATCAGGGTCGTCGTGCCGCCGAACGCGGCAGATGTGGTCCCCGAGGTGAAGTCGTCACAGGTGGTGGTGCCACCGAAGTACATCTCGAGGTGGGTGTGCGGGTCGATCGCGCCCGGCAGGACGTATTTCCCGGTCGCGTCGATCGTCCGCTCGGCGGTCAGGTCGAGCGACTCGCCGACTAGCGTCACCGTCCCGTTCTCGATGTACACGTCGCCGACGTAGTCGTCCGCCGCGGTGACGATCCGGCCGCCCTTGATCAGAACGGACATCAGCTCAACCCCCTTGTTGCGATAGGAAGCTTTCTACACCACCAGGAAGGAGCACGACATGGGCTACCACGTCATCCAGCCGGACGAATACGACTTCGAGGAGCGAGCACCAGCACGCGAGGGCGATCCGCCACGCCAGGCCGCGGACGTGACGGAGCCTGGCGGGCTGAAGGAATCGCGGGCGCGGCTCTGGCGCTACCCGCCGGGATCGCGCGGGCGGCGGCACAAGGATCTCGGCCAGGAGGAGGTGTTCGTCGTCCTCAGCGGGCGCCTGACGATGCTGCTCGGCGAGCCGCCCGAGCGGGTCGAGGTGGCCCCTGAGGGCGTCGTCACGGTTGAGCTGGGGACGGCGCTGCAGATCCGCAACGAGGGCGACAAGGAGCTGGTGCTCTTCATCTACGGCGCCCCGCCGGTCACGGGCCAGGCCGAGTTCCTGGAGGACGTCGAGCCCTAGCCACGGCGCGGCAGTACGATCCGGCCGTGTCGCTCACCGTTGCGTTTCCGCTCTTCGAGGACGCCGAGGAGCTCGACCTCGTCGGTCCGTGGGAGGCCCTCGCGCTCGCGCGCGACTACGGGCAGCAAGAGGTGACGCTCCTCACAGTGGCCTCCGGATTCGACCCGGTCAGGATGCGCGGCGGGCTGCGAGTCGTGCCGGACCATTCGTTCGCGTCGGCGCCGCCCGCGGACGCGATCATCGTCCCGGGCGGCCCGGGGGCGCGGGACGAGGCGATCGCCGGGCCGGCGGCCGCCTGGCTCGCCGAGCGGCGCGAGACGCCGGTGATCGCCTCCGTCTGTACGGGTTCCTTCGTGCTGGCGCAGGCGGGGTTGCTCGACGGCAAGAGCGCGACGACGCACCATTCGCGGCTCGACCAGCTGCGGGAGCGCTATCCGACCGTCCGTGTGATGCGCGGGCTGCGGATCGTCGACAACGGCAACATCCTCACCGCAGGTGGCGTCACGGCCGGCATCGACCTCGGCCTCCATCTTGTCGGCCGCTACTTCGGCAAGAACCTCCAGAACCGCATAGCCGACGTGATGGAGTACCCGCCCGACCGGCAGCTCTCCTGAGCGCCGAGAACAGGAGGTGACTGTGGTTCCGGAGGCGGAGCTGAACGAGGGTGACGGGGGGCTCGTTCCGGCGAGCGACGGCTGGTTCGTCATGAATGCGCGCTCGGCGCAGTGGTGGCACACGGCGGATCTCGGCTCCTACTGTCCGTTCGAGACGAAGGACGTCCGCTTTCCGCAGCTCGGAATCAACCTCAACGTGATCCAGCCCGGCCAGCCCAGCTGCATGTACCACGCGGAAAACTCGCAGGAGGACTTTCTCGTGCTCGCCGGCGAGTGCGTGCTGCTGATCGAGGGCGAGGAGCGACGGCTCGGACCTTTCGACTTCGTGCACTGCCCGGCCGGAACGAATCACGTCTTCGTCGGCGCGGGTGACGCACCGTGCCTGTTCCTCGCAACCGGTGCCCGGCGTCCCCGAGGCGAAGGCGAGGTGCACTACCCGGCCGCAGAGATCGCGCAGAGGTACGACGCGGCCGTGCTCGAGTCGACCGACTCGCCGGCGCAGGCATATGCGCGGTTCGCGCCACCCACGCCAGGCCCGAGCCCGGAGCTGCCTGGTTGATCCCAGACCTTCGCTCGCTGCTCTTCGCGCCCGCTGACGACGAGCGGAAGCTACTCCGCGCGCTCGATTCCGACGCCGACGCCGTCGTCGCCGACCTCGAGGACGCGGTCGCTCCGGCCGCAAAGAAGGGGGCTCGCGAGGTCGTGGCGCGCGTCTTTGGTCAGACGCGCGAGAACCTTCACCCCCACCCTGGGAGGGGAAAGAACCCGCCTCCCTCGCGGTCGACGATACCGGAGCAAGACGCACGAGACCGTGACAATTTCGTGCCGATTTCGCGCGCGCCGCTGCGGCTGCTTCGCGTCAACGGTGCGACGACGGAATGGTTCGAGGACGATCTGGAGCTCGGGCGCCGCCTCTCACCGGACGCTCTCGTGCTTCCCAAGGCGACCCCGGAGGGCGTGACGGCGCTTGGGCCCGGCGGGCCTCCGGTAATCGCGATCGTGGAGACCGCCGCCGGGCTTCGAGCCGCGTACGAGATCGCGTCCGCGCCGCGCGTGGCCGCTCTCTTTCTCGGAGCGGTCGACCTGGGCGCAGAGCTCGGCCTCGAGCCGCGCCCCGACGGCCAGGAGCTCCTCTACGCGCGCTCGCAGCTCGTCCTGGACTCCGCCGCTGCGGGAATCCGGCCTCCGTTCGACTGCGTGCACCTTGCGACCCACGACGTGGACGCTCTCGCAGCGGAGTGCTCCCTCGCCCGCTCGCTCGGACTGCGCGGCAAGGGCTGCATCCACCCGTCGCAAGTGCCGGTCGTCAACCGCCTCTTCGCGCCGAGCGAGAGCGAGCTCGAGTGGGCCCGCGGGATCGTCGATGCCTTCGAGCGCTCCGACCATGGCGTCCTCGCCGTCAACGGCTCGATGGTCGACCTGCCCGTCGTCGCGCGAGCCCGTCGCGTGCTGCGCGAAGCCGAGAGGAGCGAGGCGTGACGCCCAAGGAGTGGCGCGGACGCTTCTACGAGGACTTCGAGGTCGGCGACACCTTCCGGAGCCGGCTCGGCCGCACGATCAGCGAGGCCGACAACGTCTGGTTCACGTGCCTGACGATGAACACCAACCAGATCCACTTCAACGACGTCTACGCGGCGCGAACTCGCTTCGGCAAGCCGCTCGTCAACTCGACCTTCACGCTTGCGCTGGTCACCGGTATGACCGTTCCGGACACCTCGGAGAACGCCGCAGCCAACCTCGCGTGGACGGACATCCAGCTGCCGAACCCGGTCTTCGTCGGCGACACGCTCTGGGCCGAGAGCGAGATCCTCGAACTGCGCGAGTCGGGCTCGACGCCGACGGTCGGGATCGTCACGATGCGCTGCCGCGGGATCAACCAGCGCCGCGAGGTCGTGATCGAGTTCAAACGGACGTTCATGGTCTACAAGCGCGATGCGCCCGAGACGGCACCCACGTTTCCGGGCACCGACGCCAATTGGAGCCGGCAGTGAAGGCCGCCGAGCGGCTCGCGGAATGGACGGGCGCGCTCGAGTACGAGCAGATCCCCGAGGAGGTCGTCGAGGCGGCGAAGCTCCATCTGCTCGACACGATCGGCTGTGGCCTTGCAGCGTCGGCACTCGGTGTCGCGACGGAGGGCCGCACCGCGATGGCCGAGCTCGGTGGCGAGCCGCAGGCGTCGGTGATCGGCCTCGACCAGCCGCTACCCGCGCCGAATGCGGCTTTCGCGAACGCGATGCTGTGCCACGGTCTCGACTTCGACGACACGCATCCCGACTCCGTGGCGCACGTCAGCGTCGTCGTCGTGCCGGCTGCGCTCGCCGCCGCGGAGGCGACCGGAGCCGACGGACGCGAGCTGCTCGCCGCGATCGTCGGCGGCAACGAGGTCGTCGCGCGCGTCGGCATGGTCGCCTCTGGCCGTTTCCACGAGCGCGGCTTCCATCCGACCGCGATCTGCGGCATCTTCGGCGGCACGACGGCAGTCGCGCGCCTGAGCGGGGCAGCCGTCACCGCGACCACCTCTGCGCTCGGGATCGGCGGCTCCTTCGCGGGCGGGCTCTTCGCGTACCTCGACGACGGAACCGCGACCAAGCCGATGCACCCGGCCTGGGCCGCGCACGGAGCGCACCTGGCAACGCGGCTCGCCGTGCTCGGCGCTGAGGGCCCGGCCGGCGTCTTCGAGAACCGCTTCGGCCTCTACGACGCTTTCGTCGGCGAGCGGGTCGACCTCGACGCCCAGCTCGCCGATCTCGGCGAGCGCTGGGAGACGCTCAGGATCGCCTACAAGCCCTACCCGGCCTGCCACTACATCCACGGCTCGCTCGGAGCGACCGCGACGCTCGCCGACGCGGTCGACCCCGCGGAGGTCGCGGAGATCGTCGTCACCGTGCCGGAGGGAGCCGGGATCGCGCTCGTACTCGAGCCGGCAGCGGCCAAGCAGACACCGCGCAGCGAGTACGAGGCGAGGTTCAGCCTCCAGTACTCGACCGCCGCGATGCTCGTCCACGGCCATGTCGGCGTCCGCTCCTTTGCGGACGAGGCGATCAGCGACCCGCGCGTGCTCGAGCTCGCCGCCAAGGTGCGCTACGAGACCCGGGACTACCCGACGGCGTTCGGTGGCGGCGTGCGCATCCGCCTCCGAGACGGACGCACTCTGGAGGCGGATTGCCCGTTCCAGCGCGGCGGCCCCGAGAACCCGATGACCGCGGACGAGATACGGGAGAAGTTCCGCGGCAACGCCGGTCTCGCGCTCGCCGATCCCCGGCCGCTCGAGGAGGCAATCCTCGCGCTCGAGACGTTCGACGACGTTCGCGGCCTGCTCCGCCAGCCGGTCGCGGCGTGAACTTCGAGCTCCCGGAGGAGCTCGGCGAGATCCGCGCCGCCGTCCGCGAGCTCTGCAACGGCTTCCCGGGCGAGTACTGGCGCTCGCTCGAGCCCGACCGCTATCCGGAAGAGTTCGTCAAGGCGCTGACCGAGAACGGCTGGCTTGCGGCCCTGATCCCGGAGGAGTACGGCGGCCCCGGCCTCTCGCTCACCGCCGCGAGCGTGATCCTCGAGGAGATCAACGCGTCCGGCGGCAACGCGGGCGCTTGTCACGCCCAGATGTACGTCATGGGCACGATCCTCCGGCACGGCTCGCCGAAGCAGAAGCAGCGCTACCTGCCGAAGATCGCCGCGGGCGAGCTGCGCCTGCAGGCGTTCGGCGTCACCGAGCCGACCGTCGGCTCGGACACGACGCAGATCCAGACGACGGCCGAGCGGGTTGACGGCGGCTACGTGATCCGGGGCCAGAAGATCTGGACGTCGCGCGCGCTCCACTCCGACCTGATGCTGCTGCTCGCCCGCACGACGCCCGCGGCGGAGACCGAGAAGCGCACCGACGGCCTCTCCACGTTCATCGTCGACATGAAGCAGGCACAAGCGGCCGGCCGGATGACGATCCGCCCGATCCGGACGCTGATGAACCACGCGACGACCGAGATCTTCCTGGACGGCGTCGAAGTGCCCGAGGACGCTCTGGTCGGCGAGGAGGGGAAGGGGTTCCGCTACATCCTCGACGGCATGAACGCCGAGCGGATTCTGATCGCCGCGGAGTGCATCGGCGACGGCCGCTGGTTCGTCGAGAAGGCGGCAGCCTACGCGTCCGAGCGCGTCGTCTTCGGGCGCCCGATCGGTGCCAACCAGGGCGTCCAGTTCCCGATCGCCCAAGCGCATGCGGCGATCGAGGCGGCCGACCTGATGCGCTACAAGGCGGCCTGGCTCTTCGAGCAGGGCCGGCCGTGCGGCTCCGAGGCGAACATGGCGAAGCTACTCGCCTCGGAGGCCTCCTGGGCGGCAGCGAACGCGTGCCTCGACACGCACGGCGGCTTCGGCTTCGCCGAGGAGTACGACGTGGAGCGGAAGTTCCGGGAGACGCGCCTCTACAAAGTCGCCCCGATCTCGAACAACCTGATCCTCGCTTACCTCGGCCTGCACGTCCTCGGTATGCCAAGGTCCTACTGATGAGCATCCTCGGCAACCGCGTCATCCGTACCGAGGACCCGCGCCTGCTGCGCGGGGAGGCGACCTACGTCGAGGACTTCCAGCTCGAGGGCGCCGCGCACGCGGTGTTCGTACGCTCGCCCTTCGCCCACGCTCGGATCCTCTCGGTCGACACGAGCGCGGTGGCGGGTGCGCGCGTCTTCACGGCCGCCGAGGTTCCGCTCGAGCCGCGCGTCACGCACCTGCCGAGCGTGACGAGCGAGATGCCGCAGCCGCGGCTTGCGCGGGATGTCGTCCGCTACGTGGGCGAGCCGGTCGCGGTGGTCGTCGCGGACACGCGGGCGGAGGCGGTCGACGCTGCCGAGCTCGTTCTTGTCGACTACGAGCCGTTGCCGGTCGTCCTCGACCTCGAGCAGGCGCTGGCCGGCGACGTCCTGCTCTTCCCGGAGATCGGCACGAACGTCTGCGCGGAGCTGCCCGGCGAATCCGACGAGAACCTCTTCGAAGGTTGCGCCGTGGTCGTTTCGGGCCGGCTCGTCAGCCAGCGCCTGGCACCGGCGCCGCTCGAGCCTCGCGCAACGACAGCCGTCTGGGAAGACGGGCGCCTGACGGCCTGGGTCTCGACCCAGGCCCCGCACTCCGAGCGAAGCGGACTCGCAACCGCGTTCGGGCTCGAGGACGAGCAGGTGCGGGTGATCGCGCCGGATGTGGGCGGCGGCTTCGGCGCGAAGGACGGCGGCGGCGAGGCGATCACCGTCGCCTGGCTCGCGCGGGAGCTCGAGCGGCCCGTGCGCTGGATCGAGAGCCGCAGCGAGAGCATGGTCGCGCTCGGCCACGGCCGCGCCCAGGTGATCGAGTACGAGCTCGGCGGGTCGCGCGACGGCAAGCTCCTCGCTTACCGGCTCCGCTCGCTGCAGGACGCCGGTGCCTACCCGAGCATCGGCGCGTTCCTGCCGTTTCTGACCCGGATGATGGCTTCTGGGGTCTACGCGATCCCGCGAATCGAGTTCTCCGGGCAAGCGGTCGTCACGAACACGGCCCCGACGGTCGCCTATCGCGGCGCCGGCCGGCCCGAGGCGACTCAGGCGATCGAGCGTGCGATCGACCTCTTCGCAGCCGAGATCGGGATGGATCCGGCCGAGGTCCGGCGCGAGAACCTGATCCCCGCCGACGCATTCCCCTACACGACGGCGTCGGGCGCCACCTACGACGTCGGCGACTACGAGGGCGCCCTCGATCTTCTCCTCGCCGAGGCCGACTACCCGGCCCTGCGCGAGGAGCAGCGGCGGCGTCGGGCAGCGGGCGACACGGTGCTACCGGGTCTCGGGCTCTCGATCTACGTCGAGATCACAAACGGCTTCGCGCAGCCCGAGTTCGGCGAGGTGGAGGTGCAAGCAGACGGCACGGCGATCGTCCGGACTGGGTCATCCGCGCACGGGCAGGGCCACGAGACGTCGTTCGCGATGCTGGCGGCGGAGCGGCTCGGGCTGCCGCTCGAGTCGATCACCGTGCTTCACGGCGACACGGACATCGTCCTCCGAGGCACCGGCACCTACGGCTCCCGCTCGCTGCAGACCGGCGGAACCGCAGTCGACCACGCGTCGATCGAGGTCGTCGAGCTCGGGCGCGCGCGGGCGGCGGATCTCCTCGAGGCGGCCCTCGACGATGTCGTCTTCGACACCGCGACCGGGCGCTTCCGGAGCGTCGACGCCCCCGAGCCGTCGCTCTCCTGGGCCGAGGTCGCCTCCGCCGACGGTCCGGAGCTCCGAGCCCACGTCGACTTCCAGCCCGCAGGCCCGACGTGGCCGTTCGGGGCGCACCTCGCGGTCGTCGAGGTCGACACGGAGACGGGCATGGTGAAGCTCGAGCGCCTGATCGCAGTCGACGACGCCGGCACGATCCTCAACCCGCTGATCGCCGACGGCCAACGTCACGGCGGCATCGCGCAGGGCGTCGCGCAGGCTCTGCTCGAGGAGTTCGTCTACGACGAGGACGGCAACCCGCTGACGCTGACCTTCGCCGACTACTGGTTCCCGTCCGCCGCCGAGCTGCCGATGTTCGAGCTGATCCCGATGGAGACGCCGACACCGCTCAACTCGCTCGGCGCGAAGGGGATCGGCGAGTCTGGCACGATCGGCTCGACGCCGGCGGTCCTCAACGCGGTGATCGACGCGCTGGAGCCGTTCGGCGTTCGGCACCTGGACATGCCGACGACGCCGGAACGCGTCTGGTCGGCGATCCGCTCAGGCGGGTAGCGGCAGCAGATCAGGCTCGACCCAGACGCGTCGGTCGAAGTCCGACGCGAGTCGTTCGTTCAACTCGGCTCCCCGTCGTGGTACTCCAGGTGCTCGAGCCGCGCGATCAACCCGACTCCTCTGAAGAAGACCTTCTTGGAGCGCGGGTAGAAGCAGATGTCGCTCGTATTCCGGGTGCCGTAAGCGAGGTACGTGAGGCCCTGCTCGCCCGAATGCAGCGAGTGCGAAACCCGCGTCCCCGGCGGACGCGAGATCACGTGACCGGGGCGGAGCGGGATCTCCTCGCTCGGCGCCGCCTCCCCAGCTTCGGCCGACGGGCCAGGCCAGAGTCGAAGCACACCTTCTCCCTCGAGGACGACGAAGATCTCCTCCTCGGCAGAGTGGCAGTGCGGCGGCGCGCCCTCCGCGCTCGGCGGCAGCGCGACCAGGTTGAGTCCCGTTCTGACTGCACCGGCGCTCTTGCCGAGGAACCGCGCGATGCCCCCGAACGCGCTCTCTGCCGCCTCCCGGGAGACGATGTTCGCGGGCCGCTCGCTCGGCTCCGGCACCTCGAGCTCGCCGGCCTCCGCCTCGCGCGTCCACGGTGAGGCGCCGATCGAGACGTCGAGCGTGATGCCTGCGCGCGCGACACCAGCGCGCGGCAGGTAGGTCAGCGTCGGATCGGTGCGCTCCCCGAAGGCCAGCGCGTCGATCCCCTCGGGCCCCGCGATCAGCGTGTGCGACTCCTCCTGCGCGAGATGCACGATGCAGTCGCCCGCCCCGGCCTCGTAGGTCTTGCCCTCCTGCCAGGAGAGACCCGACCCGGAGAGGACGTAGAAGATCTCCTCTTCGTCCATCTCGACGTGCACCGGCGAGGTGCGCTTGCCCGGGTCGACCACGAGGCGCGCCACGCCCACCGTCCTCGAGCCGATCGCGTCGCCGAGGTCGATCCGGGTCAGACCCATCGGCCCGACCTCGAGCTTGCGTCCTTCGACCTCGTCCCAGTGCGCGATCACGCGGCGAAGATACCGGCTCTGTAGACCTGGCCCGGGAGCGCGCGGCCGAGCAGCTCCTCGAGCCACTGGGCCACGTGGATCAGGGCCTCCAGGTCGATCCCGGTCTCCACGCCCTCTCCGTGCAGGAGGTAGACGAGATCCTCGGTGGCGACGTTGCCGGTCGCTCGCGGGGCGAACGGGCAGCCGCCGAGGCCTCCGACCGAGGCATCGAAGACGGTGGCGCCGGCCGCCAGCGCCGCGTAGGCGTTCGCGATCGCGGTGTTGCGTGTGTTGTGCAGGTGAACGCCGGTGCCCTGCGAGACGAGGCGCCTTATCTGGCCCGGAACCGCGACGCCGATCGTGTCGGCGAAGACGATCTCGTCGGACGCGTCCAGGCGCTCTGCGATCTCGAGCACGCGACCGGGATCGACCGCGCCCTCGAACGGGCAGCCGAACGCAACGGAGATCGTGACGGTCACACGGCGCCCGTCGGCGTGCGCGCGCTCGACGATCCGGCCGCAGTCGGCGATCGACTCCTCGACCGACTGGTTTGCGTTGCGCTGGTTGAAGGTCTCGGTCGCGGCGAGCGTCAGGTGGACCTCGGGCAGGCCGGTGGCGGCCAGCCGGTCGTAGCCGCGCTCGTTCAGGACGAGGCCTGCGAACACGGCTTCGCCCCGGAGTCCGGCGACCACCTCCTCCGCGCCGTCCATCTGGGGAACGCGGTCGCCGCGGACGAAGCTGACCGCCTCGACGCGGGGCAGCCCGGCCGCGGCAAGCCGGTTGCAGAGCTCAGCCCGCACCGCCGGAGCGAGCACGTTCGGCTCGTTCTGCAGGCCGTCGCGCGGCCCGACGTCGCAGACGGTGACGTTCAGCGCGTTTGTGGGAAGCCCAGGTCGACCTTGGAAGTGGCCGGATCCGGCCAGCGCGAGGTGACGACCTTGCCGCGGGTGTAGAAGATGATCCCCTCGGGCCCGTAGATGTGCGTGTCGCCGAGGAGCGAGGCCTTCCAGCCGCCGAAGGAGTAGTAGGCCACCGGCACGGGGATCGGCACGTTGATCCCGACCATGCCCGCCTGCACCTCGAACTGGAACTGGCGCGCGACGCCGCCGTCGCGCGTGAAGATCGCCGTCCCGTTGCCATACGGGTTCTCGTTGACGAGCCGCACCGCGTCGTCGTAGGTCGAGACTCTCGTGACGCCGAGCACCGGCCCGAAGATCTCGTCCTGGTAGCAGCTCATCTCGGGCGTCACGTTGTCGAGCAGCGTCACGCCGAGGAAGAAGCCGTTGCCTGGCGGCCTGGTTTCGCGCCCGTCGACGACGACTGTCGCCCCCTCGCCCGGCGCCGCCTCGATGTAGCCCGCGACCTTGTCGCGGTGCTCCCGCGTGACGAGCGGGCCCATCTCCGCGCCGGCCTCCATGCCGTTGCCGACCTTCACCTTCGGGATCCGCTCCTTGATCGCCTCGATCAGCGGATCGGCGACGTCACCGACGGCGACGACCATCGAGACGGCCATGCAGCGCTCGCCGGCCGAGCCGTACGCGGCGGACACCGCCGCGTCGGCGGCCATCGGGATGTCGGCGTCCGGCAGGACGATCATGTGGTTCTTCGCGCCGCCGAGCGCCTGGACGCGCTTGCCGTGCTTCGTTCCGGTCTCGTAGACGTAGCGGGCAATCGGCGTCGAGCCGACGAACGAGACCGCATCGATGTCAGGGTGCTCGAGGATCGCGTCGACCGCGACCTTGTCGCCGTGCACGACGTTGAGCACGCCGTCGGGGACGCCCGCCTCCTTCAAGAGCTCGGCCGTCAGAAGCGAGGCGGACGGATCCTTCTCGGACGGCTTCAAGACAAAGGTGTTGCCGCAGGCGAGCGCGGGCGCCCACATCCACATGGGCACCATCGCCGGGAAGTTGAACGGCGTGATGCCAGCGCAGACGCCGAGCGGCTGGCGGATCGAGTAGACATCGATTCCGCCCGAGGCCTGCTCCGAGAAGCCGCCCTTCAGCAGCTCCGGCATCCCGCAGCAGAACTCGATCACCTCGAGCCCGCGCGCGACCTCGCCCTTCGCGTCAGAGAGCACCTTGCCGTGCTCGGCGGTGAGGAGCTTTGCGAGCTCGGTGCGGTTCTCGTCGACGAGCTGGCGGATCCGGAAGAAGAGCTCGGTGCGGCGCGAGAGCGAGAGCGCGCGCCACTCGGCGAACGCCTCGCGCGCCGCGCGAACCGCGCGATCGACCTCCTCGACTGTCGCGAAGTCGACCTCCGCGGTCTGCTCGCCGGTGGCCGGGTTGAAGACCTTCCCGGCGCGACCCGACTCCCCCGCGACGAAGTCTCCGCCGATCCAGTGGCTGATCCGCTTCAGCGGTTGCTGAGGCGCCTGCGGTGGCGCCGTCACGACCTCGGTCACGCTGCGGAGGGTAGCGCGTTACCATCGTTGCGTGGCGACGCTCGAGGAGCGCACGAGCGAGGGGCAGCAGGCCGTCGCGGACGACCGGCAGTACCTGATCCACTCGTGGTCGGTGCAGTCTGCGCTGTCGCCGCTCGCGGTCGCCGGCGGTGAGGGGCGCTACTTCTGGGACTACGACGGGAAGCGCTATCTCGACTTCGCCTCGCAGCTCGTCAACCTGAACATCGGCCACCAGCATCCGCGGATCGTGGCCGCGATCAAGGAGCAGGCCGACAAGCTGGCCACGATCGCGCCGTCGTTCGCGAACGACAAGCGCTCCGAGCTCGCGCGGCTCGTCGCCGAGGTGATGCCCGGCGACCTGAACCGCACCTTCTTCACGAACGGCGGCGCCGAGGCGACCGAGAACGCGATCAAGCTCGCCCGCTGGGTGACCGGCCGCCACAAGATCGTCGCCCGGTACCGCTCGTACCACGGAGCGACCGCGGGCGCGGTCACCGCGACGGGCGATCCGCGGCGCTGGTTCGCCGAGCCGGGGTTGCCCGGCTTCGTCCGGATGCTCGATCCCTACACCTACCGTTGCCCCGCCGGCCATCCCGACCCGTGCCCGGTCTGCTCTGGCGCGCCGCATTTCGAGGAGCTGCTCCAGTACGAGGGCGCGCACACCGTCGCGGCGGTGATCCTCGAGACGATCACCGGCACGAACGGCGTCATCCCGCCGCCGGACGGATATCTCCAGTCGATCCGTGAGGTCTGCGACCGCCACGGGATCCTGCTGATCCTCGACGAGGTGATGGCGGGCTGGGGCCGCAGCGGGCGCTGGTTCGCCTGCGAGCACTGGGACGTCGTCCCGGACATCATCACGACCGCGAAGGGCATCAACTCGGGCTACGTGCCGCTCGGCGCGATGACGGTCCGCGAGCCTGTGTACGACGCGATCAAGGACAAGTTCTTCGCGGGCGGGCTCACTTACTCCGGGCATCCGCTCGCGTGTGCCGCAGGGGTCGCCTCGATCGAGACCTTCCGCGAGGAGGGCATCGTCGAGAACTCGGCGGCGATGGGAGACGTGTTGTGCGAGGAGCTGCCGCGCCTGGCCGAGCGGCACCCGTCGATCGGCGACGTGCGCGGTGCGGGCGGGCTCTTCTGGGGCCTCGAGCTGGTGCGCAACCGCGAGACGCGCGAGCCGCTCGTCCCGTTCAACGCGAGCGGCGAGGCGCTGGCGCCGGTGAGTCGCCTGAGCAAGGCGGCGATGGAGCGCGGCCTCTTCCTGTTCGTTCACTGGAACGTCGTGATGGTCGCGCCGCCGCTGACGGTCACCCGCGAGGAGCTCGACGAGGGGCTCAGCATCCTCGACGAGGTGCTCGCGATCGCCGACGAGTTCTACTCGGACTGACTCTCGCTGCGGCGCCCACGCCATCTGTGGTGGATGGTGCGACGCCAGGAGCCGGGCATGCGGCTCGCCTACCTGCAGGCGCGGGTGGACTTCCGTGCTCCGCGAGTCACCGCTCTCCGGCGCTTGAGACAGCTGACCGGCGCGGCCCGGGGGCAGCTGGCCGCGTACCTGGACGAGGTCGGGCCGGGCACCCGGCTGGCCGAACACATGGCAGCGGCCGAAGCCCGATACGCCCGGGAGGTCGTGCCGCCCTTCGCACTGGGCGGCTTCGGGACGAGCGAAGGCGCTTTGCTCTACGCGCTCGTCCGCCATCTCCGGCCGGCCGCTGCGATCGAGACGGGAACCGCGAGCGGCGTGTCGACGACGTACATCCTCGCGGCGATGGAGCGGAACGAGACCGGCCGCCTGCTCTCGATCGACCTTCCGTTTCGCGCCGGGATAGAGGAGCTCGAGCCGGTCGTTCCCGGGACGAGGATCGCGTTGCGGGACTCGAGCCCGATTCCGCCGGCCGCAGAGCCCGGCTGGATCGTCCCGGACGACCTCCGCCGGCGCTGGCAGCTGCGGCTCGGGGATGCACGGGATCTGCTCGCGGCCGCGCTCGGCGAGCTCGGGCCGCTCGGCCTCTTCCTGCACGACAGCCTCCACACCTATGACCACATGCGCTTCGAGCTCGAGCTCGCATGGCCTCACGTCGAAGCAGGGGGGATCGTCGCGGCGGACGACGTCTTCTTCTTCCCGCACGGCGCTGCGCTCGAGCTCGCGCGGCGCGCCGGAGTCCCGCTGCGGATCTACCGCGGGGTCGCCTACATCCGCAAGCCGTGAGGATTTACGCAACCCGTGCGCTGCCGGCCGCCGTCCGCGCGGCGCTTGAGTGTAACTTCGAGTTGACGTTTCACGACTCGGACCGGCCGGTCGCGCGGGGCGAGCTGCTCGCGTGTGCCGCCGGCGCCGACGGGTTGGTCACGACGCCGGCTGATCGCGTCGACAACGAGCTGTTCGACGCTGCCGGACCGCAGCTGCGCGTGGTCGCGAACTACGTCGTCGGCTACGACAACGTCGACGTCGAGGCGGCGACGCGGCGCGAGATCGTCGTCGCGAACACGCCCGGAGTGCTCAACGAGACGACGGCTGAGCTGACGATCGCGCTGATGCTGGCGTTGCTGCGCCGCGTCGCCGAGGGCGACCGGCTGATCCGCCGCCGCGAGCCGTGGGCCTGGGGCCCGAACGTCCTCCTTGGCTCAGCGCTCGCCGGCCGCACGCTCGGGATCGTCGGCTTCGGACGGATCGGTCGCGAGGTCGCACGGCTCGCCAGAGCGTTCGGCATGCGCATCGTCCACACCGGCCCCGACCGGCGCCTGTCCCCGGTTCTCTCCCATAGCGACGTCGTCTCGGTGCACGTGCCGCTCACGCCGGAGACGCAGCACCTGATCGATGCTGAAGCGCTCGCGCTGATGAAGCCGACCGCTGTGCTCGTCAACACGAGCCGCGGCCCGATCGTCGACGAGGCCGCACTCGTCGAGGCGCTCCGCGAGAGGCGGATCGCAGGCGCCGCCCTCGACGTCCACGAGCGCGAGCCCGAGGTGACCGCGGAGCTGCTCGCTTTCGAGAACGTCGTCCTCACGCCCCACCTCGGCTCGGCGACGCTGGAGACGCGCGAGGCGATGGGGATGCTCGTGTTCGAGGCGCTGCGGTCGGTGCTGATCGAAGAGCGCTGCCCGGAAAACGCTCTCAACCCGGAGGCGTGGCCGACCACTCGTGACGCTCCTCGATCCTGACCTCGATCACAGGGCCTGCCGGCGGTGCGGCGCGGTACTGCTCGTACTTCGCCGCCAGGAGCTCGACCCCGCGGCCGCCGTCGACGACCCGCGCCTGACCGCGCACGCGAACCCACCAGAGCCGCGACCAGTCCTCCTCGTAGTGGTCGATGAGCACCTCGACGGCCGGGTTCGCCTCGATGTTGGCGAGCCGCCGGAGCGCCCGCGTTCGCTTCGGCTTCTCGTCGACGGCGGTGTAGAGCGTGTCGCCCTCGACCGCGAAGCAGATCGGGACTACGTGCGGACGCCCGTCCGCACCGACGGTCGCGAGCCGCGCCACGCGCGCGTCAGGCCAGCGCGCAGTCACCACGTGCGGGACAGGATCAATCCTGTCCCGCGATCCAGCGCCACCTCACGCGAGGGCGAGACCAGGTCTGACAAGCCGTTCCGGGCGCTTCAGCCGCGCGGTCTCGACCGGTGGATTGACCGGGTCGCGTAGCGGCGGCGCGCCGAAGGACGCGGCGACGCGCTCCGCATCCGGCTCGCCATAGAGCGTCGTCCGCTGGCGCGGCGTTCGGCCGATCGCCCGGATCGCCGCCTCCATTGCCTCGGGCGGCATCTCCTGCCCGTGCTCGGCGCCTGCCGCGCGCGAGATCGACTCGTTCATCAGCGTCCCGCCGAGGTCGTTCGCACCCGCCCGCAGACACGCCTGCGCGCCGGCCACGCCCATCTTCACCCAGGAGGTCTGGATGTTCGCGATCTGCGGGTGCAGCGCCAGACGACCGACCGCATGCATGAGCAGCGTCTCGCGGAAGGTCGGCCCGGGCCGCGCGATGCCCTTCAGATAGATCGGCGCCTCCATGTGCACGAAGGGGAGCGGCACGAACTCCGTGAAGCCGCCGCTGCGCGCCTGCTGCTCGCGCAGCCTCAGGAGATGCCGCGCCCAGTTCCGCGGCCCGTCGACGTGGCCGAACATGATCGTCGTCGTCGAGCGGAGGCCAACGCGGTGCGCCGCGTCGTGCACCTCGAGCCACTGGTCGGTCGTCACCTTGTCGGGACAGAGGACGCGCCGCACCTCGTCGTCGAGGATTTCGGCGGCCGTTCCCGGCAGCGAGGCGAGACCGACCGAGCGCAGCCGCTCGAGATAGCGGTCGAGCGGCTCGCCGAGCGTCGCCGCGCCCTGCCAGACCTCGAGCGCGGAGAACGCGTGCACGTGCAGATCCGGCAGCTCGCGCTTCACGGCCTCGCAGACCTCGACGTAGTAGTCGCCGGTGAAGGCCGGGTGGATGCCGCCCTGAAGGCAGACCTCGGTCGCGCCGCGCTCCCACGCCTCGTTGCAGCGGCGCACGATCTCGTCGAGCGGCACGAGGTACGCCGGGCCGCGCAGGTTCTCGGCGAGCTTGCCCTTCGAGAACGCGCAGAAGCCGCACTTGAAGTAGCAGACGTTCGTGTAGTTGATGTTGCGCGTCACCACGTACGTGACCGTGTCGCCGTTTACCTCCCGCCGCAACGCGTCGGCCGCGGCGAACACACGGTGGAGCTCGTCGCCTCGCGCCGAGAAGAGCCGCACGATCTCCTCCTCGCCGAGCACGTCGCGCGAGTCGAGGGGCAGCGCGTCGCGCGACACGAACGGAACTCCGCCGTCGGCGCCCGGCGCCCACGTGTCGACTCGCGCCAGGCCCGAGGCATCGGCCGCGTTCAGCACATGCGGCATCACACTCGGATCGAGCCAGGCGCCGTCCACGTAGCGCGGGTGCACGGCCAGTCGCGGAGCGAGCTCGAAGCCGCGCGAGCGCGTGCCGGCAGCGAGGCGCTCCAGCTCGGGCCAGGGTGCCTCCGGATTGACGTGATCGATTGTCACCGGCGAGACGCCGCCCCAGTCGTCGATGCCCGCGTCGAGCAGCTGCGGGAAGTCGTCGTAACTGAGGTTCGGCGGCACCTGGACGGTCACCTCGGGCTGGAGGACGAGCCGCGCGGCCGCGGCCGTCCAGAGCAGCTCGTCGAGGCTCGGCTCCGGAGCGTTGACCATCTGTGTGCCCGGCTTCGCCCGGAAGTTCTGGACGATCACCTCCTGGATGTGGCCGTAGCGCTCGTGCAGGTCGCGGATCGCGAGCAGGGCGTCGATTCGCTCCTCGCGGGTCTCGCCGATCCCGATCAGGATCCCGGTGGTGAACGGGATCGCAAGCTCTCCCGCGAGCCGGATCGTCTCGAGCCGAGCCGCCGGTCGCTTGTCGGGCGAGCCGAAATGCGGGCCGCCGCGCTCGGAGAGCCGGTCGGAGATCGTCTCCAGCATGATCCCCTGCGAGGCCGAAACCTCCCGCAGCGCCGCGAGCTCCTCGCGCGTCATCACGCCCGGATTCGCGTGGGGCAGCAGGCCGGTCTCGTCGAGGACGAGCCGGCACATGCGGACGAGGTACTCGATCGTCGTCGTGCAGCCGAGCTCCGTGAGCTCCTCGCGGGCTGCCCGGTAGCGGAGCTCTGGCTTGTCGCCGAGCGTGAAGAGCGCCTCCCGGCAACCGGCGGCGGCACCGGCTCGCGCGATCTCGAGCACCTCGTCCGCGCCGAGGTAGGCCCGCTCGCCCCGCTTCGGAGGAGCCGCGAACGTGCAGTAATGGCAGACGTCCCGGCACAGCTTCGTGAGCGGGATGAAGACCTTCGGCGAGTAGGTGATCACCCCGTCGCGAGCTCGCGCGCGGACGGCGCGGGCGGGTTCGAGCAACCCGGCCGGCTCGAGCGCGACGAGCGCGCGTGCCTCGTCCCTCGCCAGCACGTTGTGAGCATACTCAGGCGGTGGACGCTCACGTTCTCGTCCCCGTGAAGCGCCTCGACGAGGCGAAGAGCCGGCTGGCGAACGTGCTCTCGGCCGAGGAGCGGGCCGAGTTGATGCAGCGCCTCTTGGTAGGCGTCGTCGAAGCGATCGCCCAAGCGGGCGTCGGGCCGATCACGATCGTGACCGCCGATCCGCTCGAGCTCGACGGGGTCGCCCGCTTCGACGACCGCGGTCTCCCGTGGAACGATGCGCTGCGAGCCGCGATGCGCGAGGTCGTCACGGAGCCGGTCGTCGCTGTGATTTCGGCCGACCTGCCGCTGCTGCGCGCCGCCGAGGTGCGCGCGCTCGTCGAGGCGACGCCTGAGCTCGGGCTCGCGATCGCCCGAGCGACCGACGGCGGTACGAACGCCGTCTCGATGCGGCCGCCGGCCGTGCTGACGACCCGCTTCGGTGAGCCGCAGAGCGCGCGGCGGCATGCCGATTCGGCGGGTGCGATGCGACTCGACTGGACTATCATCGACCTCCCCGGTCTGGCGTTCGACATCGACACGCCCGCCGACCTCGAGCGCCTGAAAGCCGCCGCGTGACTGTCCACTCGAGCCGTAGGAAGGGGACAAGCCCCCGTGGCGGACGTCACAAGCAAGATGCCTGCAAGTCGGCCCTTAAGCGCCTTCTGGCGCCCCCGCCACCTGTCCCTTCCGGCCCCCAAACTGGGGCCAGCCCCCAGCTGTGACCGTTCGGTACGGGTACAAGGCCTCGGCGGAGCAGTTCGCGCCCCGGGAGCTGCTCGACTACTCCGAGCAGGCCGAGCAGCTCGGCCTCGAGATCATCGCGATCTCGGATCACTTCCAGCCCTGGCGGCATCACGGCGGCCACAGCCCCGCCTCGCTGACCTGGCTCGGCGCGGTCGGCGAGCGGACGGAGCGCTCGCTGCTCGGCACGAGCGTGCTGACCCCGACGATGCGCTACCACCCGTCGATCGTCGCGCAGGCCTTCGCCACGCTCGCGTGCCTCAACCCCGGCCGCGTCTTCCTCGGCGTCGGCACCGGGGAGGCGATGAACGAGACGCCGGCGACGGGAGCCGAGTGGCCCGGCGCCAAGGAGCGGCGCCAGCGTCTCGCCGAGTCGATCGAGCTGATGGGCCGCCTCTGGCGCGAGGAGCGCGTCGACTTCGAGGGCGAGTACTACCGCACCGAGCGCGCAACCATCTACGACCGCCCGGACGAGCCGGTGCCGATCTTCATGGCCGCCTCGGGTCCGCTCGCCGCGAAGCTCGCCGGCCGCGTCGGGGACGGGTTCATCGCCACGAGCGGCAAGAAGCAGGAGCTTTACGAGGAGCTGCTCGCGAACCTCGCCGAGGGCGCGACTGGCGCCGGCCGAGATGCCGCCACGATGCCGAAGCTGATCGAGATCAAGGTCTCGTACGACCATGATCCCGACTACGCGCGCGACGCCTGCCGCTGGTGGGCCGCCCTCTCGCTGACCCCGGAGGAGAAGAGCGGCGTCGAGGACCCGATCGAGATGGAGCGCTTAGCCGACGCGGCCGCCGACCGCGCGCACTCCCGCTTCATCGTCTCGAACGATCCCGAGGAGGTCGTCGAGAAGATCGACTGGTACGTCGGCCTCGGCTTCGACCACCTGGTCTTCCACGCGCCGGGGGACGACCAGGGCCGCTTCCTGGAGCAGTTCTGCGCGGACGTGCTGCCGCGCCTGCGCGAGCGCTTCTAGTAGCGCGAAAGCGCGAGCGTCGCCTGGTCGGCGATGCCCGCGAGTAGCTTGAGCTTGCGGTCGCCGAAGACGTGCTCCGCGTCCGCCGCCGCAACGACGAGGTAGCCGAGCCGGCTCCCGGAGAGGGCCAAACGCGCGACAGCGACCGGCACAGACGCATCCTCGGCTCCGGGAACGCCGCGCATGTCCTCGGGCCGGAGGACGACGGGTTCGCTCGAGTCAACGAGCCGGAGGACTTCCGCAATCGGGAACGCCGGGCCGATGCCGGCGTTCGCCCCATGCGCCGCGACGATCTCGATGACGTCCCCTGACTCGGATTCGACGATCACATAGGACCGCGGGCCGCTGAGCATCCGCGAAGCCATCGCGGTCACCCGCTCGAGCACGTCCTGCTGGCCTCCCGCAGTCGCGAGCTCGCGCGCGCACTCGAGCAGCGCGCTGGCCACCTCGGCCGTCTCGCGCTGGTGGCGATGCAGGGATGCCTTCTCCAGAGCGACCGACGCCCGGTAGGCGAGACCCTCGAGCAGCCGCAGCCGCTCGTCGGTGAAGTGCTTGATGTCGTCGCCCGCGTCGCGCACGGTCAGCCAGCCCCTGACGCCGAACCCCGGGCTGAGCGGCGCGATCGCACACGCGCGGAGAGCGCCGTCGGGTGCGTGGGGCCAGAAACCCTGGCGCAGCTCGCGGGCACTCATCAGGAACGACCGACGCCGGGACGCGATCTCCAGGGCAGCACTGGTGTCGACCGGGTTGACGGTCACAGGCCCGCCCTCGAGATCGGGATAGCCGACCTGGGCGGCACAACGGAAGTCGGAGGTCTCCTGGTGCTCCAGCCAGAGCGAGCACTGCTCGACGTCGAGCAGCCGGGCGACGACGCCGACGGCCTTGGACGCTATCTCCTCGAAGGAGTCCGCCTGGGAGATCGCGTCGGCGAACTCCAGCCACGCCTTCGCATTCTCCGCCTCGCGCCGCACCGCCTCGTAGAGCCTCGCGTTCTCGAGGGCGACGGACGCCTGGCCGGCCAGAACCTCGAGCAGCCGCACGTCGTCGCCGTCGAACTGGTCGAGACCCAGCTTCGAGAGGAGGACGATCCCGATCACGCGCGACCCGTAGCGCAGCGGGACCGCCAGGATCGACTCGTCGATTGGGGCGGTGCCCGGAATCTGCATCGTGTGCTCGCACGAGAGCGCGTCCGGAACGAGCAGCGAGCGCCCGGTGGCGGCCACATGGCCGGCGATGCCTTGTCCGACCTTGACGGCGGGGGGCGCCATGTCGCTGCCGTCCAGCGCACCGAGGTCGCCTCGGTAAGCGATCGGCCGCACTTCGCCCACCTCGACGGCGTAGACGCGGCACGTGTGGTAGTCGATCAGCATCCGCAGCTCGCTGACGATCGCCTCGCCGATCTCGCGCACGTCGTTGAGCCGGCTGAGGCGTCCGGCGAGGCTCTGGAGCATCTTCAGGTGCGCGATCGAGCGGATGTCGCTGGCGTCGCGCAGGACCTGCGGCCGCTCGACGCTCGTCGCGTCGAAGACAACGACCTGATTCTTGCCACGCGCCTTCGCGGTCATCATCGCGCTCTCGGCGCAGACCACGAGCTCGCGCGGATTCATGGCGTGGTCGGGGCCCTGCGCAACGCCGATCGAGAGGGTGACCTCGCCCGCCGCGTCGATCGGGCGGCGCTCGAGGCGGTGCATCAGACGACGCGCCAGACCCATCGCCGACGCGGCGTCACAGGAGGGCATGATCACCGCGAACTCCTCGCCGCCGAGGCGGCAGACGACGTCGGAAGCGCGAACGATCGCCCGCGCGGTCTCGGAGAGCGCGATCAGGATCTGGTCGCCCACCGCGTGTCCGCAGATGTCGTTGACCCGCTTGAACTCGTCGATGTCGAACATGATCAGAGCGACGGAATCGCGCGCGCGGTTCGCTCTCGTCAGCTCGGCCCGCAGACGCTCGTGGAAGTAGCGGTGGTTGTAGAGGCCGGTCAGCGAATCGGTCTGCGCCTGGAACTCGAGCTGGGCGCGCACCTGGGCGTTGTCGAGCGCCAGGGCGGCGGCGTCGCCGAACCACTTGGCGAGCTCGAACTCGTCCGAGTCGAACTGGGCCGCCTCGCCGATCCGGTAGATGTTGAGCGCGCCCTTCAGCGAGCCGCGGGCGACGAGCGGCACCGAGATCAGCGCCTCCGGATCGGGCGGGGTTCCCGGCACGAAGGCGACACGTGGATCGAGATGCGCCCGGTTGCTCAGCACCGACTGGCGGCGCGCGACCGCCCAGCCTGTGATTCCCTCGCCGAACGGAACGTTGTTGCTGAGGATCTCCTCCGCCCATTCGCTGCGGGCGAGGACGGGCACGAGCGAGCGGTCGTTCTCGTCCGCCTCGTAGATGTGGAGAGCGTCGTAGGGGACGAGCTCGTCGAGCGTGTCGGCGATCCGGTCGAGCAGAGAGTCGAGACTCTGCTCCGAGAGGACGTGGTGGAAGACCTCCGCAAGGCGGCGGTACGACTCGACGAGCGCCGCAGAACGTCCAGGCGGGTCTCGGTCCGCGTTCGGAAAGATGGGTGCTGGCTGAGGGAGGGCCACGTAATCCGGCTATCGACCGGGATCGCGCCTCGTTGAATGCGCAAACGAGGGATTAGCGGGTCAGCGGAAAAGGTCGCGCTCGCGCTCCATCACGAGCTCCTGGGCGCTTCCCTCGCCGGTGGCAGCGAAGCCGCGGACGATCGCCACCGGCACCGCGTCCGTCTTCCCCATCACGAGCTCGGCCGCGCCCGCGAGCTCGTCGGCGACGGCGATCACCGTTGCGTGTAGCTCGTACCCGTTGCGATCGAGCTGTCCGCGGAGGTCCTGCAGCGGCTCGAGACCGGCGACGCCGATCGCGACGCCGACGATGCCCTGCCGCCAGGGGCGCCCGAAGGAGTCGGAGACGATCACGGCGACGTGTCCGCCGAGCCGCTCGCGGATCCGCTTGGCCGACGCGTCGGGATCGAGCGGCAGCAGGACGAGGGTGTCCCGCTCGGGTGCGTTCGAGGCGTCGACCCCCGACGAGGCGCAGACGAAGCCGTGCTTCGTCTCGGCGATGATCAGTGGCGGGCGGGAACGGACGATCCGGGCGGCCTCGTCGAGGATCACCTGCGTGTGGCGCGGGTCGCGGTCTCCGGTCAGCCTGTGCGCCTCGGCGGAGGGCTCGACGTCCGCAAGACGGACGACGCGGCCCTCGGCCTTCGAGACCGCCTTCTGAGCGACCACGACGACGTCGCGGGGTTCGACCCGCGCGTGCTCGGCGATCAGCGCGCCGAGGTCGTCGCCCTGTTGGATCTCCGGAAGGCCCTCGACCGGGATGATCCTCAGCTCGCCGATGCGAGCACCACCTCGGCGAGGCGGCGGCGGGCGGCCGCGTCGGACATCAGCGTCTGCGTCACCACGGTTCGGACGGGAGCCTCGCCGGCGTCCGCCTCGTCGATCACGAGCACGTCGATCAGCCCTGCGTAGCAGGCCGCGACGTGGGCGGGCGAGGTGCCGCCCGCGAGGCGCGTCAGCATCCGGTCGGCGGGTCCTTTGACGGCTCTGCCGCCGACGATCGGGCTCACCGCCACGCACGGGACTCGGCGCCGCTCGATCGCCTCGCGAATCGCCGGCACCGCGAGGATCGGGTGGATCGAGATGTACGGATTGCTCGGCGCGATCACGAGCATGTCTGCTCTGTCGAGCGCCTCGAGCACGCCCGGCGCGGGCTCGGCCTTCCCTTCGAAGCGAACTCCGTCGACCTCGTCGCGGCAACGGCGGCCGACGAACCACTCTTGCAAGGAAAAGGAGCCGGCGGGCGTGTCGATCCACGTCCGCAGCTCGTCGTCGGTTGCAGGCAGCAGACGAGCGGGCGCGCCGAACGCCGCGGCGAGGCGCGCGGTCACGGCGGAAAGCGCCACGCCCGAGCGCAGCGCCTGCGTCCTGACGAGATGCAGCCCGAGGTCGCGGTCGCCGAGCTTGAACCAGGCCTCGCCGCCAAGCTGCTCGACCTCGGCGAGCGCGTTCCAGGTCTCGTCGGCGCGCCCCCAGCCGCGCTCCTCGTCGGCGATGCCCGCGAGCGCGTAGAGGACGCTGTCGAGGTCGGGCGAGACGTGCAGCCCGAGCACCTCCAGGTCGTCGCCGACGTTGACGATCGCGGTCACGTTCTCGGGCGGCATGGCGTCGACGAGGCCGCGCAGGAAGCGCGCCCCGCCCACACCTCCCGAGAGCGCGACGATTCCCGGCACGACGTGACGGACACTACCGCCGCATGGAGAACACGGCGATCGCCGACCGGCTCGACTCATTCGCCTCGCTGCTCGAGCTCGCCGGGTCGGGCTACTACACGTTCCGCGCCTACCGCCGCGCCGCGGAGCTGATCCGCGAGACGAAGGCGCCGGTCGCCGAGCTCGTCCGTAAGGGTCGCGTCCGCGAGCTGCGCGGAATCGGGCCCGGGATCGAGGCGCGCCTCGAGGAGCTCGTCGAGACCGGCACGATCGCAGAGCTCGACGAGCTGGAGCGCGAGGTTTCGCCCGATCTCGTCGGGCTCGGTCGCTTCCTCGGGCTCGACGCTCGCCGCTCGGTCGAGATCGCGCGGACGCTCGGGATCAGGACGGCCGCCGAGCTCCGCGAGGCTGCGGCGGCGGGTCGGCTGCGCAGCGTGCCGGGGATCGGGCCCAAGACGGAGGCGAAGCTGCGGGCGGCCCTCGAGCGCGTCGACCGGCCGAGGCCACGGCGGGGGCTGCTGATCAACCGCGCCTGGGAGCTGTCGAGCCGGATCGCGAGCGCTCTCGGCGGGGAGGTTGCCGGCGACCCGCGACGGTTCCGCGACTCGTCCGAGCGGCTGGCCGTCGTCTGCGCGGCCGAGGAGCCGGCACCGGTGCTCGAGCGCTTCGCCGAGCTGCCGGAGATCGTCTCGATCGTCGAGCAAGGCGAACGCCGCGCGCTCGGCGTCACCGTCGAGGGGATCGCGGTCGAGCTCTTCGTGGCGGAGCCGGGCCGCTTCGGCAGCGAGCTCGTCCGGGCGACCGGCTCGCCGGAGTATGTGGCGGCGCTCGAGCCGCTCCCAGACGCGCCGGACGAGGCGAGCGTCTACCGCAAGCTCGGCGTCCCGTTCTGCCCGCCCGAGCTGCGCGAGGCGCCCTTCCGCGGCGAGCCGCCGCCGCTCGTCCAGCTCGCGGAGATCCGCGGCGACCTCCACTGCCACACGACCGCCTCGGACGGCCGGGCGAGCGTGCTCGAGATGGGCAGCGCCGCCCGGGAGCTCGGCTACGAGTACCTCGCGATCTGCGACCACACGCCTGCGGTCGGCGCAGTCCGTGGCCTGACGCCGGACGACCTGCGCCGACAGGCCGATGAGATCGCCGAGGCGAACGATGAGCTCGCGCCGTTCCGCGTCCTGCGTGGCAGCGAGTGCGACATCCTCCCGAGCGGCCGCCTCGATCTCCCCGACGACGTGCTCGCGAGGCTCGAGTGGGTGCAGGCGAGCGTCCACGGCGGCCAGCGCCTGCCGAAACGGGAGCAGACGAAGCGGGTCGAGGAGGCGCTCCGCAACCCGAACGTGCGCTGCCTCAGCCATCCCAAGGGCCGTTACATCGGCCGCCGGCCCGAGAACGAGCTCGACATCGGCCGCCTGATCGAGGTCGCGCTCGAGACCGGAGTCGCGCTGGAGACGAACGGGCTCCCCGACAGGCTCGATCTGCGCGACGAGTACGTGCGGCTCGCGGTCGACGCCGGTGTGCCGATTGTCTGCTCGACCGACGCGCACTCGCTTCAGGGCCTGCGGAACATGCGCAACGCCGTCGCCACAGCGCGGCGCGGCTGGGCGACAACCGTCGACGTCCTGAACACCCAGCCGCTAGCCTCGCTCCTCCGTGGACGTCGACAGCTTCCCCGCCGCGCTCGCTGAGCTCTTCGACGAGTTCCCCGAGTCGGAGCGGCCGCGCGAGCGCCGCTTCGACGACGTCGCCGAGGCGATCCCGAACCTGGCCAAGGAGAACAACCTCGCGCTCGTCAACGTCGCCGCCAGCCTGCTCGGGCCTGGCGAGAGCTACGTCGAGGCGGGGACGTACATGGGCGCGAGCCTGATCGCGGCGATGCGCGGCAACGAGGGTCACGACTTCGTCGCGATCGACAACTTCTCGCTCCCCGAGACGCGCGGGCGGCCGCCGGCGAGGCGCGAGACGTTGGAGGCGAACCTCGCGCGCTTCGGCTGCGAGGGCGCGACGATCCTCGAAGGCGATGCGCTCGACGTGCTCCGGGGCGACGAGCTGGCCGGCCGGAAGATCGGCGTCTTCTACTACGACGCTGCACACTCCTACGAGGCTCACCTCGACGCGCTCAAGCTCGTCGAGCCGCACCTCGCGAGCCGGGCCCTGCTGATCGTCGACGACTCCGACTGGGAGCAGGTCGGCCGCGCGATCCGCGACTACCTCGCCGGCCAGCCCAAGGCGCGGCTGCTACTGGAGGTCGAGGGCAAGGAGCACGGCCGCCCCTGGTGGTGGGAGGGCGTCGCCGTCCTCGCCTGGGAGAGCTAGGCCTTCAGCTCGATCCGCGCCATGCCGTCCACGGTCAGAGGCGCGAGACCGTTCTTCACGACCCGCGCCACGCGCCCGCCGACGGCTTGGGCGAGACGGTCGATGTCGCCGTCGTCGTAGAAGGTGACCGGGACGTGCTTCGTGGCGAGCCAGGCGCGCCGCGTGGGGTTCAGGAGCATTCGCTTCGCGGGCCAGGAGAGCACGATCGATCCGCCCGGCGCGAACTCCTCGGCCGCGCGCCGCAGCATCGGCAGGGGATCCGCGAAGTAGTCGAGCACCCCCACGGCGACGAACGTGTCGTAGCGCTCGGTGGGCCGGTAGGTGTCGAAATCGGCAGCTTCGAAGCGGCAGCGCTCGCCGACCCCCGCCTCCTTGGCGAGATGCTCGGCCAAGCCGATCATCGGCGCCGCGATGTCGATCCCGTGGACGGAGGCACCCCGATCGGTCGCGATCGCCACCGCCGTGCGCCCGGAACCGCACCCGACCTCGAAGCAGCTCGCTCCCTCGTCGACGAGGCTCGCGATGATCGAGTTGCGGCGGTTGAGCATCCGTGTGCGGAAGGCGATGTCGACCGCGGCCTGGAGAGGCGAGCGGTTGCCGCCCTCGTAGATCGCGTCGAAGCGGTCCGCCTCACGCGTGAAGTAGTCCTTGACCGCCTGGGTGTCCTGGTCTCCTGTCATGTGGCGAGTGCCTGACCGATCGCGATTCCGGGTCGCCAGACGTCGATCAGCCGGGTGAACCGTTCGAGCGCGGCGTCGCGATTGTACGTCGTGATCCACTTCATCAGACGAGGCTTCCACTGCAGTCCGGGCAGGTCGACGCCGAGGTCCCAGAGGTTCAGGCTGCGATCCTCCCATTCCCAGGTGTGGATGTAGAAAACGCGCGGCAGCGAGCGGTCGCGCCGGCGCAGCAGGAGCTTCGTCAGCCAGAACGGGTAGACCCGCAGATAGAAGCCGCCGCCGACCATGAAGCGGTAGCCGAGCACCTTCTTCTGGGGCAGCGGAATCTCGATCAGCCCGTTCGCGAGCCGGTGCGGCCCTTCCGGGGCGTCGGGAATGCCGTAGGCAAAGTTCTTCACCGGGCAGACGCTCGAGTCGTACGCGAAGCCCGCGTCGCGAATCTCGTCGAGCGCCCAGAGCGAGTTTTCGGTGACGGCGAAGTACGGCGCGCGGTAGCCCTGCACCTCGCGGCCGATCAGGTCTTCGATCATTCCCTTCGCCCGCGTGAGGTCCTCGCGGAACTCCTGAGGCTTCATCCACGTCGCGCGTCCGTGGCCGTAGCCATGGCTCGCCACCTCGTGGCCCTCGTCGACCATCCGCCGGAGCTGGGTGCGCAGCCGCGGCGCCGCGCAGGAGAGGACGAAGAAGGTCGCGTGAACTCCATGCTCGGCGAAGACGTCGAGCAGCCGGTCGGTGTTGCGGTCGAGATTCGAAGGCAGGCCGCCGCGCTGGAAGGCCTCCTCCCCGCCCTCGACCTCGTGGTAGTAGTCCTCGACGTCGACTGAGACGAGTGTCGGCGCGCCGAGGTCGAGCTTCTCGGCGACGAGATCCGCGTACGGCACGACTAGTAGGAGGGCGCCCCGCCCGGGCCGGTCGTCGTCCACTCGGTGAGGTCGTACCAATGCGACTGCCGCAGTGCCTCGACCACGCGTTGATCGGTGTGGCGGGCGAAGTAGACGTGCTTTTCCAGGTCGCAGCAGATGGCGACCTCCTCGCCGGACATGTCGCCGATGCTGACGAGCGCCTCCGACGGGAGCTTCGCCTCGTTCACCGTGTAGTGCTTGAACTGGAGATCGGGGGCGATCTCCATCAGCTCGGGCCAGTCGGGGCAGGTGCGTGAGCTCACGTTCCACCCAGGGTAGACGAGGAGGTGCGGAGCGCCTGCCGGACAACGTCCGCCAGCACGGCCACGAAGGCGGGATCCGCGTTCGGCATCTCGATCCGCGCGAAGCGGAGGCCGAGCTCGGCGGCGCGCTCCTTCGCCTCGGTGTCGAGATCCCAGCGGATCTCCAAGTGGTCGGCCACGAAGCCGACCGGGCAGACGAGAACGTCCTCGACGCCCCGGCCGTGGAGATCGTCGAGGTGGTCGAGGATGTCCGGGCCGAGCCAGGGCTCGCCCGTCGGCGACTCGCTCTGGTACGACCACGACCAGTCGGTGACACCGGCCGCCTCGGCGACGAGCGCCGCGGTCTCGAGCAGCTGCTCCTGGTACGGGTCGCCCTCGTCGAGGATCCGCGCGGGCAACGAGTGCGCGGTGAAGACGACATGCGCGTTGCTGCTCCGGATCCGCTCCGCGAGGAAGGCGATCAGTCCCGGGTGGTCGTGCCAGCTCTCGACGAAGAGCAGGTCGGCACGGTCGCCGAGCGCCGACTCGAGCTGCTCGCGGTAGCCCGGGATCGAGAGCCGCGAGTAGTGCGGCGCGAGGACGAGACCGACGATCCGGTCGGCTCCCGAGGCGAGGGCCTGCTCGACCGCCTCGGCGATCCGCGGCGACCAGTGCTTCATGCCCGTGAACACCGGCGCGCAGAGCTCGCGTTCCAGCGCGGCGCGGGTCTGCTCGGTGATCTCGTTGAGCGGGTTCGACTCCTCGACGCCGAGCCGGCGGTAGCGCTGGACGAGATCCTCCAGGTGCTCCGGCTTGATCGGTCGGCCGCCGCGGATGTCGGCGTAGTACGCAGGCACGTCGGCGAGCCGCTCGGGCGAGCCGTAGGCCATCAGGACGACGGCGTGGTTCACACGAGTACGTTCTGCGCGGTCCGCTCGTGCACGAGGCGAACGAGCCGGCCGAGATCGTCGGGCTCGGTGCCGGGCAGGACTCCGTGGCCGAGGTTGAAGACATGGCCGGGCCGGCCGGCCGCACGCTCGAGGACATCGAGTGCGCCCGACTCGACGCGATCCCAGGGCCCGAGCAGCAGCGCCGGCTCGAGGTTCCCCTGCACCCCTCGCTCCTCGACCAGCTCCCAGCCGCGGTCGAGCTCGATCCGCCAGTCCAGGCCGATCACGTCCCCACCCGCCTCGGCCAGGTGCGGCAGGAGGCCGACGGCGCCCGTCGCGAAGTGGATCGTCGGCACCTCGACCGCCGCGAGGATGCGAGCCGAGTAGGGAGCGACGAACTCGTCGTAGTCGGCCGGCGACAGCGCCCCGGCCCAGGAGTCGAAGAGCTGGATCACGTCGGCCCCGGCCCGGGCCTTCGCGGCCACGTAAGCGGCTGAGGTCTCCGTCAGCTTCTCCATCAGCGCATGCCAGAGCTCGGGCTCTCCGTACATCAGCGCCTTCACTGTCAGGAACTCGCGGGAGGGCTTGCCCTCGATCAGATAGCCGGCGACCGTGAACGGGCCGCCGCAGAAGCCGACAACCGCCTGGTCGGGCCGCAGCTCGCGCCGCACGATCCGCACCGCCTCGAGGATCGCGCCCATCGAGTCCTCGGGATCGGGCACGCGCAGTCGCTCGACCTCGGCGGCCGAACGGATCGGTGCGGAGATGACCGGCCCCACCGCCTCGACGAGCTCCACCTCGACACCCATCGCGACGACCGGGGCCATGATGTCCGTGAACATCACGGCGGCGTCCACGTCGTGGCGGCGAACCGGCTGGAGCGTCACCTCGGCGCAAAGCTCGGGCTGGCCGACGATCTCGAACAGGCCGTGCCGCTTGCGGATCTCTCGGTACTCGGGGAGCGAGCGCCCCGCCTGGCGCATGAACCAGACCGGCGTGCGCTCGACAGGCTCGCGCCGGCAGGCGCGGACGAGGAGCGGCTCGGGCACGGAACCTAGACTAGTCCGGGAGCGATGAGTGACCTCCCGAAGACACGCGCGTTCCTCGGGCGCCGCTGCCGGTGCGCGGCCGGAGGGAACAGTGCGTCGGGCACGGCCCCGGAGAGCCGCGTGCCGGCAGCGGCGTCAGGCGGTGGCGGAGCCGGGCTCCGCCCGGCGGGAGCCGTCGCAGGCGAGGGGCGCGCGTGAGCGTCTACGCCGACCTGATCCGCTACCGCGAGCTGTTCGGCAACCTCTTCCGGCGCGACCTCCAGGCGCGGTACAAGGGCTCGATCCTCGGCGTCGCGTGGTCGCTCGCCAACCCGCTGCTGCTGATGGGGATCTACGTCCTCCTGTTCTCGCTGCTCTGGAAGGTCGTGCGGATCCCGCACTACGCGCTCTTCGTGCTGAGCGGGCTCGCGTTCTGGGTCTTCTTCCAGTCGTCGCTCTCCACCGCCTCGCGCTCGCTCGTCGACAGCGCCGAGCTCGTGAAGAAGGTCCGCTTCCCGCGGCAGCTCGTCCCGCTCTCGGTGGTGGCGACCCAGCTGGTCCCGTTCGTGGCGATGCTGGTCACGCTCGTCGTCGTGAACGCGATCGTGATTCCCCGGACGCGGGAGACGGTCTTGCTGGCGCTCCCGCTCGGCGTGCTGATCGTCGCCTTCGTCGCGGGGCTCTCACTCGCCGTGTCGTGTGCGAACGCGCTGTTCCGTGACGTCGAGCACCTCGTCTCGGCGCTGCTGCTGCCGCTCTTCTTCCTGACGCCGATCCTCTACCGACTCGAGGAGCTGCCCGGCGGGGTCAAGCGCTACCACGCGGTCGTCGAGATCCTGCGCTGGGTGAACCCCCTGTCGCCCGCGATCTACGCCCTGCGCGCGCCGCTCTTCTTCGGCGCGCTGCCGCGCTGGACGGACGCCCTCTACCTCGTCTGCGCAGCAGCAGCCGCACTCGCGCTCGGCGCCTGGGTCTTCAGGCGCGTCGACGACCGGATCGCAGTCGAGCTCTGAGCGCAGCGTCGTAGATCCACGGCTCGTCCCCCTCCGGCTGCCAGGCGGGCAGGCCCTCGACCTCGCAGTTCGGCTCGAGCGGAGGCAGTAGCGACGGGCAGACGAGCGGCCTGTCGAAGCTCGGGTTCCGCCCGGCACCCGGCTCGTAGCCGCGCAGCCCCTCGACGGCGCCACCGACCGCCGCGTAGCCCTCCTCGTGTGCCTGCCTGACCCGGTCGTGCCAGTCTGCCGAGGGCTCGACGCCCTCCACGTAGGCAACCGCCTGCGCCGCGTCCCTGGCGACGACCTCGGCGTCGATGTCGAGACGGACGTTTCCGAGCTCCGAGAACCAGTAGCGGTGCTCGACGACGAGGTCGAACGCAAGCCGGTACGACCCGGGCGGGATCGGCGCGCGCACGAAGGCATCGGTCTGCACGCGCGTGCCGGGCGTCAGAGGCGGCAGCTCGCGACGGAGGCCGTGACCGCCGTGCACGATCGGATTGCCGAGGTCGTCGAGCCAGTGGTACGAGAGCTTCACCTCGTGCCAGGCCGCGCCCCCCGCGTTCTCGAGCACGATCTGCGCGCGCGAGAGCGCGCCCGCCCGGGGCTGCTGCATCGTCCACGCCAGCCACCGCACCGCGAGCGGGCCGGCCGGAACCACGTGCTCCTCCACAGGATGCATCCGCAACTACTCTAGTTTTCGTGGTCGTGCGCCCCGGCGAAATCGTCGTCGAGCGTGCCAGCCGGCGCTTCAGCGTCAACCCGCATCCGGTGCGCACGCTCAAGGAACTCGTGATCGCGCGCAATCGTGCGGCGGCCGTCGAAGTGGTCGCGCTCGACGACGTCTCGGTACGGATCGAGCCCGGCGAAGCGGTCGGCCTGATCGGCCGCAACGGCTCGGGCAAGACGACGCTGTTGAAGCTGATCGCCGGCATCTTCGGCCCGAGCGCCGGCAGGGTCGAGGCAGGCGGGCGCGTCGCGTCCCTGCTCGAGCTGGGCGCCGGCTTCCACCCCGAGTTCACGGGACGCGAGAACGTCTACCTGAACGGCTCGATCCACGGCCTCAGCCGCGCGCGCATTGCACGACACTTCGACGAGATCGTCGCGTTCGCCGAGCTCGAGCGCTTCATCGACCTGCCCGTGCGCACCTACTCGTCCGGGATGTACATGCGGCTCGGCTTCGCGGTCGCTGCGTACATCGAGGCGGACACGCTGCTGCTCGACGAGGTCTTTGCGGTCGGCGACGAGGAGTTCCAGCGCAAGTGCTTCGGGAAGATCCACGAGTTCAAGAGCCGTGGCGGGACGATCGTCTTCGTCTCGCACGACGCCGCCGCCGTCGAGCGCATCTGCGAGCGGGCAGTGCTGCTGCGTAACGGCCGCGTCGAGCTGGACGGGGCTACGCAGGAGGCGATCGCCCACTACCACCGGCTACTCGCCGACGATCGCAACCCCGAGGAGAGCGGTGCGGGGCTCAGCGAGTACGGCAGCGGCGAGGCCAGAGTCGTGCAGGCACGGATGCTCGGCCCAGACGGGGAGGAGCGGCTGCAGTTCCTCGCCGGCGAGCCTGCCACGCTCGAGCTGCGGATCGCGCTGAGCGACGAGATCCCGCCGCCGCGGATCTCGATCGACGTGCGCGACCAGGCAGGACTGCTGTTCGCCGCGACCTCGGTCGACGCCACGGAGGTCGCGTGGCGGGCCGGTCTCGGCGAGCAGGTGCTCGCGTTCGAGCTCGACCGGCTGCCGCTGGCGGACGGCCGCTTCCAGATCCGCGCGGAGATCGCTTCGACGGACGGGAGGCACCTGTACCACTGGCTCGACGACGCCGCCCGCTTTGCTGTCTACCCCGGCGAGCCCGTTCGCGGCCCGGTCCTGCTCGACGGCCGCTGGTCGGTCAGAGCGCCAGACGGCGCGCGAACAGGCTGACGCCCGAGTAGCCGTGGCAGCTCTGCGCGAAGAGCGTGGAGAGCGAGCGCCCGACGGCCGGTAGCCGGAGCATCCGCCCCGCGATCCGGCGGCGCGCCAGGCCCTCGTAGCCCTCGGCCTGCTCGATCCGCGTCACGACGAGGCCTGCCCGCCAGAACGCCCAGAGGTACGCCGGGAGCGTGTGGACGTGCTCGTTGATCCCGTAGCCCTTCTCCTCGGCCTGGTCGGCGACCTCGCCGCTGTGACTGAGCGCTCGCGTGCCCTCGTTCAGCGCAGCGACGACGCCGCCGCGCCTCGTCACCCGTGCGAGCTCCCGCACCATCGCCCCGAGGTCGAGTGCGTGGTGCAGCGCGGCGACGCAGTAGGTGAGGTCGAACGAGCCCGAAGCGAACGGAAGATGCTCTCCGTCCGCCTGGATACGCGCGAAGGGTCCGACCCGTTGCTCGAAGAACTCGCCGCGCCCGAGGCCGACGTTGCGGTCGGCCAGGATGTCGGTGCCGACGTACTCGCAGCCGCGGGGCACTATGTGCAGCGCGCCCCAGCACTTGGCGGCGCCCACCTCTAGCACGCGCATCCCCGGCCGTAGATAACGCTCGAGCAGGAGCGAGAAGGAGTGCTCGTTCGCCTGCCAGGTCTTGTCCTCCCAGGCGAGATCGCGCGAGAGGAACGGCAGGTGGGCGTCGACCTCGTCGTCCGGCTCGTACCAACCCTGCGCCTTGGCCAGCTCGACCCAGCCCGCGATCTCTCGCCGCTTGGCCGCGATCCCCGGCAGCCGGTCGTCCAGCATGCGCGGGATCCCGTCCTCGACCGCGTAGACCGTGGCGCAGCCCTGGCAGCGCAAGGAGCCGTCCGACCCGCTCAGCCGGTCGCGGCAGTGGGGACAGCGGAGAACGTCCAGCACGCGAGCGAGTGTATGGAGCGGATGCCCAAACAACCGCCTAACAGCGCTTCGTTACCGTTCAGGCAGTGAGCACCCTGCCGGTGATCGTCGGCCTGCCTGTGGCCGCAGGGGTGATCTGGCTTCTCCTCCACGCCCCCGTCGGACGGCGAATCGTCTCCCAGGCGACAGGCGAGCGCTGGAGTGAGAGATCGACGCCCTCGTTCGGCGGAGTCGGCATCTTCGCGGCCTTCGTCACAGCGATGCTGTGCGCAGCTGCGGCGGGCGCCCTTCCGGCAGGGCGCGAGTTCTGGGCCACGCTCGGCGCTGTCGCGATCGTCTTTCTCGCGGGGTTGATCGACGACCTCTGGTCGCTTCCACCCCTCGCAAAGCTCGCGGCTCAGATCGGTGCCGCTGCGCTGGTGCTCGCGAACGGCCTCTCAGTGCAGGTCGTCCACAACCAGGTGCTCGCCGCCGGGCTCGGAGTTCTCTGGCTCGTGGGGATCACAAATGCGTTCAACCTCCTCGACAACATGGACGGACTGGCGGGCTCGCTCGCGTTCACCGCGGCGATCTTCTTCGCGATCGACGCCCTGACTCTCCACCCGAGGCCTCTGCTGCTCGTCTGCTCGTTGAGCATCGCCGCCGCTTGCCTCGGGTTCCTGCCCTTCAACTTTCGCCCCGGGCGGCCCGCCGCGGTCTTCATGGGTGACTCGGGCAGCCAGGTGCTCGGCTTCGCCCTGGGGGCCTGCGGGCTCGTGACGAGCTACCGGGTCGCCGAGTCGACGATCGCCACGCTGCTGCTGCCGATGATCGTCCTGGCGATTCCGATCCTCGACACTGCGCTCGTCACAGTCACCCGGCTGCTCGACGGCCGCCCGGTCTATCGCGGCGGGCGCGATCACACCTCCCACCGGCTCGCCCTGCGCGGTCTGTCCGAACGGCGAACCGTCGTCCTCCTCGTGGCGATCGCCGCGGCGCTCGGGACGACGAGCCTCGCCTACAGCGGACTCGGTAACACGCTGCTCACGACCGCCGGCGTGCTCGTTACCTTCGCCCTCCTCGTCCAGTTCGCGGGTTTCCTCACCGACGCCGAGGGGCCTCAGGTGCGCGATCGAGAGCGCCCGCTGCTTCTTCGGGCGATCCTGCTCCGGCCCCGGCGGCTCGTGGAGGTCTCCGTCGACTTCGCGCTGACGACCGCCGCGTTCGCCTGCGCGTACTTCCTGATCGTCTCGCAGGGGAACCCCCAGCAGCGCTTCTTCTTCTTCGTCTCGCTGCCTGTACTGCTCGGCTGCCGGGTCGCGGCCTTTATCCTCGCCGGTCTCTACCGGAGTATCTGGCGCTTTGCCGGCTCGCGAGACCTCGCCGCCGTCGTCAGCGCCGTCACGATCTCAGAGCTGATCGCCTTCGGGATCATCGCCGTCAGCTTCGGTGTTCCGCAATTTCCGTTACGGATCTTCGTGGTCGACGCGATCCTGGCAACGATCCTTCTCGGAGCCTCTCGTTTCGGCGAGCGCGCACTGTTCCGCCTGCTCGGCACGCTGCACGAGCGCGACAACAGGCGGCGCACGCTCGTCGTCGGCGCGGGCCGGGCCGGTCGCAGCCTCGTACGTGAGCTGCGCGAAGCCGTGACCGAGCAGGTCGTCGGCTACGTCGACGATGACGCACGACTGCGCGGCCGGCGAATGCAGGGGGTGATGGTGCTCGGCGGCTGCATGGACATCGACTCGATCCTCCAGCGGACGACTCCCGATCGCGTTCTCGTCACCATCCCCGAAGCGCCGCGCGAACGTCTCGACGTGATCGTCGAGACGTGCTTCCGGGCCGGTGTCGAGTGCAAGTTCGCGCGCCGCGAGATCGACCTCGATCCGTACGCGGCCTTCGACTCGGCGCGCGAGTGAGCACCGCCCCGCTCGCGAAGACCGCAGGCGGGCAGGCGGTCCTCTCGCTGCTGGACCGTGTCACACGCGCACTTCCGGTCACCATCGTCTTCGCGTGGCTCGTCCTGCTCTACGCCTGGGAGTCGACCGGACACACGAGCCCATGGCTCTTCAGCGACGAACTGCAGAACGCTCAGCTCTCACGGGCGATCGCAGCCACAGGCCACGCGGCGCGGCGAGGCATGCCCTACGGCTTCCACACGCTCTACAACTACCTGGTCGCCCCGGCCTGGTGGCTGGGGAGCATTCCGGGGGCCTACACGGCAACGAAATACATCGGCGCGGCGACGATGACGGCTTCGATCTTCCCGACGTACGGCCTTGCTCGGATGGTCGTCTCGAAGCGCGCCGCGCTCTTCGCCGCGGCCGCAGCGGGCGCGGCGCCTGCGCTGGCGTACTCGCCGATGCTCCTGGACGAGCCGCTCGCCTACCCCTATGCGGCGTTCGCCTTCTTCGTAATCGCCAAGGCGCTCGCAACCCGCAACCGCTGGTGGATCGCAGGCGCGATCGCGGTGGTGGTCGTCGCGCCGTTCGTGCGTGGCGAGCTGGCCGTCCTGCCGGCGATCTTGGCGCTCGCCGCACTCTTCCTCGTCTGGACAGGCGAGCAGGCCGGACGTTGGCGCCGAAACTGGACGGCCTGGGACTGGACCGGAGCAATCGTTCTCGGGATCGGAGTCGTCGTCCTCGTCAGCGCCGCGCTCGGTCGAGGGTCCGCGACCTGGTTGATCGCAACGGGCCATTACCGCGGCCGCATGATCGAGTACGGCCTCTGGGCTGCAGGGGCGCTCGTGATCGGCGTCGGAGTACTGCCGCTGATCGCCGGCCTCGGCGCACTCTTCCGGCGCAGGGGCGAGGCTCGCTCGCAGGAGCTGCGAGCGTTCACCGCGGTCGCCTGCGGCGCGATCGTCTGCTTCGGCATGTACACGGCGGTGAAGGCCGCGTACCTCTCGACGATCTTCGGGACCCGTGTGGAGGAGCGAAACTTGATTTACGTCGTGCCGCTCCTGGCGGTTGCGACCGCGCTCTGGCTGGAGCGGCCGCGGCTCCGACTCGTGCCGCTTGCCTGCCTGACGGGCTTCGCGGCGTACCTGATCGTCTCGACCCCGTACCAGATGAACATCAAGATCGACTCGGACGCGCTTGGGCTGTCGATGCTGCAGATGTGGAACTGGGAGCTGGGCCAGAACCCACCGGTCGCAGAGTGGATCCTCGTCGGCGTGCTTGCTCTCCTCGTCGGATTGGTGCTAGCTCCGCGCTTTCTCGGGCAGCGCACAAGGGCGGCCACCGCTGTCGTCTGGGTGACGGCCGGGCTGGCGCTCGCCTGGACGCTCACGGGGCAGATCTCGGCGGGCCAGGCCTCCAACTCCTTCTCGCGCAGCTTCGTCCAGAACTTCCCCCATCCGCCGGACTGGGTCGACCGGGTCGTGCACGGAGCGCCGACGGTCTACCTCGGCCAGTCGATCGACAATCCGAACGGCGTCTGGCTGCTCGAGTTCTGGAACAAGTCGATCCGCTACGTGTGGAGCCTCGACGGCACTGCGCCTGGCCCCGGCCCGGTGCTCGCGCCGGACATCAACGGTGGCAACGGCCAGTTCAATCAGCAGCGCGGAGACATCCAGTACGCCGTGATCGACCCGGGGATGGACGTGGTCGGCAAGGTCGTCGCACTGGGCCCGCACGCCTCGGCGAGCGGGCTCGTCGACTGGCGGCTCGTCAAGATCGACTACCCGCTGCGCCTGAAAGACGCGATCACAGGCATCTTCGCCGACGGCTGGATGAGCCGGAAGTCGACGTACTCGCTGTACACGACAGCCTCGAAGGCTCGCGGGTTCGTGACGGTCAACGTCTCGCGGCGCGCCTGGGGAGGTGTCGACGTCCCGGGACACGTTCGGATCGTCGTCGGCCACCTCGTGCTGGACAACTACCACCCGGCCCTCGGCGAGGTGACCGCCGTGCGCACCTGGACCGTGCACGCCCACGAGGCGCGGACGTTCGTGATTCCAACCCCGAAGCCGCCGTTCCGGGTCGAGGTGACCATCTCGCCGACGTTCCGCCCCTCCGACCTCGACCCGCGCACTGGCGACACGCGCGAGCTCGGGGCGATCGTGTCCTACAGCTTCAGCCCTAGTGTCCTGAGTCGTTGATCCGTTGGCAGTAGGCGGCGAGGCTGTCGAGGATCTGGTCGGCGATCTTGTGCCAGACGAAGGGCTTCGGGTCGTCGTTCCAGTTGGCGATCCAGGTGCGAATTGACGCGACGAGGTCGCGGACTGAGCGGTGGGCGCCGCGCTTGATCCATTTCGTGGTCAGCTCGGCAAACCAGCGCTCGACGAGGTTCAGCCAGGAGCTGTAGGTCGGCGTGAAGTGGAGGGTGAAGCGCGGGTGGCGG
>JBBQTQ010000015.1:0-37758 GCA_038213135.1 Gaiellales bacterium
TCATCAACGAGCACGTAAACGTGCGTCAGCAAGGCGTCGAGGTCGGCGGACATCGTGGCCTCCTGGTCAACGGTGTGTGGACACCGCCGACTTCGGCGCCAGCCCGCCGGTCCCTACGACTTCGGAATCAATCGTCTAGCCTCCAGAGGTCATGGCTTTCACTGTGCACGGAACGATCGACTCCCGACCGGCGAGTGTCACGTGGGACGCCGGCAGCCTCTCCGGTGACGAGTGGGCTATCACCAGCGTCCAGGCCCTCATCGACTCTACGGGCGCCTTAGGGGTCACGGCCACAGGACCGTTCGTCAAGCCGGGGCTCGACCACGCCTCACGCGCGCTCCTGACTATCTGTTCGGTGTTCGACGTGAGCCCGCTCCTTGCGGGGGACGTACCCGAGCCAATGAGGGCCTTGCCAATGCCGCCGGGCGCGGTCGCCTAGCTGACGACGGCGCGCAGGGCCGCGATGACATTGCGGCACTCCTCGTCATCACCTACACGTGGTTCTTGAAGTTCCACCTCTGTTCGGTGCGCCTTAGACTGCGCTGAGATGGGTCTCGCTGACAGCATCAAGGACGTGCTCTCGGTGGCTTCCAGCCTCAAAGCTGGCAACGCGGCTAACGAGGCCAATACCCGAGCGTTGGTCATCGAGCCCGTGCTCGCGGCACTGGGTTGGAATCTGGGGAACTTCAGCGAGGTCAATCGCGAATACAAGGTTTATGACGGCACCTTTCTTGACTATGCGCTTCAGATTGATGGCAAACCGAAGCTGTTCGTTGAGGCAAAGGCGTTAGGAAAGAGCCTCGCTGACAAGCAGTTCATCGCTCAGACTGTCAACTACGCGAACAACCAGGGTGTTGTCTGGTGTGTTCTCACCAACGGCCTTGTGTATCAGGTCTACAAGTCGAACGAGCCTGTCCCGATGGAGCGGAAGTTGCTTTTTGAGGTCGATCTGGCTGATGCAGCCGGCGGCAACGATCTAAACCAGGTGATCTCTGCTCTTGCTGCGCTGGGCCGAACAGCGGTTGATAGCGGCCAGCTAGAGAGTTGGGGTGAGACGGTCTTTACCGACTTGCGGGTACGCGCCGCCCTCTCGAAGCTTGGAACTGCCCCAACGCCCACGCTAATGAAGTGCGTCGCGTCCGCGATTGATGGCTCCTCCATCGATGCGAAGCGGCTTCGCGACAGCCTGAACAGGCTTCTCGGAGGATTGAGTTCTGAGTCTTCCGGCGCCTTAGTCGGCATTCCGCCCCTCGCCACCACCGCCGCGACCAAATCGGCTAATCCGACATCGATTACGCCACCCGTGGGGAAGAAGGGCAAGACAGTTGAGGACCACCTCGCGAAGAAACCTTCCACAATCGTCGATCTGTTCGAGAGGGTCGACACTTTTTCATCTGCTCTTGGTCCGGACGTCTCACGTCGCCCGACGCAGATGTACATCGGGTACTTCGTCGGGAAGCGATCCTTCCTGACGGTCGAGCTGCAAAAGGCAAAAATTTGGGTTTACGTCTCGACTCCGCCGAGCGAAGCACAACCTTGGTCGGACTCAGAAATGCGTGATGTCACGAGCATCGGTCATTTCGGTATGGGAGACACCGAGTTCCGCCTGACCTCGACGGAGCAACTGCCACGCCTCGAAGCGCTGCTTAAGCAGTCGTATCTTCGCAATCGAAAGTAGCGGTCGCTTCTGCTGGCACCAGCGAGACCTCACAAGGCCATGCCCCCGTTTCGGATCGGGGTCATGCAGCTGACGATGGAGCCGCTCGAGGAGATCCTCGAGCACGCCCGCGCGCTCGACGGGGGCGGCTTCGACACGATCTGGCTCGCCGAGGCGTACCCCTGGTGGCGAAAGCACTCGATGGAGGCGCGCTCGTCGACCGCGCTCTCGCCGCTGGTCGCTCGAGAGACCGAGCGGCTCGCAGTGGGCTGGGGGATCATCTCGCCTTACACGCGTCACCCGATCCAGATCGCGATGGAGGCCCGGGTGACGCAAGAGGCCGCCGGCGAGGGCCGCTTCTACCTCGGGCTCGGCGTTTCGAAGATCTTCATGCGGCATGCAGGGATCGAAGGCCGTGCCGTGGCGGCGATGAAGGAGGCCGCGACGATCGTCCGCGGGGTGCTCGACGGCGGCGAGCTCGACTTCACCGGGAAGGTGTTCGAGGCCCACGTGCCTGCGTTACGCGACGACGCGGAGACGCCTCGGTGGCGCGTCCCGCTCTACTTCGCCGGCACCGGCCCGATGATGCTGCGCGCCGCCGCAGAGGTCGCCGACGGGCTCCTGACCGCGTCGATCACTACACCGGCATTCGTCCGCTACGTGCGCGAGCGCGTCGCGGAGACCGGGCGCGACCCGGACACTCTCGACCTCGGTTGCACGATCGTCGCCTCGATCGACGAGGACCGCGAGCGCGGGCGCGACGGGGCGCGCGAGATCGCGGGCATGTACCTCGCCAACAAGGTGCAGAACATCCAAGCGGCGGCAGACACGCTGCTCGAGTGCGCGAACCTCACGCAGGAGGAGATCCGGCCGGTCGCCGAGGCGATGGAGCGAGGCGGGCGCCTCGCCGCGAAGGCCGCGGTCACCGACGAGATCCTCGACAAGTGCAAGCCGATCGCCGGCCGGCCGGAGGACTGCATTGCCGCGATCGAGGAGTACCGCGAGGCCGGCTGCACGCACGTCATGCTCGAACTCTGGGGCGCCGATCGCCTAGCGCAGATCCGGCTCTTCTCCCAGCGCGTCCTGCCGCACTTCCGCTAACCGGCAGGAACCTCGACCACCCCGTCCGGAAACGGGCTCAGCTTCTCGCAGCCGTCGCTCGTGACGAGGAAGTTGTCCTCCACGCGGAGGCCGCCGCCGCCCTCCCAGTAGATCCCGGGCTCGATCGCCAGCACCATCCCCTCGCGCATCGGCGCCTCGACCGCCTGGTGCGCGTACGGCGGTTCGTGGGCCCGCGCGCCGACGCCGTGGCAGATCGGATGCGACGGTTGACCCGGATAGCCGCCCGAGGCGATCCCTGCCCGCACGAGCCGATCGAGCTCCGCGAGTGAAGCGCCGTCCCGGAGCATGGACAAGGCGTCGCCGTAGACGCCCTCCAGCAGCTCGAGCAGCTCCCCGTAGCGCGGCGACAGCTCGCCCGGGCAGAGGTTCTTCGTGTGGTCGGCCCAGTAGCCGTCGGCGCAGACCCAGATCTCGAAGAGCGTCGGCTCGTTCGCCACGATCGGCCGGTCGCCGGTCGCCGTGAACGTCCGGATCCCCGGGCCGGACCAGATCAACGAGAAGCCGCGCGCAAACTCGACCTGGCCGCGGTAGCCAACTCCGGCGGAGTGCACGTAACCCTCCCAGAGCGCGCCGACCTCGCTCTCTCTCATCCCCGGCCGGAGACGCTCGCGGACGTGCTCCATCGCCTCGGCCGCCAGCTCGTTCGCCAGCCGCAGGCGCTGCACCTCCTGCGCCGTTTTGATCGAGCGCGCCTCGTTGAGCACCGGCGTCCCGTCCAACGCGCCCGGGAAGGCAGTGAACGAGGCGCTCGTGAACGTGGTCGGCTCCCCGACCATCCGGTCCATTCCCTGCGTGCCGAGCGAGAGCTCCAACCCCACGCGCTCGAGACCGCGCTCGCGCACGACCGCCACTGCAAGCTCCAGCGAACGTGCCGTCGGCGGCCGAGCGTCCCGCTCGTCGTAGCCCTTGAAGGTGCGGACATCGTCCGTCCACGCAGTTCGCTCCGCGGTCTCGAGCTGCGGCTCGACCACGATCAGCGTCGGCTCGCCCTCACGCGGGAAGACGACCCAGTCGTAGCCCTTGATCGGCCAGTAGTTGCTCAGGTAGACGACGTTGTCGGGCGCGCGCACGACGACCGCATCGAGTTCCGCGCCGGCGAGCAGCCCCCTAACCCGGTCGAGCTTTGCGTCGTCACGCGGCCAGCTCACGAAGTCACGCTTTCTTCACTGTCCGGTCACAGACACGTGCGATTTTCCGAGATAGGCTCGTCGCCAACGGGGAGGGAGGTGGGTTTCCCGAGGTACTCGCGCACGCGCGCGTGTACTAGTCACCAGCGGACGCGCGGCGGCGCCGGCACGCCGTGCGCCTCCTGCCACGACACAACCGGGTTGCGGAGCACACCGATCCGCTCGATCTCCGCCTCCATCACGTCGCCGGGCTTCAGGTAGAGCAACGCCGCGTCGGGCGAGAACCCCGCGACACCCGAGACGGTGCCGGTCGAAAGGACGTCGCCCGCCGAATAGCCGAGCGGCGAGTAGTGAGAGAGAATTTCCGGGATCGTCACGGACATCCGGCCCGAGTGCGAGACCTGCCGCGCCTCGCCGTTCACGCGTAGCTCCATCGCCAGGTCGTGGGGGTCGCCGATCTCGTCGGGAGTCACGATCCACGGTCCAAGCGGGCAGAACGTGTCGATCGCCTTGCAGAAGGAGAAGACGCCCGACTCCATCTCGCGCCGCTGGATGTCGCGCGCGGTGATGTCGTTGAAGATCACGTAGCCGCCGACGTAGTCCATGGCGTTCTCCGGGGCGAAGTTCTTGCCGGAACGCGCGAGCACGACGGCAAGCTCGAGCTCGTAGTCGAGCTCCTCGGTCAGGTGCTCGGGATAGACCACCGGCTCGTCCGGGCCGACGATCGCGTCGACATTCTGGAAGAAGACGATCCACGGAGAGATCTTGTGCGACCAGTCGACCTGCCTCGACTCCTCCTCGTGCTCGCGGAAGTTACCGGCCGTGTGGAAGAACTTCTTCGGCACGATCGGGGCGCGCAGGCGTGCCTCCGAAAGCTGCGTCCGCTCGCCGGTCTCCGTGGCGCCGACGCGCTCGAAGTACGTGCGCATGTCCGGCACGTCGAGCCGGACGATCTCCTCTCCGTCGATCCGGCCGACCTTGCCGTCGTCGTAGGTGACGAGCTTCACGCGGCAGTCTCGGCGCGGCGGCGCACCGTGCGTAGCAGCTCGATCCGGATCAGGCCGCTGAAGGGCCGGACGATCCGCCAGTAGCGCGCGAACTTCCGCCTCGCGGCGCGATCGGCGACATGCACGCGGGTTTCTGTCGTCAGGCGACCGTCCGCGGCACGGAAGTCGACCACGGCCTGGCACGAGTCGCCGCCGCCACGCGGCCGCCAGAAGTCGCCCTGCAGCCCCAGCACAAGCCCCTCCCCCGTGACGTCTTCGAGCACTCTTGCGCCGGGGACGGATCGCACGAACGGGCCGCGGTCGCGCAGTCCACGCAGCCTGAACAGGGCTCGCATGAGCAAGGAGTCTTCGATCGACACTCGCCGAAGCTCCGCGTCGATCCGCTCGGCGCTCGCGCGAATCTCCAGCGCGTGGCGCTCCGAGAACTCGTAGGCGGGGAGGAACGCGTCGAGCGGCTGCATCACGCGACCCCGCAGACCCGTGTCGCGGCGAGCGCGTAGACCTTCGCCGTCTTGACGAGACCGGCGATCTCGAGATTCTCGCCGAGCTCCGCGTCAGGCAGCCCGCTGGAGGTGCCGTAGTTGACCGTCTCGATCCCGTAGCGGGTCAGCGCGGAGGCGTCCGAGAACCAGCGCACGGTGTCGCGCTCAGGCGGCCCGCCGAAGACGGCGGTGTGCGCCTCATCGATCGCGCCGATCAGCGGGTGGTCTTCCGCGATCTCCGCGCCCGGTGCGGTCACGTAGATCTCCGACTCGATCCCGTACTCCGGGAAGCGCTCCCGCAACCCGCGCACGAAGCGCCGGAGCTCCTTCACGGCCGAGGCCATCGGCATCGTCGGCGGCACGCGTGCGTCGACGAAGAGGTCGGTGCGGCCGGGCGTACGGCTGACCCGCCACGCGAAGCCGCCGTTGATCGCGCCGACGTTGACGATCCCGCGCTTGCCGCCGTACTCGGTCAGCGACTCCCAGGAAGGAGCCCATTCGAGCACCGCGTCGAGCACGTCGCGCATCCGTACGATCGAGTTCTCGCCCAAGCGCCCTTCGCTGAACGCGGTGTGGATGAAGGCGCCGCGGGTGGAGATCCGCATCCAGACCGCCCCGTAGTGGCCGAGCACGACCTTCTGCTCGGTGGGCTCGCCGAGGATGCACATGTCCGCAACACCGCCGTGAGTTGTCAGGTAGCGCGACCCGGCCGCGTAGCCGCGGTACTCGCGTCCGCGGTACTCCTCGCCCCACTGCGTCTTCTCGATCTCGCCGGCGACGGCGGCGATCGTCAGGTCGCCGCGCAAACTCACACCGGCATCGCGCAGAGCGCGCACGGCCTCGACGTAGCAGCAGAGAGCGCCCTTCATGTTCGAGATCCCGAGCCCGTAGATGCGTCCGTCGCGGACGAACCCTTCCGGCTGGAAGCCGGGGATTCCCGCCAGCCACGGCTCGCGACCCGAGTACGAGGTGTCGATGTGGCCGTTGAACATCAGGCTCGGCCCGTCGCCGCTTCCCTCCAGGAATCCGACGACGTTCGCCCGGCCCTCTTCGACTTCCTGCCAGGCCACCTGCATCCCGAGCCCGGCGAGGACGCCCTGCATGTGCTCGGCCATCGCCTGCTCGTCGCCGGTCGGGCTGGGAATGCCGACGAGGTCGAGCGCGAGCGCGACGAGACGCTCCTCGCTGACGGCGGCGACGATCGAGTCGTCCACGCGCCGTACTCTAGAGTCCGCTCGTGGACGGGATCTGGACAGGCTCCGTCAACGACTCCGCGCGGATCGGCGGCTCTGTCGGCCTCTACGACACGACGCTGCGCGACGGCGAGCAGACCGTCGGTGTGGTGCTCGACCCCCAAAAGAAGCTCGAGATCGCCCGCGGGCTCGACGAGCTCGGGATCGAGCGGATCGAGGCAGGCTTCCCGCGCGTCTCCGAGGAGGACTACGAAGCCGTCCGCCTGATCGCGGCCGCCGGTCTGAGCGCGGAGGTCTGGGGGTTCTCGCGAGCCGTCCAGGGGGACGTCGACGCGCTCGTCGAGCTCGGGCTTTCGGCCTCGGTAATCGAGTCGCCGCTCTCGGATCTGAAGCTTGCGGCCCTCGGCGTCTCGCACGACGAGATGCTCGGACGGATCCGCAAGGCCGTCTCGTATGCGGCGGAGAACGGGATTCGCGTCTGCTTCTTCGGGGTCGACAGCACGCGCGCCGAGCTCGGGTTCTTCCGGCGGGCGTACGAGGCCGCGGTCGAGGCGGGCGCAGCGGAGGTGGCGGTCGTCGACACGCTCGGCATCGCGACTCCGGAGGCGGCGGCGAGCCTCGTCGGCTCGATGCGCGAGTGGTTGCCGGAGATCCCCGTCCATTTCCACGGGCACAACGACTTCGGCCTGGCGACGGCGGCGGCGGTCGCGGCTGTGCGCGCCGGCGCGAGTTGGATCCAGGGCACGATCAACGGCATGGGCGAGCGCGCCGGGAACGCGAACCTCGGCGAAGTGGCGCTGACACTGCGCGCGCTGTACGGGGTCGAGACGAACCTCAGGCTCGACCGTATCCGCGAGGTGTCCGGACTCGTGCAGCGGCTGTCCGGCTACGAGCTCGAGCCGTGGAAGCCGGTCGTGGGCGAGAACCTCTTCACGCGCGAGAGCGGCGCGGTCGCGGCGCAGTTCCACGACCCGCCGGCGATCGAGCCCTTCTCGTCGGAGCTCGTCCGCGCAGAGCGGCGGATCGTGCTCGGCAAGAAGAGCGGTATCGACTCGATCCGGATCAAGTGCGAGGAGCTCGGCCTGGACCTCGACGACGAGACACAACGCGCCTTGCTCGCCAAGGTCAAGGAGCTCGGGACGAGGAAGCGCGGCCTCGTCGGGGACGAGGAGTTTGTCGACCTCGCACGCGGATGAGCGAGACACTCGCAGCCGTTCTCCGTGGGGACGGACCGGCGCTGGTCGAGCCGGAAACCGGCGCGACGCAGACCTATGACGAGCTCGAGGCGGACGTGCGCTCGCTCGCAGGCAGGCTGGCGACGCTCGGCGTCGGCCGCGGGGAGCGTGTCGGCCTCGTGATCCCCGACGGCCCGGAGTTCGTGCGCCTGTTGCTCGCGGTGAACCTGCTCGGCGCGACGGCAGCGCCGCTCAATCCGGCTTACAAGCGCGACGAGTTCGCCTTCTACCTCGAAGACCTCCAGCCGCAGCTGCTGCTGCTGCCGCCTGGCGAGCTGCCGGCAGCGCGCGAGGCAGCAACGGCGCGCATCGTCGATACCGACGCGCTGCCCGAGAAGGAAACGACGTTCGAGGAGGCGCAGCCCGACGACGTCGCGCTCCTGCTCCACACGAGCGGGACGACGAGCCGGCCGAAGCAGGTGCCGCTGACGCACGCCAACCTCCTCGCCTCCGCGCAGACGATCGTCGGCTTCTACGGACTATCGGCGGACGACGTGTCATACGTGGCGATGCCGCTCTTCCACGTGCACGGCCTGGTGGCCTCGACGCTGTCGGCCCTGCTCGCCGGCGGCGGGACCGTCGTCCCGCGCCGCTTCCTGCCACGCGGCTTCTGGGGACAGGCCCGCGAGCACGGCGTCACCTGGTATTCGGCCGGCCCGACCCTCCACCAGATGATCATCGACCGTGGCGACGAGCCGATCCCGAGCCTCCGCTTCGCGCGCTCTTGCAGTTCCGCCCTCTCCCCCGTGCTGATGCAGCGGCTCGAGGACACGCTCGCGGTGCCGGTGCTCGAGGCGTACGGGATGACCGAAGCGAGCCACCAGATGGCGTCGAATCCGCTGCCGCCGGCCGAGCGCCGCTCGGGAACCGTCGGCGTCCCGAGCGGTACCGAGATCCGGATCGGCGAGAGCAGCGAGGTGCAGATCCGCGGCCCGGGCGTGATGGGGGGCTACCTGAAGAACGCGCAAGCGAACGCGGAATCGTTCGTCGACGGCTGGTTCCGCACCGGCGACCGAGGTCGTTTCGTGGACGGCTACCTGAAGCTCGAGGGCCGGCTGAAGGAGATGATCCTGAGAGGCGGTGAGAATATCTCGCCGTATGAGATCGAGGACGTGCTCAAGGCACATCCGGCGGTAGCCGACGCGGTCTGCTTCGGCGTCGACGACGAGAAGTACGGCGAGAAGGTCGGCGCCGCGATCGTCCTCTCAGGCGAGGCCGATGAGCGGCAGCTCGCCGACCACTGCCGCGAGCGGCTCGCGGCGTTCAAGGTGCCCGAGGTGATTCGGATCGTCGACGAGATCCCGCGGACGCCGACCGGCAAGGTGCAGCGCAAGCGCGTCGGCGAAGCGCTCTTGGGCGCCGGGTGATCGTGCGGCCCGTTACAGGGGGCTGGCCCCTCATGGCGTCCCAAAGGGACGATCCGGCGAGAGAGCGATGGCCGGCAGTGCCGCTAACCAAGCCGCTGCCTGTCCCCTGCGGCCACGGCTCGGGGCTTGACCCCGAGGATCGGCTCGAAGGGCCATGAGGTTCGCCGTCGTCGGCGCGGGTGCGATCGGCGCCTACGTCGGCGCGGCGCTCTCGCGCGGCGGATCGGACGTCACCCTGATCGCCCGCGGCGCGCCGCTCGAGGCGATCCAGCGCAACGGCGTGCGCGTCACGAGCCCCCGCGGCGACTTCCATGCTCACCCCAAGGCGACTTCCGACATCGACGCGATCGGCGATGCAGACGTCGCAATCGTCGCACTCAAGGCGTACAGCCTCCCGGAGCTCGCGCCCGGGCTCGGCGCGGCGCTCGCGCCAGACGCAGCGACGATCTGGATGCAGAACGGGATCCCTTGGTGGTACTTCCAGTCCGAAGGGGGACCGCTCGAGGGGCACACGCTCGAGTCCGTCGACCCGGGCGGGACGATCCGCGCCTCGATCCCGGCCGAGAGCGTGATCGGCTGTGTCGTCTACGCCGCAACGGAGATCGAAGAGCCGGGCGTGATCCGCCACGTCGAGGGGACGCGCTTCACGATCGGCGAGCCGGACGGCACCGCCAGCGCGCGCTGCCGAGCCATCTCCGAGGCGTTCGTCGCAGGCGGCCTGAAGGCGCCGGTCGAGGAGCGCCTTCGCGACCAGATCTGGCTGAAGCTGCTCGGCAACGCTGCCTTTAACCCCGTTTCTGCGCTCACCCACGCGACGCTCGCCGAGCTCGGGACGCTGCCGGAGATGGTCGACCTTCTCCGCGCGACCTTCCACGAGGTCGCTGCCGTCGCCACCGCCCTCGGCATCGAGTTCCCCGTCTCGCTCGAGCGTCGTCTGGAGGCCGGCTTCGCCGTCGGTGACCACAAGACCTCGATGCTGATGGACCTCGAAGGGGGCAAGCCGCTCGAGCTCGACTGCATGACCGGCGCCGTGATCGAGTTGGCCCGGCTGCTCGAGCTGCCGGCCCCACACACCGAGACGATCCACGCCTGCGCCAAGCTCCTCGGCGTCTTAAGATCCCGGCCGTGAAGTTCAGCATCTACTCGGAGCTTCAGCTCTGGCCGGGCAAGTCGCCGGACCAGCTCTACTCGGAGGTCCTCCAGCAGATGGAGAGCGCCGACCGGCTCGGCTACGACGCCTACGCCTGCATCGAGCACTTCTTCTTCGCGAAGTTCGGCGCCTCGCCCGACCCGCTCGCCCTCTTCTCGGCCGCCTCCCAGCGCACGCAGAAGATCAAATTCCGCACGCTCGTCCACGTGCTCCCGTACCACAACCCGCTGATCCTGGCCCAGCGGATCACCCAGTTCGACTGGCTGAGCGGAGGCCGTTACGAGTTCGGCGTCGGCCGCGGCCACGGCTGGATCCCCTGGCGTGCGGGCGTCGCCTACGGCGACATGGTCGAGCGCTACGACGAGTCGCTGGAGCTGTTCTTCAAGGCGCTCGACAGCGGCGGCGAGCCGTTCTCCTACGAGGGCCGCTTCTACGACGTGCACGACGCGCGGCTCGTGCCGCCGCCCCGCGGGAAGTACCGGATCTTCACCGGCGGCACGAGCGACAAGACCTACACGCTCGCCGCCGAGCGCGGCTGGGGCGTCGTCGTACCGCCGCTGCTCCCATACGAGGCGCTGCGCGAGCAGCTCGACCTCTACCGGGCGACGTGCAAGGAGCACGGCACCGAGCCGGACATCGTCTGGATCCACGCCGTCCACCTCGACGAGGATCGCGGCAAGGCGCTGCGCGAGGGCGAGTCCTGGCTCACCGGCTTCCTCGCCGGCAACGCGTCACCGCTCACCGAGAACCAGGTGCCGCCCGCCGAGGAGCTCCTCTCGGCGGGCTACGGCTTCTACACCGCCGGGATCCTGGAGAAGCTCGCGCAGACGCCCTATGACGAGATGCTCGCGGGCGACATCGTCTGGGCCGGGACGCCGCAGGACGTGATCGAGCGGATCGAGGCGGTGCAGGAGCTCTGCGAGGGCCTGACCGAGATCTCGATCACCGTCAACGCGGGGAATGCGTCACACGAGCAGGCGCTCAGGAACCAGGAGCTCTTCGCGCAGCACGTGATCCCGCACTTCCGCCAGGGCGGGTAACAGTCCGAGCGCGCGGCGAGACGCCTATGCCTGTTGAAGTTTCCCAGGGCATGCGTCAGTGTTGTCCCGCCTGTTCAACGAGGGAGGAAGAATGAAACGAACGAGACGATCCGTTGCGGTCGCCGCTGTACTGGCAGCCGCCGTGACAATCGTCGGCGTCCTCGCCGGAACCACCTCGGCGCGGCCGACCCACGGCAAGACGATCATCATCGGCGCCGCCATGGATCTGAGCGGCCAGATGTCGCCGTTCAACAACCCGGCGCTCGCTGCCGCCCAACTCGAAGTCGCGAAGATCAACGCCGCAGGCGGCGTCCACGGCGACATGCTCCAGATCAAGACCTGCGACACGCAGAACTCCAAGCCGGACGTCTCCACGTCCTGTGCGGACAATTTGATCAAGGGCGGGGCCGTGATCGGGCTCGTCACCTGCGACGTCGACTTCGCCACCCCGGCGATCCTGGCGTTCCTCAACCATGGTCTCCTGACGATCGCGCCGTGTATCGGCACCGATCAGATGGGCCCGAAGCGCTTCGGCTCGAAGGGCAAGCTCGCCTTCAGCTACGGCAACGTCGCGCAGGACGAGGGCGCCGCGATGGCGGAGTACGCCTACAACGTGAAGCACTGGAAGACGGCGATCACCGTTACCGACAACGTGATCGTCTACTTCAAGAACATCGTCCAGGCGTTCACACAGCGGTTCACGCAGCTGGGCGGCAAGGTCACCGACGCGGAGAGCTTCACCGCTGGCGACAAGACGATCCAGAACGTGGTCAGCCGCGTCAACAGCCACAAGGCCGCGGTGATCGTCACCTCAGACGGGTTCTCCGACTGGCCGACCGAGGTCGCGGGGATCCGCAGCCTCGGCAACAAGACGCCGATCATGAACTCCTGGGCCGGCGACGGCACCTTCTGGTACCCGAAGAGTCCGAAGGTGACGAACTACTTCTACGTCACCTACGCCTCGGTGTTCGGTGACGACCCGAGCGGGGGCGTCAAGGCCCTGATCAAGCAGCTGGCCAAGGGCGGGCACCCGCCGGCAACCGGCGGCTTCCTGCCCGGCGCGGCCACGATCGACGGCATCGTCGCGGCGATCAAGCAGTCGCACGGCTCCACCGATGGCAAGACGCTCGCGTCGAAGATGGAGCACTTCAACGGCCTGCCGACGATCTCCGGCAAGGTCAGCTTCTCACCGCAGCTCCACAGTGTCTTCGGCCGCGCGTACCGCGTGATGGAGGTCGAGAACAACAAGCCGAAGTTCCTGCAGCTGTACACGGCGAAGAAGATCGCGCACATCTGAGCGCATCGCCTGAGACACCACGGTGGCCCGGAGACTCGCTCCGGGCCACCGCCGTCTCACGGTCCTTCGACGCCGTGCTCGCGCTGCGGCAGGTCGACCTGGAGCTGCATCGGCACGAGGTCGTCGGCCTGATCGGCGCGAACGGCGCCGGGAAGACGACGCTCGTCAACATCCTCACCGGCTTCGACTACCCCGACCAGGGACGCGTCGAGCTGGCCGGGCGCGACGTGACCCGCTGGACTCCCGCGCGCCGCGGGCGGGCAGGGCTCGCGCGAACCTTTCAGCACAGCCGGTCGTTCCGCGGCCTCTCGGTGCGCGAGAACGTCGAGGTGGCGGCGCTCGGTGCGGGTGCGTCGGCGCGTGTCGCGCGGCGGCGGGCCGGGGAGCTGCTCGGGCTGCTCTCACTCGACACGGTCGCGGGCATGCCGGCCGCCTCGCTGCCCCACGGACACGAGCGGCGCCTGGGCGTCGCGCGCGCCCTGGCGACCGAACCGCGCTTCGTCCTGATGGACGAGCCCGCCGCCGGCCTTCCCGAGGCCGAGGTGCCCGACTTCGTGGCGGTCGTCCGCCTCGTCCGCGACGAGCGGCAGGCAGGCGTCCTCCTGATCGACCACAACATGGCGCTCGTAATGGCGGTCTGCGACCGGATCCACGTCCTCGACCGCGGGCTGACCCTCGCCGAGGGCACGCCGGCCGAGATCCGCGGGAACCTCGACGTCGCCGCCGCCTATCTCGGGGAGACCGCGATCCAGGAGGAGGCCGGTGGCTGAGACGCTGCTCGAGCTCGCCGGCCTGGAGGTGCGCTATGGGGGCGTCGCAGCCGTTCGAGACGTTTCGCTCCAGATCGCGCAGGGTGAGCTCGTCGGCCTGATCGGCCCGAACGGCGCCGGCAAGTCGACGACGTTGCACGCCATCATGGGCGTGCTCCCGGCAAGCTCCGGCGACGTGCTCCTCCGGGGCCGTTCGCTGCGCGGCCTGAAGCCGGAGACGATCTCGCGCGCGGGCATCGCACTCGTTCCGGAGGGACGGCGCATCTACGCGGACTTCACCGTCGAGGAGACCCTGCGGCTAGGCCTGGTCGGACGTCGCGACCGCGACGGCGCCGAGGCCGACCTTGCCTGGATCCGCGAGCTCTTCCCGGTGATCGAGGAGTTCCGCGACCGCCAGGCAGGCACGCTCTCGGGCGGCCAGCAGCAGCAGCTCGCAATCGCACGTGGGCTCGCCGCCGGGCCGGAGGTGCTGCTGCTCGACGAGCCGTCGCTCGGCCTCTCGCCGAAGCTCGTGGATGTCGTCTTCGAGGCGCTGACCGAGATCGCGAAGCGCGGTGTCGCCGTCCTGCTCGTCGAGCAGCGCGCCCAGCGGACCGTCGCGCTCGCCGACCGCACCTACGTTCTCTCGAACGGCGAGATCCGGATGACCCTCAGTCCGAAGGACGCCGGTGACACGGAGCGGATCGTCTCCGCCTACTTCGCATGAGTCACATCCAGGCACTCCTCGACGCGATCGGGCTCGGCGCCGTCTACGGGCTGATGGCGGTCGGGATCGGGCTCGTCTTCGGTGTGCTTCGGCTCGTCAACTTCGCCTACGGCCAGGTGATCATGCTCGCCGCCTACATGCTCGTCTTCACGACGGGCTGGCCGGACGTCGCCTCGATCCTGGTCGCAGTGCTGATGGCCGTGTTCGCGTCACTCGTCATGGAGCGCGTCGCCTTCCGCCGGCTGCGCACCTCGTCGCCGGCGACGATGCTCGTGGCGACGTTCGCGATCTCCTACCTGCTCCAGAACCTCGCGCTCCTCCGCTACACGTACCACTCGCGGCCGGTCGGCGACTCGGTCGGCACGCTCGCAGGGCTGATCAACGCCGTGCAGATCGGCTCCCTGCACATCCGCTGGATCACGTTCGTCGCGATCGGCACCGGCCTCGTCTCGTTCACGCTCCTCGCGCTACTCCTGAAGCGGACGACGATCGGGCTGCAGATGCGCGCCGCCGCCGCGGACTTCCGGACGGCGCGGCTGCTCGGAGTGCGCGCGGACACGGTGATCATGACCGCGGTCGCGATCTCCGGCGTGCTTGCGGCGCTGGCGGCGGTGATCCTCGCCGTCTCGTCGACGGTCGTGACCTACCAGACCGGGTTGAGCGAGACGATCCTCGTGCTGGTGGGCGTGGTCGTCGGCGGCATCGACCGCCTGCTCTCGGCGACGCTCGGGGGCTTCGCAATCGGCTTCGCGACCTCGTTCGTCGGCGCCGAGCTGCCGAACCAGGGGACGACGCCGTTCACGTCCAACCAGTACCTGCCGTCGGTGATCTACATCGGCGTGATTGTCGTGCTGCTGCTGCGGCCGGCCGGGCTGTTCGCGCGGCGGGGACAGGCACCGGTGGAGCGCGTATGAAGGACGTGCGCGGTTGGCTGCCCGAGCTCGCCGCACCGGTTGTGCTGGTCGTGCTGCTCGCGCTGATCGCGAGCCAGGTGCTCTCCGGTGGCGACGACGTCAAGTTCCGGAACGCGATCGTCAGCATCGCGATCGTCGTCGCGCTCTACGTCTTCGTGGGGAACTCGGGCGTCGTCTCGTTCGGCCATGTCAGCTTCGTCGCGGTGGGCGCCTTCTCGGCCGGGCTGATGACGGTGCCGTCGGACGTGAAGCCGGGCGTCCTGCCGGATCTCTTCGGGTTCCTGAAGCACCACTCGATCGGCAACGCCTCCTCGCTGCTGCTGGCTGCGGCAATTGGCGGGGCGTATGCGCTCGTGGTCGGGATCCCGCTGATGCGGCTGTCGGGGCTGTCCGCCGGTATCGCGACGTTCGCGGTGCTCGGGATCACCTACAACATCCTCCGCTACTGGACTCGGATCGGGCCGGGCGCGGAGACGCTCTCGCTCGTGGACAACGGCTCGCCGACGACCGACTATCTGCAGGCGACGGTCGGGGCGCTGGCGGTGATCGTCGCTGCCTTCCTCTACCAGCGGAGCCGGTGGGGGCGCCAGCTGCGGGCGGCGCGCGAGGATCCCGCGGCGGCGCAGGCGGCAGGGATCGACATCCACCGCCAGCGGCTCTGGGCGTTCACGCTCTCCGGGGCGCTCTCGGGCTTCGCCGGCGGGCTGTTCGTCCACCTCTACGGGAGCATCAACACGAACGACGTCTATCTCGACCTGACGTTCCTGACGCTAGCCATGCTCGTCGTCGGGGGCATGTCCTCGCTGCTCGGCGCAGTGGTCGGGACAATCGCCGTCTCGCTCGTCCAGATCTGGCTCTCCGATTGGGAGAACAAGTGGCACATCGGCTCGACCGCGATCCTGCCCGGAGGCTCGAGCTACGTCGGCGTCGCGATCGTGATGCTCGTCGTGCTGCTCGTGCGACCCTCCGGAATCACGGGCGGACGCGAGCTCGGCTTCGGCCGCTTCGGCCGCCGTGGCTAGCCACGCGGGCAATGGCGCGACCTGCGCCGTCGACTTCCAGGACTTGATGTTCGCCGGCCGACAGCTCCGGGCGTCTGACTGGACAGAAGCGGCGATCTGGGCTTGATCTCAAGTAGCTACTCCAGGAGTAGACTCCAGTCGATTCAACCGCGTAACCTGGCCGGCAAAGGGTGGCAATGAGGCGACGGCGTTATCTGTTGTTCGCAGCGCCCGTCCTAGTCGTCGCGATCACTGCGCCATTAGGGTTGGGGGCGACCGCGAGGCAATGGAGGCTGGTGGCGAAGTCTGAGGACGCCTCTAACTACTTTGCATCAGCCACGATCATCAAGCAGACCGCGGGAGTCTATGGCGCGAAGGTGCTCGTTGTCGCGTCCTCAACAGCGGAAGTCACTGGCAGCGCAACATGCAGTAGAGGGGCCGACTTTGAGCACCGAGATTTCGCGTTCGCCCTGAGAAAGGGCTCCCGAAGGATCCCCGTTCCGATTTGGAACGCCACCTGCACGTACACGGTAGATGCGCAATTGCCAAACGGCGGCGCTGTGATTGTTGGGCTACTCGTTTTGAAGTAGACGCCCTTCCGGACGAGTCCGCGGGCCAGGTAAGGGTCTGACCCCGAACCTGGCCAGTTAGGCCCGGTCAGGTCTGCAGCGCGTCCGGCTGGTCGCGCACCAATTCGAGCGTGGCGCAGTGGAGGCCGGCGATCGCAAAGCGCTGGCTCTCCGAGAAGTCGACCTGGAGCACCTCGACCCCCGCGGCCTCCAGCGCCTTCACGACCGTCGGCGAGCCCTGGTTGATCACGACCTTCCCGGGTGCGAGCGTGACGCCGTTCACGGCGAGATCCCAGTACTCCTCGACGGGCAGCTCGATCACCTTGTAGTCCCGGCTCATCAGATAGCGGATGAACCCGTAGTTGACGAGGTGCGGCGCAAGCACGACGACGCCCTCGTCAGGGACCATCAGGACCATGTCCGCGTGGCTCGTGCCGATGTTCCCGTTGCCGATCGAGTCGAACCAGCCCGGGCTGTGCGTGACGACGAGCTCGATGCCGAGGTTGTCGAGCACGAACTGGAGCTGGCGCAGACCCTCCTCGTTCGCCACCACCGACTCGTTGAAGACGAACGTCTTCGAGTCGAGCCAGCGGCCGGCGCCCGGCTCGCAGATGCCGCGCCCGTGGATCGTCAGGTAGATCGGCACCTGCAGCGCCGCAAGCGCCTTCTCCCAGATCACCTCGCGCCCACGCTGCCACGAGCCGAGGCCGTACCGGTGCAGGATCACGCCGCCGTGGACGCACAACCCGGCGCCCGCGAGCGTGACGAGGTTCTTGATGTACCCGTATGCCCCGATCGCCGGCACGGGCGCTTCGAGGTAGTTGACGCGCACGCCGTTGTCGGCGAGCACCTGGTAGTAGGCGTCGAACTGCGCACGCAGCCGGCCGAGGTCGGCGTTCCCTGCCGCTGACGAGTAGTAGTACTGCCATTCCTTCGCGTACTCGGGCCGGATCTCGTTCTCGCTCGGCTGCGAGACGAGCACCTCGCGCAGCGTCCCGATCCCCTCGGCGCCCCAGCGACGGCCCCAGATCTGCTCGACCTCGTCGTAGAAGTCGGTCTCGTGCAGCAGCCAGTTGCGCAGCGGCTTACCGGACTCGAACCACGGCAGCTCGGCCAGGACGGCCTCCTCGTCGTGATCGGCCGCCGGTCGGGGCGACGAATACGTCAGGTCGACGACGTTGCCGTCGGCGTCCACGACGCGATAGGGGACGGCCTCGCGGGCCGCTGTCTTCTCAGCTTCCTCGAGCATGGCTCCCTCCAAGGGCAAGCGTGTCGTCGATCACCTTCAGGTACGCGGGGAACGAGAACTCCGGGAAGGCCGTCCCTTCGGGGAAGTGGCCCTCGTAGAGCGGGAAGAAGACGTTCGGCGGCGACGGGTTCAGCGCCACGGTCGTCAGGCCGGCGTCGTGATAGGCGGCGATGCGGCGGCGCACCTCGTCGGCCGAGCCGGCGATCGTGACCGAGCCGGCCATCTCCGGCGAGATCACGCCGAGCGCTCCTTCGGTGTCGCCCGCATCGAGCTTCGCGTAGATCTCCGTCACCTCCCCGCCGAAGCCGGCCGCCGCGAAGCTCTTCTCGTACTCCGGAGAGGAGCTCTTGGCGGTGGCGAACATCAGCGCCTGGCCCTTGATCTCCTCGAGGCCGTTGTCGGAGACGATCGTCGGGAAGCCGCAGGCGATGTCGAAGCCGTCAAGGGTGCGACCGGCCTTCTCGGCGCCGGCCTGCAGGTTCGGCATGACGACCTCGCGCAGGTATTCGAGCGAGTAGCAGTAGCCGATCAGCCCGTCGGCGATCTCCCCGGCGAGCCGCACCATCTGCGGCCCGATCGCCGCCATGTAGACCTTCACCTCACCCGGCTGCGCCATCAGCTGGAAGTTGCGAACGGAGAAGATCTCGCCCTCGAAGCTCGTCGGCGCACCCGAGAGGAGCGAGCGCAGGATCGCCACGTATTCGCGCATCGCGCGTACCGGCCGCTCGTAGGTCTGGCCGTGCCAACCCTCGACGTAGCCGCGCGCCTGGAGGCCGAGGCCAAGCAGGAGCCGGCCCTCGGACAGCTCGCTCAGCGTCGCGGCCTGCAGCGCCATCGTCACCGCGCTGCGGCTCCAGATGCCGACGACGCCGGTGCCGAGCCGGAGCCGGTCGGTTTGCACGGCCGTCGCAACCGCAGGCCCGAACGCGTCGCCAAAAGTGATCTCCGGGAACCACGCGGCACGGAAGCCGGCTGCTTCAGCCCGCTTGCCGTAGTCGACTTGCAGCCCGGGCGGCAGTGCCTCGACGAACAGGTCGACGTTCTTCAAATCGACTCGCCTCCTTTGAAGATCGTGATCGGCATGTCCGAGAAGGGGACGCCGCCGTCCTTCGTCACGAGCCAGGTGTCCTGCATGTAGAGGCACGCCTGCTCGTCCTTCGTGATCGCGTGCGGATGCATCGAGACGACCATGTTCTCGCGCAGCTCGACGTCGAAGCCCTCGCCGACCCGCGGATGCTCGATCATCGTCAGGCCGATCGAATGGCCGGTGACGTGGCCGAGCGTGAAGCCGCGGTCGAGGAACCCTTTGGAGACCGCTGTGTGGACGTCGTGGGCGGTGGCGCCGGCGCGCATCGTGCGGCGGGCCGCGTCGACGTACTCGTGGTAAGCGTCCAGCGCTTCGAGCGTCGGCTTGCTGGGCTCGCCCGCGCAGAGGGGACGGGAGAACTCGACCCAGTGCCCGCCCGACGCGGCGATCTCGAGGCCGTAGAGGAGCAGGTCGTCCTGCTCGATCCGGCGCTCGGAAGGGAAGCGGAACTCGGGAAGCGCCGAGCCCTGCTGCCCGGTCAGCACCATGTCCATCGTCGTGCGATACGTGCCGCGGACTGCGAACAGCTCTTCGGCGAGGCCCATCAGCTCGGCCTCCGTCCTGCCCGGTGCGTAGGCGGCGACGACCGCGCGGACGCCGTCCTCGTTCAGGCGAAAGCTCTCGCGGACGGACTCGAGCTCCTCCTCGCTCTTTACCGCGCGGGCAAGGTCGAAGCCCTCGTCCCAGGGAACAGCCAGCTCGGCGAGCGGCCGGTAGTCGCGGACGGCCATCACGTGCTCCAGCCCGTAGACGCCCAGGCGGCGCCAGCCGCGGTCGCGAGCGCGGTCGGCGATCCACTCGCCGGGGAGCGGCGCGAAGACCTTCTCCTCGATCCAGGACTCGCCGTGGTCGCCCACCCAGCGCGCCTCTCTCGGGAAGACGATCGCAGGCTCACCGTCGACCGGGAGGACGACGTAGGCGACGCGGTGGAGAAGCCGGAAGCCGGAGAGGTAGCGGACGGCGCCCTCGAAGCCCGTGTACTCGGAGCCGGAGACGACGACGGCGTCGAGGCCGTCGCGGGCCGCCGCTTCGCGGACGTTGGCGTAGCGCCGCTGGATCTCCTGCTCAGACTCGCGCATGTTCGAGGCCTTTCACGAGAGCGGTGAGGGTTCTGTTCACGGGCGTGGCGATGCCGAAACGGTCGCCGAAAGCGACGATCGCACCGTTCAGGAAGTCGATCTCGGTGGCCCGTCCGCCCTCGACGTCCTGGAGCATCGAGGGCTTGTGGTCGTAGGCCACGTCCTTTCGAGCCGCGTAGTCGAACAGCTCCTCCGGGTCGGAGTCGAGGATGATCTGCTGGGCATCGGCTACCGCCTTGCCCTCCCGCATGGTCGCTGCCGCAAGGGCGCGAGTGTCCGGGTTCTCGGCGATGCGGCCGTGCGTCAGGCCCGTCAGGGCGCCGATCGCGTTCGAAGCGGCGTTGAAGATCAGCTTGCGCCACTGGGGGCCGCGGGCGTCCTCGACCGCGTGGGTCGGCATGCCGGCTCGCGTGAGGGCGTTGGCGAGTTGCTCGACCTTGGCGAGCGGCGCGGGGCTCGGCTCGAACGGTCCGATCGTCGTATCGCCCTTCGTGTCCCAGCCGACATGGCCAGGCTCGATCAGGTGGCCGGCCGGGAAGGTCGTGCCGCGGATCACCTGGGCGACCGACTCGGCGATCAGCTCCTCGTTGCCGGCCCCGTTCTGGACGGACGCGACGGCCCCGTCGCTGAACGCGTGCGCGACCGAGGCGACGGCGGAGCGCGTGTGCATCGATTTCGTCGCGACGATCCCGAAATCGCAGGGCGGCAGCTCGGCGGGGTTGGTCGTCGCGCGGAGCCGCCCGACGAGCTCGCCCGCCCCGGAGAGCCGCAAGCCGTTCGCGTTGATCGCGTCGACGTGATCCCGCGCGAGGTCGTACGCCCAGACGTCGAGGTCGTCCAGCTGCGCCAGGTGGGCCGCGAACAGCGAGCCGACCGCACCGCAGCCGATCACCGCGACCCTCATGGCGCTGTCCCGGGGCCACGCCCTTGTAACGCGCGTACTGGCTCACCCATGGGAATCCCGCCAGACTTTGTGCGACAGCCTCTGGCCGCAACGGACACAATTAGGGGACAGCCCCCTGTGGCGAACGTCACGAGTAGCTCGCCTCCCTCGCCTTGACCAGCCGGTACATCGCCGCCTGCAGCGGAGTCGGCACGCCGACTCGCTCGCCCTCGCGGACGAGCGCGCCCGTGATGAAGTCGACCTCGGTCTGACGGCCGCCGCGCACGGCGGCGAGCAACGACGGAACGTGCGCGTAGTGGCCAGCGGCCGCCTCCGTCTCACCGCGCTGTACCGCCAGGACGTTCATCTCCCACGGATCTTCATGCAGCTCGACGCCCGCCGCGGCAGCGACCCGCTTGCCCTCGTCCATCAGGTCGCGGACGAGATGACCGAGATCGGCCGGCCCATCGGTCGCCGCGAACGCCGAGACGTGCGGCAGGTCGGTGACCGCGGCGACGGAGTTCACGGTCGCGTTGAAGATCAGCTTCGACCACTGCGCGGGCCGCAGATCCGGAAACGCCTGCGCCCGCAGCCCGCACTCGACGAGGAGCGCCGCGACCTCCTCGACTCGCGCGTAGGACGTCTCCCCGTACGGCCCGAGCCACGTCTCCGTGTCGAGCTCGTACTCGACGTGCGCGTCGCCGTGCCGGAACCCGCTCATGAACGTCACCGCCGAGATCAACGGCCACCCGCCCTGGGCACGCACGATCTCCTCGGCACCCAGCCCGTTCTGGATCGTCATCACCGTGGCGCCCGGCAACCGCCCGCCCAGCCGCTCGGCAGCCGCACCGACGTCCGTCGCCTTGGTCGCCAGGATCACGAGGTCGGCGTCGCCCAGCTCGTCCGGCTCGATTGTCGCCCCGAGCCGGGCGGTGAAGTCGTGCTTCCCCGAGATCCGCAGCCCTTCGTCGCGCAAGGCCGCCGCCTGCTCCTCGCGCCGAGTGAGCACCGTCACCTCGACGCGCTGCGCGAGGTGCGCCGCATAGAGCGAGCCGATCACGCCACCGCCGACCACGCAGACCCGCTGGATCGCCACCGCTGGAACCTAACCCGTTACCGTCGCCGTGTGCTCGCGGTGGGTCTGGCGCTCGTCTCGGCGGTCTTCTTCGGCGCGATGAGCGTCGCCGTCCGGTTCTCGATCCAGCGCAACCCGGACGCCGAGTCGGGCGCCGCAGCGATGGTGCTCGTCGCCTTCGGTGTCTGCGCGACGGTGGCGCTGATCGGAGCCGAGTGGCACGGGAACGTCCTGCCCTTTCTCGCCGCAGGGCTGCTCGCGCCCGGCTGCTCGCAGATCCTCTTCGTGCGCGCCGTTCAGGAGGCGGGCCCGGCTCGCACGTCGGTGGTCGCGGGCGTCGCCCCGCTCGTCGCGGTCGCGATCGCGCTCCTGTTTCTCGGAGAACCGGTCCGCTGGCCCCTGCTCGTGGGAGCGCTGGTGATCGTGGGCGGCGGCCTCGCGCTCGCCGGCGAGAAGAAGCGACCCGAGAGCTTCCGGATGCTCGGCATCGGACTGGCGATCGCGACCACGGTCTTCTTTGCGACCCGCGACAACCTCGTCCGCTGGCTCGCAGGTGACACTCGGGTCGCGCCGCAGCTCGCGGCCACGGCGACGCTCATCTCAGGCGCCGCGATCATCCTCGCGTACCTGACCGTGACCCGCGGCAGGCAGGCGCCCGCCCAAGTCGTGCGAGCCGTACCCGCCTACCTGCTGCCCGGCCTCTGCTTCGGCACCTCGTACGCGACGCTCTTCGAGGCCTACTTCCGCGGCCGGGTGACCGTCGTCTCGCCGCTGACGGCAACCGAGTCGCTCTTCGCGGTGGTGTTTGCGGTGATCTTCCTCCGCCGCAGCGAGCTCGTCGGCCGGCACCTCGTCGCCGGCGCGGTGCTGATCGTCGCGGGCGGCGCGCTGATCGGCGCGTTCCGCTGAGCGGGTTCGTGGCGGCAGGTTCGATGCCTATTGTTGGCCCGTGATCGTCGCCCACCTCGATCTCGACGCGTTCTTCGCGGCGGTCGAGGAGCTCGAGGACCCCAGCCTGCGCAGCAAGGCGTTGATCGTCGGCGGCGACCCGCACGGCCGCGGCGTCGTCGCCACGTGCAACTACGAGGCGCGGCGCTTCGGGATCCACTCGGCGATGAGCTGTGCCGAGGCGCTTCGGCGCTGCCGGCACGCGGTCTTCGTCCGGCCGCGCCACACCCTGTATCGGGAGTACTCCCGCTCGGTCTGGCAGACGGTGCGGGAGGTCGTCCCGACTGTCGAGCAGACCGGGATCGACGAGGGCTACCTCGACCTCGACGACGTCGCCGCCGACTTCCTCGAGGCGCGCCGCATCGCCGAAGCCGTCCAGGCGGCTGTCCGCGGTGCGACGAGCCTGACCTGCTCCCTCGGCGTCGCGAGCTGCAAGGTCGTCGCGAAGGTCGCGAGCGACCGTCGCAAGCCGCGCGGCCTGACCGTCGTCCCGCCCGGGCGCGAAGCCGCGTACCTCGCGCCGCTCGACGTCCGCAAGCTGCCAGGGGTCGGTCCCCGGGCGGAGGCGCGACTCCTCGCCGCCGAGGTGACGACCGTCGGCGCGCTCGCCGCCCTCTCAGACGAGGAGCTCAGGCGACTACTCCCCGGCAAGGTCGGCGAGCTGCTGCGCAACCGAGCCCGCGGCATCGACCCGCGGCCGCTCGACCTCTCGCCGGAGCGGATCTCGATCAGCGTCGAGGAGACCTTCGAGCGCGACATCGCCGACCTCGCGCAACTGCACGGCGAGCTTCGCCGGATGGCTGTTCGCGTCGCCGAGCACCTCTCCCGCAAGGGGGACGCCGCTCGCACCGTCACGACCAAGGTTCGCTATCCGGATTTCGCGATCCGCAGCCGCTCCACGACCCTCCCTGCAGGCATCGACGACGGCGAGCACATCGGTGAGCTGGCCTGCTCGCTCCTCGATCGCGCACTGCGCGACCGGCCCGGCCCCCTACGCCTCGTAGGCGTTACTGTCTCCAACCTGGAGCCCTTCCGCCAGCTCGCACTCGCGTGACCCACCGAGCCCTCTGGAACCCGTTCGCCAACATGGCGACGCTCGGCGACGAGCCGCTCGTCCTCGTTCGCGGACGCGACTCGACCGTCTGGGACAAGGACGGGACGGCGTACATCGACGCGATCGGCTCGCTCTGGTACGCGAACATCGGCCACGGCCGGCCCGAGCTCGCGGACGCCGCCGCGAAGCAGATGCGCGAGCTCGAGACCTTCCAGACCTTCGAGTACTACTCGACGCCGCCCGCGGAGGAGCTCGCGCAGCGCGTCGCCGAGCTCTCGGGCGTCGCTGACGCGCGCGTCTTCTTCACCTCGGGCGGCTCGGACGCCATCGACACCGCCGCCAAGCTCAGCCGCGCCTACTGGGCGGCGCTCGGGCAGGACAAGAAGCACGTGATCGTCGGCCGGACGATGGCCTATCACGGCGTCAACGCCTACGGCACCTCCCTGACCGGGATTCAGGCGATCGCTGCCCAGTTCGGCGACCTCGTTCCCGACGTCGCGCACGTGCAGTGGGACGACCCGGCTGCGCTCGAAGAGGCGATCGACAAGCTCGGGCCCGAGCGGGTCGCCGCGTTCGTCTGCGAGCCGGTGATGGGGGCCGGCGGCGTCCTCCACCCGCCGGAGGGCTATCTCGCCGCTGTGCAGGCGATCTGCCGCAAGTACGACGTGCTCTTCGTCGCCGACGAGGTGATCACCGGCTTCGGCCGGCTCGGCACCTGGTTCGCCAGCCAGCGCTTCCAGCTCGAGCCGGACATGATGGTCACCGCAAAGGGCCTGACCTCCGGCTACGCGCCGCTCGGCGCGGTAATCATCTCGCCGCGCGTGGCCGAGCCCTTCTACGCGAAGGGAAGCGAGCTGGTCTTCCGGCACGGCTACACCTACTCGGGACATTCGACGGCCTGCGCGGTCGGGCTTGCGAACATCGAGATCCTGGAGCGCGAGGGACTCGTCGACCGGGTGAGCGAGCTGGAGCCGATCCTCGAACGTGTCCTGCGCCCACTCGAGTCGCATCCGCTCGTCGCCGAGGTTCGCGCCGGCCTCGGCCTGCTCGGCGCGGTCGAGCTCGTCCCGGACATGGCGCCCGCTCCGGTCGCGCTCGAGGCGCGCAACCGCGGAGTGATCCTCCGCGGCATTCGCGGCGTCGCCCTGCAGATCTCGCCGCCGTTCGTGATCACCGAGGACGAGCTCGAGACCGTCGCCTCGGTGATCGGCGACAGCCTCGACGCAGTTCAGTAGCCGTCTGGAAGACGACGCGGGCGCTGCGCCTCGTCGCCGGCGGCGAGGCGCGGGATGACATCGCGGCCATAGGCCTCGAGCGTGTGCTCCTGGCCCTCGGTCATCAGATACACGTTCCACTGGGTGACACCGGCCGCCTCGAGCGCGCGGATCTTCTCGACGTGCGCCTCGGGCGGGCCGAGGATGCAGAAGCGCTCGCAGGTCTCGTCGGGGACGTCCTCGCCGTGCTTCGCGCCGACGCGGCTGTGCTCGGTGTAGTCGTAGGTCTCGCGGTGCATGCGCTGGACGTACTCGGTCAGCGCCTTCGGGAGGTCGTCGGGGTCGTGCTTGGCGATCACGTCGAAGACGTGGTTCGAGACCATTGCCGGGAACCAGCGCACCTGCTCGCGGGCCTCCTCGATGTCGTCGGAAACCACCGCCGGCGCACAGGCCATGAACTCGATCGCGGCCGGGTCGCGGCCTGCCTGCTCGGCGCTCCGCCTGACCTGGCCGACGATCCACTCGCAGATCTCGGGGTCGGCGAGCTGGATGATCACGCCGTCCGCGTGACGGCCGGCGGCGGCGAGCACCTTCGGCCCGTAGCCGGCCATGTAGAGCGGGATCTCGGACTGGCCCTTCGCCCACGGGAGCTCGACCTCGGTGTCGTTCCAAGTGACCTTGCGCCCGTTCATCAGGTCGCGGATCACCGGCAGCGAGCGCTCGAACTCGGCGACCGGCACCGGCTTCAGGCCGATCACGCGGCGCGCCGAGTCGCCGCGGCCGATCCCGACGACCATCCGTCCGCTAGAGATGTCCTGGAGCGTGGCGAAGGCGCTCGCCGTGACCGTCGGCTCGCGGGTGCCCGGATTCGTCACGTTCAGACCGAGCTTCAGGCGCTCGGTGTCGAGGGCGATCGCGGTCAGCAGTGGATAGGGCTCCTGCCAGAGCACGTGCGAGTCGTAGATCCAGCCGTAGTCGAAGCCGTTCTGCTCCGCCAGGCGCATCAGCTCGACGAGCCGCGTCCAGGGCGGGTCGGGCATGATCGTCACCCCGAAGCTCGGCACGAGGCGCCGAGCATATCCCTGGCGAACCGGCGGATGGCGCTGGGGGGTTGTGCTGAGAGCGCCTGTTCTTAAAGCTGAGTGGGTGGGGTTCGGGAGAAGAGCCGGGGCAATGGTGCGGTTCGCTGCGGCCGTGTCCATGGTTGCGTTCGCCGGTCTTGTGGGCGCCGGATCGGCTCGTGCTGCCTTCCCCTCGGAGGAACGGCCTGATCGTGTTCGTCAGCCGGGCGGCGGCAAACGACGCCCGGACCGGACTGTTCTCGATCACTCCTGACGGCTCGCAGCGGACGCAACTCCCGGCGAACGATCCCGTCAACGATGCCTGGCATGGGGAGTCTGATCCTGTCTGGTCCGCGAACGGGCAGCGGCTCGCCTTCGTCGGCGACTTTGGTTACGGAGGCGACCTCGTGGCGATGAACGCTGACGGCAGCAACAAACTGAGGGTCCGCTCCGGTTGTGGCGAGGGGGCCAGCCACCCAGCCTGGTCGCCGGACGGAACACAGCTTGTCTATGCCTGCCGCGGCAGGCCGACCGAAGGCTGGGACATCGCGCTCATCAGCGCCGACGGCAGCGGCATGCGTATGTTGACGACCACCGGCTCGACCTACCTCAATCCGAATCCGGGAGCCGCGCCAGGCTACTACGCGGGCAGCGACTATCAACCCGCCTGGTCGCCGGATGGATCGCGAATCGCGTTCGTGCGGATGCTTGCAGTGGACAGGAATACGTCTACGATCGGTCTGTACACGATCGCCCCCGACGGTTCGCAGCTACGCAAGCTCGTCGACCTCTCGGCCGGCTTTCCTGATTGGTCGCCGGATGGCCGCAAGCTCGTCTTCTCGTCGAACCCCGGTGATGGCACCCACGTCTATGAAGTGAACAGTGACGGGGGCGGCCTGGCGCAGATCACGAGCGGGCCGAGCCAGGATCGCGATCCGGTCTGGTCGCCGGACGGGCGGAAGATCGCCTTCGACCGAGGCGGCGATATTCCGGTGATGAACCCTGACGGCAGCGGACAGCAGAACATCACGAACAGCACGGCAATCGAGTCATCGCCGAACTGGCAGCCGTTGAGCGCGACAGCGGGCCCGGCGAACGATCCGTTCGCCAGCCCACGGGTGTTGGTCGGAGGGAGCGGTCAGGTCGAGGGGGCGACAGTCGGGGCGACAAAGGAGGCCGGGGAGCCGAACCATGGCGGGAGTCGTGGGGGCAAGTCGATCTGGTTTACCTGGAAGGCTCCGGCTGATGGAGTCGCCAATTTCACGACCTCCGGATCGAACTTCGACACGGTGCTTGCCGTCTATACGGGCAGCGCCCTGAACTCGCTAACCCCGATCGCTGGCAACGACGACGCAAGCTCGGATCGGACGAGTGCGGTCCAGTTCTCCGTCGCGGCCGGAATCACCTACCTGATCGCGATCGACGGCTGGCAGTACGCCAGCGGCTACACCGAGGAGGGCTACGCGAAGCTCGCCTGGAACGAAGCTCCGGCTGGCAGCGGCCCGCCCAACGACAACCTTTCCGCGGCGCGGTTGCTCAATGGCTCGAACGGCGTGACCCAGGGCGCGAACGTTGGTGCGACCAAGGAGGCATCGGAACCCGGGCACGCAGGCAGCAAGGGCACGAAGTCGATCTGGTTCTCCTGGACAGCGCCGTCTACCGGTACCGCGACGTTCGCGACTGCCGGCTCCAATTTCGACACGGTGCTCGCGATCTACACGGGAACGGCGGTGGGTGCGCTCACGCAGGTCGCAGCGAACGACAATGCCGGAAACGGCGACCACACGAGTAGCGTCAGCTTCGCCGCGGCCAAGCACAGTCGGCCACGGTCGGCGCGACAAAGCAGAACGGCGAACCGAACCACGCCGGCAACGCCGGTGGCAAGTCGATCTGGTTCCGATGGACAGCCCCCTCTTCCGGCACAGTCAGCATCGACACCGCCGGCTCGAACTTCGACACGCTCCTCGCCGTCTACACGGGAACCGACCTGGGCTCACTCACCCAGGTGGCGGCAAATGACGACGCGGGCGGCGGCCTCCGAACGAGCAGGCTCAGCTTCCACGCCACCAGCGGAACGACCTACATGATCGCCGTAGACGGCTGGCGCTACGCCACCGGCAGCACCGAAGAAGGCTTTGTCAGCCTCAACTGGGGAACGACCTAGGTCTCGGCCGCAGCGCCGGAGCCACGTGCTTCGCGACGAGCTCCATCGTCCGCAAGTCGGCCGGGGGGCGCGCGAGTAGCAGGAAGTCCTCGACGCCGAGCTCGATCATCGACCGGAGGCGCTCGGCGCACTGCTCGGGCGAGCCGACGATCATCCCCTCGCGGAGCTGATCGGGCTCGACACTCGCGGCAGCGGCCCGCTCGCGCAGGCGCTCCTCGGCCTCGCGCTCGTCTTCGCCCAGGATCGCCCGGAAGACGACCTGCTTGCGGATCTCGGCGGGATCGCGACCGACGTCGGCGCAATGGCGCTCGAGCACGTCGAGCTTGTGCCGGTAGTCCTCGGGCTCCATCAGGAACGTGTTCCAGCCGTTGGCGTGCTCGGCGACGATCCTCAGCGTCCGCCGCTCGCCCGAGCCGCCGATCCAGAGCGGCAGCGGCGACTGGAGCGGCTTCGGCTCGGCATGCGCGTCCTGAAGCTGCCAGTGCTCGCCCTCGAAGGTGGTCGTCTCCTGTGTCCAGAGCCCGCGACACATACGGCAGGCCTCGTCGAGCATGTCCATCCGAACGCCGATCCGCGGGAACGGGATCCCGTACTGCTCGTGCTCGAGCTCGTACCAGGCGGCACCGAGCCCGAACTCGAGCCGGCCGCCGGAGACGTGGTCGATCGTCGCGGCCTGCTTCGCGAGCACCGCCGGATGGCGGTAGGTCACCCCGCTCACGATCATCCCGCAGCGCAGACGGGTCGTATGCGCCGCCATCGCCGCGAGCAGGGTCATGCCCTCGAAGCACGGCCCCGTCGGGTCGCTCTGGATCGGCAGGAAGTGGTCGAAGACCGAGGCCCAGTCGAACCCGAGCTCTTCCGCGGAGCGCCAGAGCTCGAGGTAGCCGGGGAAGTCGGTGTGCTGCTGGCCCGAGTGGATGCCGAAACGCAGGCTCACGACCCTAGGTTTGCAAAAGTGCGTCGCCGGTCGTCAGGCCAGGTGGCGACCCACTGCATCCTGCACGCCGAGTGCGCGCTCGAACAGCTCGAGCGCCTCGTCGCGTTGCCCCCGCTCGCGGAGCAGTGTCCCGAGGCGCTTGTAGGCCTTGACCAGGTAGCGCCCTGGCGCCTGTTCTTCGAGCCGCTCGATCGCGAGCTCGTAGACCTCCTGGGCGCGCTCGCGCTCGCCGATCGCCTCGAACACCTCGCCGAGAACGACGAAGGCTCGGCCCGAGTCGACCGGATGTGCATCACCAAACTCGGCTCTGAGCGACATCGCGAGCGAGCCTGCACGATCGTGCTCGCCGATCGCCGCGAGGGCACGCGCCTCCTCGAGTCGGAATTGCGCGATCTGCAGCGGCGTCCCCGACGCGGCGATCGTCGGCCATGCCTCCCCGAGCAGCTCGAGCGATTCGTGCGGCTGATCGAGATCCAGCTTGATGTGCGCGAGGGTCTGCAGGATCAGGCTGACCGCATAGGTGTCCTCGGTCGTCCGCAGCGTTTCGAGCGTCTTGTGCGCGTATTCCTCGGCCTCGGCGCTCCGTCCCTGCTCGGCCAGCAGGCGCGATTCCGACCAGTAAAGCCGAGCGCGCGCATGAGGGTCGACGAGCTCGCGCCCACGGCCGATCGCACGGCCGATCACCTGCTCCGCGGCGGTGAAGTCGCCGCTGTCGGTGAGCGCAGCTCCGAGCAGCCCGGCAAACCGGACGTGCTGAATGGGGTCCGCGGCGAACTGAACCACGCACCGCTCGAGAATGCCGATCGCAGGAGCGAGCTCGCCGAGCGCCGCGTAGGCGCGCGCCAGCGACTCGGCGAGCGCGGGCCGCTGCTCCACCCGAGCGCCGACCCGATCGAGCGCCGACTCGAGCAACGCGACGGCCTGCTTCGCGTCTCCGCGACGGAGAGCCAGCCTGCCCTGCGCTTCGAGGATCCTGGCCTCGGCCGTGTCGTCGCCGGTCGTCGGGATCTCGTCGCGTGCGGCGCGGAGGAGCTGCTCCGCTTCAGCCACCCGATCGAGCCGTAGCGCGAGCTCCGCGTCGGCGAGGAGGCTCTCAGCAGTGTGCTGGTTACCCGTGGTGAGCCACGCCTCGGTGACGTCCAGCCGCTGCGCCAGCTGACGCGCAAGTTGGAGAGACGGGATCCGCTGTCCGGCCTCGATCCGCGAGATGTAGGCGGGGGTGCAGCCGGGGAACGCGAGCTTCCGCTGACTGAGACCTGCCGCCTCCCGCGCCTCCCGTAGCCGACGGCCGACTGCTTCGGCGGTATCCACATGCTTTGACTTTTCCCTGGTCAATTGCTTACTCTGTCAACAGCCGGGCGCCCGGACTGTCGCTTCTCTTCAATTCGAAAGGATGGTCCGGCATGGCAATGCACTTTCGTCTGCTCATGATCTGCTCGCTCCTGGTCGCTCTCGCGGTCTTCATCGCCGACGGGACTCCTTGGCCTGTCTAAGGCTTTGGTCAGACGCCCGGCGGGCTGCGGCGACCCGCCGGGCAATCTGGCTGCGGGCATCCTAAACAGGTATTGCGGACGACGCGCTCGCCATTTGCTTTGCGCTGACAGGAGTCAGCCAACAAAGCCCTCCAGCGTCTTGTCCGTCAGGCGGTCGAGCGCCCGTACGGCGAGCTCCAAGTGCTCCTCCTTCGTATCCTCCAGCTTCGTGTGCGAAAGGCCGCGCAGGCTCTGGACGAAGAGCATCGCGGTCGGGACGCCGGCGCGCGACACCTCGGCCGCGTCGTGGAGGGGACCGCTCGGCAGCCGCTCGGAGTGACCTGCGATCTCGCGCACGGCCTCGTCGGCGAGCCCGATCAGGCGCTCGTCGAAGAGGATCGGCTCGATCGACCAGATCCTGCTCCAGGCGAGCTCGACATCCTCCTCGGCGGCGAAGCGCTCGCTCGCCTCTTTCGCCTCGGCGAGCATCGCGCCGAGCTTCTCCGCGTCGAGGTGCCGCTGGTCGAGGATGCACTCCGCGGTCTCGACCACCGAGGTGACGATCCCGGGCTTGCAGACGATGCCGCCCATCGTGCCGACGGCGCCGTCGCCGGTGCGCTTGGCGATCTCGCGGATCTCGAGCGCCAGCTTGGCGGCCGCGCCGAGGGCGTCCCGGCGGCGGTCCATCGGGGTCGAGCCCGCATGCGCGGCCTGGCCGCTGAAGGTGATCTGGTGGCGCTCGACGCCGAAGGTGCCGAGCACGACGCCGAGCGGGCGGCCCAGGCTCTGGAGGACCGGGCCTTGCTCGATGTGGAGCTCGAGATAGGCGACGGCGTTCTCGAGCCGGGTGCGCGCCTCGAGCGCGTGGTCGAGCTGGACGCCGTGCTCGGCGAGGGCATCGGGCAGGCTGACGCCGTTCGCGTCACGCCGCTCGCGCAGCTCGGCCTGGTCGGCCATCGAGCCTGCGGCGGCGCTCGAGCCGAAGAGCGACCGGCCGAAGCGCGCCCCCTCCTCGTCGGCCCAGTTCACGAGCCGAACCGTCAGTGGGGGCGTGCCCTGCTCGGCGAGTCGACGCATGACCTCGACCCCTGCGAGCACGTTGAGGCAGCCGTCGAGCCAGCCACCATTCGGAACGGAGTCGATGTGGCCGCCGATCAGGAGGGCCCGATCCGACTCACCGGGCAGCGTGAACCACTGGTTGCCGGCTTCGTCGATCTCCTCCTGGCCGGGCGCGAGCCCCCGCAGCCATTCGCGCGCCCGCTCCCAGATCTCCGTCCAGGCAACGCGCTGAGCCCCGTGCTCGTCGCCCGTGAGCCGCTGCAGCTCGCGGAGCTCGGCGACGGTGCGTGAAGGGTCGAGCGGCACGCGACAACCCTAATATCGCTGCCGATGGGCGCGTCCGACGTCGTGGTGGTGGGCGGCGGCGCGATCGGAATCGCGTGCGCGTACGCGCTGACGGAGCGGGGCGCGAGGGTGACGGTGCTCGAGCGCGGCCCGCGGCTCGCCACCGGCTGCTCGGGCGCGAACGCAGGACTGATCTGCCCGAGCCATTCGCTGCCGATCGCGAACCCGCGGGCGCTTCGCGACGGCCTGCGCTGGCTCCTCTCGCCCGACAGCCCCTTCTACATCCGACCGCGGCCGGCGATCGTGCCGTGGCTCGCGCGCTTCGCCCTTGCGTCCACCGCTGCGCAAGCCGAAGCCGGCGAGCGCGCGGTCCACGAGCTGAGCGTCGAGAGCCTGCGCCTGCACGCCGAACTGGCGGAGCTCGGCACGAGCTTCGAGCGGCGAGGAACGCTCAACGTCTACGAGACCGAGGCCGGCCTCGCCGCCGCGCATGGCAAGCGGCTCACGCCCGAAGCTGTGCGCGAGCTGGAGCCCGCTGTTCGAGGCGAGATCGCCGGTGGCGTCTACCACGCAGACGAAGCGCACTGCGACTCTCGGCTCTTCGTCGAGGCGGTCGCCCGTGCCTCCGGCGCCGAGATCCGCACCGGCGTGGAGGTTCGCCGAATCCGCCACGGCAGGGTCGAGACAAGCGAGGGCGACCTGCAGACGGGAACGGTCGTGCTCGCCGCGGGCGCCTGGTCGGGACGGCTGGGGATCCGGTTACCCCTGCAGGGCGGCAAGGGCTACAGCGTCACCCTCGAAGCGGCGCCCGGCGATCCGTCGATCCCGGTCTTCCTGCAGGAGGCCCGCACCGTTGCCACGCCCCTGGGTGCCGGCCTGCGGCTCTCGGGGACGATGGAGCTCGCCGGGCTCGACCTCCGGATCGACAAACGGCGAGTCGAGGCGATCCGCTCGTCGGTGGCTCGCGTGCTCGGCTGGGCCGACACGCGCCGAGTCGGCGAGACCTGGGCGGGACTGCGTCCCTGCCTGCCCGACGGATTGCCTGCGATCGGGAGCGCCGGCAGCTGTGTGATCGCGACCGGCCACGCAATGAAGGGCCTGTCCCTGGCGCCAGTCACCGGCAAGCTGGTTGCCGAGCTCGTCGCCGGCGACACGCCGATCTTCGACCTGACGCCGTTCCGGCCGGATAGGTTCCGGTGGTGAGCAGTCAGCGCTACGACGCGATCGTCGTCGGCGTCGGCGGAATGGGCAGTGCGACGCTGGCTCACCTCGCCCGCCGCGGTCAGCGGGTGCTCGGGCTCGAGCGGTTCGACATCCCGCATGAGCAAGGCTCCTCGCACGGCCTGACGCGGATCATTCGGCTGGCCTACTACGAGCACCTCTCGTACGTGCCACTGCTGCGCCGTGCCTACGAGCTCTGGCGCGAGCTGGAGGCGGCACGCGGCGAGCGGTTGCTGCACGTCACCGGCTCGCTCGACATCGCTCCGCCTGGCAGGTTCGTCTTCGAGGGGTCGCTGCGCTCGTGCGTGGAGCACGGTCTCGACCACGAGGTGCTGGATGCCGCCGAGGTGGCGCGTCGCTTCCCGGCCTACCGCCTCGACCCCGACGCGATGACCGTCTTCCAGCCTGAGGGTGGCTTCCTGACCCCCGAGCGCTGCATCGTCGCGCACGTCGAGGAGGCGATCGCGGCCGGCGCCGAGATTCACGCACGCGAGCGGGTCCTCTCCTGGGAGCCCGTGGGCGACGGCGTCCGGGTCGAGACGGAGCGGGGCAGCTACGAGGCCGAGCGGCTCGTCCTGACCGCTGGGGCCTGGATGGGCCCTGTCGCCGGAATGCCGGTGACAGCGCAGAGGCAGGTACTCGCCTGGCTCCAGCCGCACCGGCCGGAGCTGTTCGCACCCGAGCGGTTCCCGGTCTTCAACCTGATGCTCGAGGAGGGCCGCTACTACGGCTTCCCGATCCACGGCATTCCGGGGTTCAAGTTCGGGCGCTACCACCATCTCGGCGAGGCTGTCGATCCGGACACCGTCGACCGCGAGCCGGGCACCGAGGACGAGCGCGTGCTGCGCGAGTTCGCCGAACGCTACTTCCCCGACGGCGCCGGCCCGACCATGACGCTGAAGACGTGCCTCTTCGAGCTGAGCCCGGACGAGCACTTCCTGATCGACCTGCACCCGGAGGCGCCGCAGGTCGTCGTCGGCGGCGGTTTCTCGGGGCACGGCTTCAAGTTCTGCTCGGTGGTCGGCGAGATCCTGGCCGACCTCGCGGTGGACGGCACGACCAGGCACGACATCGAGTTCCTGCGGCTCGCTCGGCTTAGGATCACGGCGTGAAGCGAGCGAAACGGCTCGAGGCGATTCGCGGGTTCAACATCGACCGGGTCGCCGCGGCGGCCGACGTGCCGACAGCCTCGGATCGCTGGCCGGTCCTGCGGATGGAGAACCTGGACACCGACCTGCCGTTGCCGCCGGGCGTGGTCGAGGCGACCCGCGCGGCGGTCGAGACCGCGCCGGCGAACAGCTGGCTCCCGTTCACCGGCGACCTCGAGCTGCGCGCGGCGATCTCGGAATTCACCGAGCGCCGAACCGGCCACCGCTACGACCCCGAGCGCGAGCTCGTGATCACCTGCGGCGGCATGGAAGGGCTCCTGAACACGATGCTGGCTCTCGTCGATCCCGGCGACGAGGTCGTGCTCAGCGACCCGATCTACGCGGGCCTCGTCAATCGCGTGCGGGTCGCGGGCGGCGAGCCACGGCTCGTGCCCCTGCGTGTGGAGGGCGGGGAGTGGCGCTACGACGTCGAGGGGATGCTGGGGGCGATCGGCGAGCGAACCGCAGCGATCCTGCTGATGAGCCCGTCGATGCCGAGCGGTGTCTACCTCGAAGAGGAGGGATGGCGCGCGATCTGCTCGGCCTGCGTCGAGCGCGACCTCTGGCTGATCTACGACGCGGCGATGGAGCGGCTGCTCTTCGACGGGCGTCCGCTGATCCACCCGCTGAGCTTCGAGGGAATGGCCGAGCGGACGATCGTCGTCGGGTCGCTCTCCAAGGAGCATCGGATGATCGGGTGGCGCGTCGGCTGGGTGGCGGGGCCGCTGTCGTTCGTCGAGGACGCGGGCTGGTTGCACGTCTACAACACGACGACCCCGGTCGGGCTCGCGCGAGCGGCAGGTGTGGTGGCGCTGCGCAGCGGCGACGGGCACGTCGAGGAGTGCGTGCGGGAACTGGAGCGGCGCCGTGACTTCATCCTCGAGACGCTCGTTGGCTGGCCGTTCGTGCGGCCGGCTGGTGGGTGGTCGATGCTGCTCGACACGCGCTCCCTCGGCATCGAGCCGGCGGAGGCGTCGCGGCTGTTGCTGGAGGAGTCGGCGATCGCCGCGACGGCAATGACCGGTTGGGGTGGCGATGTCGCGTCGAGCTACGTGCGCTTCGTCTTCAGCGCCGAGTCGCTCGAGCGGCTGGCGACGCTGGGCGAGCGAACAGCCGGCTCCACCCTCGGCCGTGCTGCAGAGGCGAACCGCATTTAGTAACACAGTGTCACTAAGTGGTTGGACCGCCGGCCCCGGCGGAACGGCGCGGGGTTCGGCTTCCGGCGAGAGAAAGTGACACAGTGTTACTAAGTCGGGTTCCGCACGTCCTGCGCGAGCGCGACTTCTTCCTTCTCTGGGTCGCGCTGCTCGCGATGAACCTCGCGGGGCAGATGGTCGCCGTCGCGGTCGGGTGGCAGGTGTACGCGATCCATCGGAGCGCCCTCGACCTGGGGCTGATCGGACTCGCGGAGTTCGTGCCGCTGCCGCTGCTCGCGTTGCCCGCAGGACAGCTCGCCGACCGGCTGCCGCGACGGCTCGTCTTCGGAGTGTCGATCGTCCTCACGGGGATCGTCACGTCGCTGCTGCTGGTTGTGAGTCTCGCGGGCGCGCGCTCCCTCTGGCCGTTCCTCGTGCTCGCTGCCGGGACGGGCATCTCATCCGCCCTCGGGAACCCTGCGGGCCGGGCTATCCCGCCGACGATCGTCCCGCCCGAGTCGCTCGGGAGCGCACTCGCCCTCCGCTCGGCCGGGTCGCAGGCCGCGGTCGTCGCGGGCCCGGCGCTCGGCGGCCTGCTCTTCGCCCTCCATCCGGAGCTGGTCTACGGGCTCGGCACGGTGCTGCTTGGAGTCGCGCTCGGGTGCGTGCTCGGCTTGCGCGTGGGCGGGCGCGTGCCTGCGGGCGAGCCGACGCCTGGGCTCGATAGCCTGCTCGCCGGGATCCGCTTTGTCCGCAGGACACCGGTGCTGCTGGGAGCGATCACCCTCGACCTCTTCGCCGTCCTCTTCGGAGGAGCGATCGCGCTCTTACCGCTCTTCGCCCGTTCGATCCTGCACACGGGGCCGATCGGGCTCGGCGTTCTGCGCAGCGCGCCGGCCGTCGGAGCGCTGCTCGCCGCGGTCGTGATCGCCCGCCGGCCGCTCGCGGGCAACGCCGGCCGGACGCTGCTGGTCGTCGTCGGCGCGTTCGGCGTGAGCATGGTGGTGTTCGGGCTCTCCCGCTGGTTCGCGGTCTCGCTGATCGCGCTCGCCGTCAGCGGCTTCGTCGACATGATCAGCATGAACATCCGCTCGATGACGACGGCGCTGGCGACGCCCGATCCGCTCCGGGGGCGCGTCAACGCCGTCGAATGGGTCTTCATCAGCGCCTCGAACGAGCTTGGTGCCTTCGAGTCCGGCGCGGCGGCGGCGCTCGTCGGCGCGATGCCGGCCGTCGTCGCCGGGGGCGTGCTGACGATCCTGATCGCGCTCGTCTGGCCCAAGCTCTTCCCGGCGCTCGCGCGGATCGACCGGCTCGAGCAGCTACGGCCCGCCTGACTTCGCGATCCCGAGGCTTTCGATTGCCTGGCCGTAGGCCCGCCAGTTCTCGTTCGGCATGCCCACTTCTGCCAGGTAGAGCGAGAAGCCGACGGTGCCGCCCTGCTTCAGGAGCCGCGCGTACCGCCGTGGGGTCGGCAGCGGCAGCGAGCCGACTGCATACGTGCCGATCGTGGGATGGACCTCGTCAACCGGGAAGAAGGGCTTCGCGCCGGCGACGCAGCTCGCCGGGGTCGCCGCGGCGCCGAACTGGTCGACGTATGCCTGCGGGAGGAAGACGAAGCCGCCCGACCGCCAGGCGGGCCAGTCGAGATCGTGCTGGTCAGGCCGGCAGTACGAGGAAACGGCAGCCGGCATGGTCGGCTCGAGCGCACGGAACGCACGTACGAGGAGGCCCGAGCGCGCCGCCCGGACGTGACTGAACCCGTCAGGGCCGGTGTAGCCGTACTCCGCCTCGGCGTCTGCGATGTAGAAGTCGAGCGCGTACTGACGAAGCAGCGAGACGGTCTGCTGGGCTTCCTTCTCCGGCTGGTCGCGCACGACGCCCCAGCCGCCGACCGGCAGCCCACTCGCAGCCCGGAAGCGTGTGACCCAGGTCGGGTCGATCGGCTTCACGTCGAGCCCGTCCTGAAGGAGGACCGCCACCCAGCCGAAGTGGTTCGCCCGCATCAGCTCTCCGAGCTGGGTCGGGTCGATGTCGTGTGGATGCGCG
>JBBQTQ010000016.1:0-37109 GCA_038213135.1 Gaiellales bacterium
TCGTCGAGCGAGGGCTGGTGCAGCTCGAGGTTCGCGACGTGGATCCCCTCCGCGTCGAGCGCGCGCACGATCTCGGCGAGGCCGACCTCGCCAGCCGAGCAGCGCACTGCGACGGTCCGCGGGGCGCCGGCCGTCGGCGCGCCGAAGCGTTCGAGGATCTGCGCGATCTTGGCCATGTCTGCCGGGTCGGCGGGCATCACCTCGACGGTGGGATGCGCGATCTCGGCCTTCAGCTGCGCCGGCGTCCCCTCGGCGACGATCTTGCCGTGGTCGATGATCCCGACGCGGTCGGAGAGGACGTCCGCCTCCTCGAGGTACTGCGTGGTGAGGAAGACGGTGACGCCTTCCTCGTTCGCGAGCCGGCCGACTTCCTCCCACAGTGCGCTGCGGCTCTGCGGATCGAGGCCCGTGGTCGGCTCGTCGAGGAAGAGGATCCGCGGCCGGTGCACGAGCGCCAGCGCAAGGTCGAGCCGTCGCTTCATGCCACCCGAGTAGCCGCCCACTCGCCGGTCGGCTGCCAGGGTGAGGCCCACCCGCTCGAGCAGCTCCTGCGCGCGCTCCTTGCGCTCGGCGCGTGGCAGACCCTGCATGCCGGCCTGCAGGCGCAAGTGCTCGCGCCCGGTCAGCAGCGGGTCGAGCGCGGCCTCCTGAAGCGCCGCCCCGATCGCGCGCCGCACCTCCGGGCCCTGCCGGACGATGTCGAAGCCGGCGACCCGCGCCGTGCCGGCGGTCGGCGGCAAAAGCGTCGTGAGCATGTGGACGGTAGTCGACTTGCCCGCTCCATTCGGGCCTAGGAAGCCGTAGATCTCACCCGGTCGTACAGAGAGGTCGATCCCGTCGACCGCCCGGATCTTGCCCTTGAACTCGCGGACGAGCCCGCTGGCCTCGATGCCGTTGTCCACGCCTCGACTCTACCGGCGTCGATTCGGGCGCTAGCCTGTGAAGCGGGCCGCCTCCTCCGAGCCGGAAGTTGCATCGCCGGCGCTGTACGAATGAGCGCCGGCGCCGGCCAGACGACCCGCGTCGACGATCAGGTACTCCTCGCGAATCGGGCGCCCGTCGAGCCAGCATTCGAGGATCTCGCGGGCTCCGGCCGCGTAGCGGGCCTGCGCCGAGAGGCTCGAGCCCGAGATGTGCGGGGTCATGCCGTGATGCGGCATGGTCCGCCAGGGATGGTCCTGCGGCGCCGGCTGCGGGAACCAGACGTCGCCCGCGTAGCCCGCGAGCTGGCCGGACTCGAGCGCGCGGGCGACTGCATCCCGGTCGCAGATCTTGCCGCGAGCGGTGTTCACGAGATACGCGCCGCGCTTCATCTGGCCGATCAGCTCGTCGTCGAAGAGATGCTCCGTCTCGGGATGTAGCGGCGCGTTGATCGTGACCACGTCGCAAACTCGGACGAGCTCCTCGACCGTGGGGTGGAACGTGACCCCGAGCTCCTGCTCGACCTCTGCGGGCAGCCGGTGCCGGTCGGTGTAGTGCAGCCCGACCTCGAACGGCTTCAGCCGGCGCAGCACCGCCGAGCCGATCCGGCCCGCCGCGACCGTCCCCACCTGCATGCCCTCGAGGTCGTAGGAGCGGGAGACGCAGTCGGCGATGTTCCAACCGCCCTTCACGACCCACTGGTACGAGGGGATGTAGTTCCGGACGAGCGCCAGGATCATCATCACGACGTGCTCGGAGACGCTGATGCTGTTCGAGTACGTCACCTCGGCCACGGTGATCCCGTGCTCGATCGCCGCCTGCAGGTCGACGTGATCCGAGCCGATCCCGGCCGTGATCGCCAGCTTCAGGTTCGGCGCCTTGGCGATCCGCTCGGCGGTGAGGTAGGCGGGCCAGAACGGCTGGGAGATGACGACGTCGGCAGCGGGCAGCTCGCGCTCGAAGACCGAGTCCGGCCCATCCTTGTCGGAGGTCACGACGAGCCGGTGCCCGCCCTCCTCCAGGAATCGCCGCAGGCCAAGCTCGCCGGACACGCTCCCGAGCAGCTCGCCGGGACGGAAGTCGATTCCCGCCGGCGACGGCGTGGTCTGGCCGCCGTGATAGCCGGCGATCGTCGGGATCTCGTCGCGCGCGTACCCCGACGGATACCCGTCGACCGGATCGTCGTAGAGCACACAGAGAAGCGACGCCATCCGGCGCCGAAGCCTACAGCGGGCTTCTACGGAGCGGTGACGGCCCAGGAGCCGCCGGTGACGAACGAGCCCGCGGCGGCGGCCTGCACGGAAACGCCCGCGCCGCTCGCCCGCACGACGCCGCCCGAACCGTCGGAGAGGACGTCGACGAAGTTGCGGCCGGCCTGCACGTTCGTTGCGATGCCTTCGTAGATGCAGAGGTGGCCGGCTGCCGCAGTCGGCGCGCCGGCGTTACCCGCGCACTGTGAGGGCGGCGATGGGTCTCCCTGCTTGATGAAGTGCGCCGTCGGCGCGGAGGCGAGCGCCGTCGGGAACGAGATCGCGTCGCCGCCGAAGTCGCCGGCGGCAGCGGCCGTGCCCTTGACGTAGTAGACGCCCTTCTCAGTCTTGCCCGAGGGAAGCGTGTCCGCGAACGAGCCGGCAGCGCCCGTCGGGCCTGTCGCTCCGGTCGGCCCGGCCGTTCCGGCCGCACCGGTCGGTCCAGCTAGACCCGCAGGTCCGGCAGGCCCCTTCGCACCCTCGAGCAGCTGCCCGGGGGCGAAGTCGCGCTTGAGGAGCGAATAGTCCTTCACCTGGACGGTCGTGACGCTGTTCCGCGGCAGGATCATCTTCACCGCGGCGTAGCCCGTACCGCCGAGCGAGAAGACGAGCGCGAGCATCGCGATCACCGTTGCCGGTGCCGGTCGACGCTGCCAGATCTGCCGCTTCAGGTTCACGTTTCTTCATTCGACGGAAGGGACGATTTCCTTTAGCGGAAACGGGCACATCGTTCGCGTACCTCAATCGAAAGGGAGTGCCGGCATGGCCGAGCTCGTCGCTGATTTCGTCCTGAAGCGCCTGACCGAGTGGGGCGTGCACCGCATTTACGGGTTCCCCGGCGACGGGATCAACGCCTTTCTCGGCGCGCTCGACCGCGCGGACGGCAACCCGGAGTTCATCCAGGCACGGCACGAGGAAATGGCTGCGTTCATGGCCTGCGGCCACGCGAAGTTCACCGGCGAGGTCGGCGTCTGCATGGCCACGTCCGGCCCCGGTGCGATCCACCTCCTGAACGGCCTCTACGACGCCAAGCTGGATCACGCCCCGGTCGTCGCGATCGTCGGGCAGCAGAAGCGCAGCGCGCTCGGCTCGCAGTACCAGCAGGAAGTCGATCTGGGCGTGCTCTTCAAGGATGTGTCCGAGTACGTCCAGGTCTGCATGGATCCGGCCCAGGCCCGCCACCTCGTCGACCGGGCGCTCCGGATCGCCCTCGACCGGAAGGGCGTGGCGACGTTGATCTTCCCGGCCGACGTCCAGGAGGAGAAGGCGGTCGAGTCGCCGCCTCGTGCGCACGGATCGGTCTTCTCGAGCGTCGGCTACACGCGCCCGCGAGTGCTGCCGCAGGTGGCAGATCTGGACCGCGCCGCACAGATCCTGAACGAGGGCGAGAAGGTCGCGATCCTGATCGGCCAGGGTGCCGCGGGCGCCGCCGACGAGGTGGTCGAGGCCGCCGAGCTGCTCGGCGCGGGCGTCGCCAAGGCGCTACTCGGCAAGGCGGCGCTACCCGACGACCTGCCGTTCGTGACCGGCCCGATCGGCCTGCTCGGCTCGACCGCCAGCTACGAGCTGATGAAGGGCTGCGACACGCTCCTCAAGATCGGCTCGAGCTTCCCCTACGCGGAGTTCCTGCCCAAGGAGGGCCAGGCGAAGTGCGTCGAGATCGACCTCGACGGACGGATGACCGGCATGCGCTATCCGGCGGACGTGATGTTGATCGGCGACGCTCACGACACGCTCCACGAGCTGCTCCCGAAGCTGAAGCGGAAGGAGGACCGTTCGTGGCGCGAGGAGATCGAGAAGCAGGTCGAGGAGTGGTGGCGCGTCGTCGAGGACCGAGCGATGCAGACGGGCGACCCGATGAACCCGCAGCGCGTCGCGTGGGAACTCTCGAGCCGGCTGCCCGACGACGTGATCATCGCCGCCGACTCCGGCTCCTCGACGAACTGGTACGCGCGCAACCTGAGGTTGCGCAAGGGGATGCTCGCGTCCCTCTCGGGCACGCTCGCGACGATGGGCCCCGCGGTGCCGTACGCGATCGCGGCCAAGTTCGCCCATCCGGGCCGGCCTGTGGTCGCCTTCGTCGGCGACGGCGCCTTCCAGATGAACGGCATGAACGAGCTGATCACCGTGAAGCGCTACTGGGAGCGCTGGTCGAACCCGACGCTCGTCTTCTGCGTCTTCAACAACGAGGATCTGAATCAGGTGACGTGGGAGCAGAGGGTCATGTCGGGCGACCCGAAGTACCCGGCAACCCAGACGATCCCCGACTTCCCCTACGCCCGCTATGCCGAGCTGCTCGGCTTCAAGGGGATCTTCTGCGACGAGGGGGACGCGGTCGGCGATGCCTGGGCCGAGGCGCTTTCGGCGGGGATGCCCTGCCTGCTCGAGGTCAAGGTCGACCCGGAGATCCCGCCGCTGCCGCCGCACATCACACGCGAGCAGGCCAAGAAAATGGCCGAGGCGATGGTCAAGGGTGACCCGGAGCGGGTCGGAGTGACGGAGAAGTCGCTGCTCGGGAAGCTCTCCGAGTTCAAGGAAAGCCTGCCGGGCCGAGGCTAGTGGCAACGGCGCTGGAGCATCGCGCGGGCGTCGACAGCGTCGACGTCGCGGCGTACACGATCCCGACGGACGAGCCCGAGTCGGACGGCACAGCCGAGTGGGACTCGACCACGATCGTCGTCGTCGAGCTCCATACGCAGGGCCAGACCGGGCTCGGCTACACGTACGGCGACGCGGCGATCGCCGAGCTGATCCGCTCGAGGCTCGCGGAGCCCGTCCGGCGAGGGGCGAGCTGGCGGGAGCTGGGAGCGGAGCTGCGCAACGTCGGCCGGCCGGGGCTCGGCTGGATGGCCTTGTCCGCAGTGGACATCGCACTCTGGGACCTGCGCGCGCGCCTGCTCGACGCGCCGCTCGTCGCCTTGCTGCCGGGCGAGCACGAGCAGGTGCCGATCTACGGGAGCGGCGGCTTCTGCTCGTACTCGCTCGACCGGATCCGGGAGCAGCTCGGCGGCTGGGTCGAGCAAGGCATCCCGCGGGTGAAGATGAAGGTCGGGAGAGATCCTTTGCAGGATCCCTCCCGACTAGATGCCGCTCGCGAGACCGTCGGCGACGAGACTGAGCTGTACGTGGACGCAAATGGAGCATTTCAGCGGAAGGAGGCGCTCGCCTGGGCCGAGCGCTACGCCTCTGAATGGGGCGCCTCGTGGTTCGAGGAGCCGGTCTCCTCGGCCGACCTGGAGGGTCTGCGGTTGCTCAGAGATCGCGCGCCTGCCGGCCTCGACATCGCCGCCGGTGAGTACGGCTTCGTCCTGCGCGACTTCCTGAACCTGCTCCAAGCGGGCGCCGTCGACTGCCTGCAGGCCGACATCACCCGCTGCGGCGGGATCACCGGGCTGCTCAAAGTCGCCGGGCTCTGCGAGGCGCACGGGCTCGAGCTATCGGGCCACTGCGCGCCGCAGATCTCCGCGCACGCGCTGACCGCGGTCGGGCCACTGCGCCACCTCGAGTACTTCCACGACCACGACCGGGTCGAGCGGCTCCTCTTCGACGGCTGCCTCGACCCGGCCAGCGGCGCGCTGCGCCCCGACCCCTCCCGCCCCGGCCACGGCCTCGAGCTGCGACGCCAGGACGCGGAGCGCTACGCCGCGTGAACGTCCCGGCGAAGACGCGCCCCGAGTACCGCATGCGCCCGGTGGGCAACATGCGCCTCGACGTCGAGCGGCTCGAGAAGGATCTCCGCGGCCACCTCCAGGGCGAGGTGCGCTTCCGGCCCGGCGACCGTGCCCTCTACTCGACCGGCGGCTCCAACTACCGGCAGCTGCCGATCGGGATCGTGATCCCGAAGTCCGTCGAGGACGTGATCGCCTCGGTCGCCGTCTGCCGCGAGCACGACGCCCCCGTCCTCTCGCGCGGCGGCGGCACGAGCCTCGCCGGCCAGTCCTCGAACGTCGCGGTGATGATCGACTTCTCCAAGTACCTGAACGAGGTGCTGCAGATCGACGCCGAGCGGCGCACCGCACGCGTCCAGCCGGGCCTGATCCTCGACCACCTCCGCCACTCGGCCGAGAAGGGCCACCAGCTCACCTACGGCCCCGATCCCTCGACGCACGACCACTGCACGCTCGGCGGGATGATCGGCAACAACTCCTGCGGCACCCACTCGGTGATGGCCGAGTTCCACGGGCCCGGGCCGCTGACCGCCGACCAGGTCGTCGAGCTCGACGTGCTGACCTACCGCGGCGAGCGATTCACGCTCGGCCGCGACCACCACAACCTTCCGCAGGAGCTCGAGGCGAAGCTGCACGCCCTCGCCGAGCGCTACGGCGACCGCGTCCGCGAGCGCTATCCGGACATCCCGCGACGCGTCTCCGGCTACAACCTCGACCGCCTCCTCCCCGAGAAGGGCTTCAACCTCGCCGCCGCGCTGACCGGCACCGAAAGCACCTGCGTGACGATTCTCGAGGCGACCGTCGAGCTGATCCCGAACCCGAAGGTGCGCTCGCTCGTCGTGCTCGGCTACGAGGACGAGGCGATCGCCGGCGACCACGTCCCGGAGGTTCGCGAGCATCGCCCGTTGGGTCTCGAGGGCGTCGACCACACGCTGATGGAGGACATGAGGATCGTCGGGATGCACGACGAGGACCTCTCGCTGCTGCCCGACGGCCGCGGCTTCCTGCTCGTCGAATTCGGCGGCGAGACGAAGGACGAGGCCGACGAGAAGGCCCACAAGCTGATCGCCGCGGCGAAGAAGCACAAGGGCCTGAAGGGAACGAAGCTCTACGACGACGAGGCGAGCGAGAAGCACCTCTGGGAGGTGCGCGAGGCCGGGCTCGGCGCGACCGCGTTCATCCCGGGCAAGCCCGACACCTACGAGGGCTGGGAGGACTCGGCCGTGCCGCCCGAGAAGGTCGGCGACTACCTGCGGCGGCTGAAGAAGCTCGGCTCGAAGTTCGGCTACGAGAGCGCCCTCTACGGCCACTACGGCCAGGGCTGCATCCATGCGCGCTGGAACTTCGACCTCGTGACGAAGGACGGGATCAAAACGTTCCGCCGCTTCCTCGACGAGGCGTCCGACCTCGTCCTCGAGCTCGGCGGCTCGCTCTCCGGCGAGCACGGCGACGGCCAGTCGCGTGCGGAGCTCCTCCCGAAGATGTTCGGCGACGACCTCGTCGAGGGGTTCCGGGAGTTCAAGGCGATCTGGGACCCCGACTGGAAGATGAACCCGGGCAAGGTCGTCGACGCCTACCGGATCACCGACAACCTGCGGCTCGGCACCGACTACGCGCCGCCGAAGGTGAAGACGCACTTCGCGTTCGCGAAGGACGGCGGCTCGTTCGCGCACGCGACCACGCGCTGCGTCGGGATCGGCAAGTGCCGGCGCACCGACTCGACCGAAGGCGTCATGTGCCCGAGCTTCATGGTCACGCGCGAGGAGAAGCACACGACGCGCGGCCGCGCGCGGACGCTCTGGGAGATGCTGAACGGCGAGGAGATCAAGGGGGGCTTCCGCTCGAAGGAGGCGTTCGAGGCGCTCGACCTCTGCCTCGCCTGCAAGGGCTGCACGAACGACTGCCCGGTCTCGGTCGACATGCCGACCCTGAAGGCCGAGTTCCTCTCGCACCACTACGAGGGCCGCCTGCGACCGCGGCACGCCTACGCGTTCGGGCTGATCGACCAGGGCTCGCGCCTCGCTTCGCGCATGCCGGCGCTCGTGAACCTGCTCTCGCGGACGCCCGTCTTCAAGGCGGCGGCCGGCATCGCGCTACGGCGCGACGTGCCGCGCTACGCCCCGCTGACGCTGCGCGACTGGTTCCACGCGCGCGAGCCCGCGCGTGGCGAGGGCGAGCGCGTCCTGCTCTGGCCGGACACGTTCAACAACTACTTCCACACCGACACGGGCGTCGCCGCGATCGAGGCGCTGGAGGCGGCCGGGTTCGAGGTGACGATGCCGCGGATCCACCTCTGCTGCGGGCGACCGCTCTACGACTACGGAATGCTCGACCTCGCGAAGAGCTACCTGCAGCGCGTCGTCGCGACGCTGCGCGAGGAGATCCGGGCCGGTGTGCCACTGATCGCGATCGAGCCGAGCTGCGCCGCGGTGTTCAAGGACGAGCTGCCGCAGATGCTCCCGGACGACGAGGACGCGAAGCGGCTCTGCAAGCGGACCTTCCACTTCTCCGAGTTCCTCGCCGAGCACGCCGACGGCTGGGAGCCGCCGCGCCGCGAGGGCAAGGCGCTGCTGCACGGCCACTGCCATCACCTTGCTACCGGCGGGATCGCCGGCGAGAAGAAGCTGCTGGAACGGATCGGCCTCGAGGTCGAGGAGCTGAATGCAGGCTGCTGCGGGATGGCCGGCTCCTGGGGGTTCGAGCCTGGCCACTACGACATCTCCCAGAAGATCGGCGAGCGGGTGCTGCTGCCGCGCGTGCGCCAGGCCGCGCGCGACACGCTGATCGTCGCCGACGGCTTCTCCTGCAAGGAGCAGATCCGCCAGGGCGAGACCGGCCGAGAGGCGTTGCACGTGGCCCAGGTGCTTAAGCTGGCGCGCGAGGGTTGCAGCGAGGAGGAGGTGCTGCGCAAGCCCGAGCCGGCCGGCAACGGGACGAAGCCGCTCGTCGCCGGCGCCGCTTTGGGGGCCGCGCTTGCCGGAGCGGCCTGGATCGCACACGCCCGCACGTAGTAGCGTGACGTCCATGAGCGAGCTCGCTCTCCGGACGTCCGATGCAGATCGCGAGCGGACAGTCGAGTTGCTGCGGGCGCATCTGCTGGCCGGCCGGCTGACGCTCGACGAGTTCTCGCAGCGGGTCGACCTCGCCTACGACGCGCAGACCGGCGAGGAGCTGGCGCGCGCCGAGGACGGGCTCCCCGCCGTCGTCTCCGCGCCGAGTAGCAGGCGGCGGGTCGTGACGGCTCTGTTCGGCCACGTCGAGCGGCGCGGTCGTTTTCTGATCCGCCGGCTGCTGGCGATCGGGGTCCTCGCCGACCTCGACCTGGACCTGCGGGCGGCCTGGATCGACCGTCCGCGCGCGCGAGTGACCCTCTTCGTCCTCTTCGGGAACACCGACCTCTACGTCCCGGAGGGGTTCGACGTCGACGTCCGCGGCCTTGTTCTTGCGGGACGGGTCCGCGAATGGGGACGGGAGACCGGGCAACCGGGCATGCCGCAGCTTTGCGTCCGGGCGTTCGGTCTTTTCGGCACGGTCGACGTCTGGCGCGTGCCGCCGAACGCGGAGGGGCGCTACAGGGAGATCGTCCGGCGGTTGCAGAACCAGCAGGCCGCGCTGCCGGGTTTGAACCGGTAACCGGCCGGGGTCGGCAGGGCTTTCTGCGGTTCTGCCGCGAGGAGATCGTCCCGAAGTTCTAGGCATACTGCGGGGCGAGTGGACCGCCGCGGCTTTCTCGCAGCGTCGGCGGCGTTCGTGTTGGCTCCGCGGGCGCTGGCAAATGCCGCGCGTCCGCAACGCATCGCGCTCGTCACAGCAGACGAGGAATCGCGGCTCGTTGCGCTCGAGCTGCCGAGCGGCCGCGTCCGGGCGCATGTGCCGACGTTGCGGTTTCCCCGGTCGATCGAGCAGGTCGGCTCGGTCGCAGTCGTCGCGCACTCCGAGATCGGGGCGCTCAGCATCGTCGATGGCCGGACGCTCGCCGTGAAGCACGTCCTGCACGGCTTCAGGGAGCCCCGCTATACCGCCGCGCATCCGGACGGTCGTCACGCGTTCGTGACGGACGCCAAGCTCGGCGAGGTCGTGACGATTGACGTGCTCGCCGGCCGCGAGCTCGGCAGGGTCGCGGTCGGCCCGCTCGCGCGCCACGTCACACTCGATCCGACCGGCAAGACCCTCTGGGTCGCGCTCGGCTCGAAGGCCGCTGAGGTGTCGGTCGTCGACGTGACGCGCATCGCGCGGCCGCGCCTCGTCCGCCGCTTCTCGCCGCCGTTCCTGGCGCACGACGTCGGCTTCGCCCCGGATGGGCGCCACGCCTGGATCAGCTCGGGCGCGACGTTCGAGCTCGCGGTCTACGACGCCGCGACCGGACGCCCGCTCGCCCGGCCGCCCGGCGACTGGCCGCCGCAACACCTGACGTTCGCGGGCGACCTCGTCTACGTGACGAGCGGCTGGAGCGGGACGCTGCGCGTCCACCGGGTCGACGGGCATGAGCTCAACCGGACGGTCGTCCCGGTCGGCTCGTACAACGTCCAGCAGGCAGACGGCCTCGTCGTGACGCCCTCGCTCGGGCACGGCGACGTGACGGTGCTCGACGAGCGTGGCCGCGTTCTCACCACCGAGAAGGTCGCGCGCTCCTCGCACGACGCCTGCCTCGTCGCCGCCTGACGGCCGGCGAGTTCGTTCTGGTTGAATCGAGGCATGGCCAGGCTCTCCGTCGGGGACGAGAACTACGAGATCTTCCGGCTCGACGAGCTGCAGGCGCGCTTCGACGTCGAGCGGCTCCCGTACACGCTGCGGATCCTGCTCGAGAACGTCCTGCGCCACGGGCACAAGGGCGACATCGAGGCCGTCGCGACCTGGGTGGCAGCAGACGAGCCGAGCCGCGAGATCTCCTTCCGGCCGGCGCGGGTGCTGCTGCAGGACTTCACGGGCGTCCCCGCGATCGTCGACCTCGCGGCGATGCGCGACGCGATGCGCGACCTCGGCGGCGACCCCTCGAAGATCAACCCGCAACTGCCTGCGGAGCTCGTGATCGACCACTCCGTGCAGGTGGACGAGTTCGGGTCGGCGCGGGCGATCTTCCGGAACGCCGAGCTCGAGTTCGAGCGCAACAAGGAGCGCTACGCGTTCCTGCGCTGGGGCCAGAAGGCCTTCGCGAACTTCTCGGTCGTGCCGCCGAACACGGGCATCGTCCACCAGGTCAACCTCGAGTTCCTCGGACGCGTCGTCGAGTCGCGCGACGGGCAGGCGTTTCCCGACACGCTCGTCGGCACCGACTCGCACACGACGATGATCAACGGGCTCGGGGTGCTCGGCTGGGGCGTGGGCGGGATCGAGGCGGAGGCGGCGATGCTCGGCGAGGCGGTCTCGATGCTCGTCCCACAAGTCGTCGGCTTCCGCTTGACCGGCGCGCTGCCCGAGGGCGCGACGGCGACCGATCTCGTCCTCACCGTCACCGAGTTGCTGCGCAAGACCGGTGTCGTCGGCAAGTTCGTCGAGTACTTCGGCGAGGGGCTCCCGTCGCTCACCGTCGCTGACCGCGCCACGCTCGGCAACATGTCGCCCGAGTACGGCGCGACCTGCGGCTTCTTCCCGGTCGACGAGGCCACGCTCGACTACCTGCGGCTGACCGGGCGGCCTGCGCAGCGGATCGCACTCGTCGAGGCGTACTGCAAGGAGAACCTGCTCTGGCACGAGCCGCACGAGCATCCGACTTACACGCAGGTCGTCGAGCTCGACCTCTCCTCGGTCGTGCCGAGCCTCGCCGGGCCGCGGCGCCCGCAGGACCGCGTGCCGCTGTCGGAGTCGAAGGAGTCGTTCCTCGGGCAGCTCGAGAGCTTCGGAATCGAGTACGAGAACCACGAGGCCGGCACCGAGACCTTCCCGGCCAGCGACCCCACGGCCGAGCAGGCGCCGGCGGGCGAGGAAGTCGAAGAGCCGCCGATCCCGGTGGCCGTCGCGGCCCCCAGGCGTCACAGCGTCAAGGTGAGCGGCGCCGATTACGAGCTCGAGCACGGCTCGGTCGTGATCGCGGCGATCACGTCCTGCACGAACACCTCGAACCCGCAGGTGATGGTCGGCGCCGGCCTGCTCGCGAGGAACGCGGTCGAGCGCGGCCTCCGGCGGAAGCCGTGGGTCAAGTCGAGCCTCGCGCCCGGCTCGAAGGTCGTCACGGAGTACTACGACAAGGCGGGCCTGACGCGCTACCTCGACGAGCTCGGCTTCCAGACGGTCGGCTACGGCTGCACGACCTGCATCGGGAACTCGGGGCCGCTGCCGGAGGAGATCTCGGCTGCGGTCTTGGAGGGCGATCTGGTCGTCTGCTCTGTCCTCTCGGGGAACCGGAACTTCGAGGCGCGGATCCATCCGGAGGTGAAGGCGAACTACCTCGCTTCGCCTCCTCTGGTAGTGGCGTACGCGCTCGCCGGCCGGATGGACATCGACCTGGCAGCGGAGCCGCTCGGCCAGGGCTCAGACGGGGAGGACGTGTTCCTGCGGGACATCTGGCCGAGCTCGCGGGAGATCCAGGAGACGATCGCGTCCTCGGTTCGCGGTGAGATGTTCACGCGAACGTACGCGGACGTGTTCACGGGCGATCCCGCCTGGCGCGAGTTGCCCGTGCCGGAGGGCGAGCTCTTCGCATGGGATCCCGCGTCGACCTACGCGCGCCAGCCGCCCTACTTCGAGGGCATGTCCCGGGAAGCGGGCCGCGTGGAGGACATCGCAGGCGCACGCTGCCTCGTCATGCTCGGCGATTCGGTGACGACCGACCACATCTCGCCGGCGGGGTCGATCAAGCCCGACTCGCCGGCGGGGCGCTATCTCGTCGAGCACGGGGTCGAGCGGAAGGACTTCAACTCGTACGGCTCAAGGCGTGGAAACCACGAGGTGATGGTGCGCGGGACGTTCGCAAACGTGCGGCTGCGGAACCTGCTCGTGCCGGGTTCAGAGGGAACGTGGACCGTGCATCTGCCTGACGGCAAGGAGGGCACGATCTTCGACGTTGCCTCGCGGTACCGGGCGGAAAGCGTGCCGCTCGTCGTGCTCGCGGGCAAGGAGTACGGCTCGGGCTCGTCGCGCGACTGGGCGGCGAAGGGGCCGAACCTGCTCGGCGTGAAGGCGGTGATCGCGGAGAGCTACGAGCGGATCCATCGCTCGAACCTGCTCATGATGGGCATCCTGCCGTTGCAGTTCCGGACCGGTGAGGGTCCCGCAGCCTTGGGGCTGACTGGACGCGAGCTGTTCGGGATCGAGGGCGTCGAGAACGCCGAGGCGCACGAGGTCACCGTACGAGCCGACGACAAGACGTTCGTCGCCCGGGTGCGACTGGATACCCCGCGCGAGCGCGAGTACCTGAGGCACGGCGGCATCCTGCCGTTCGTGCTTCGCCGCCTGGCGGCGTAACCCTAGGCCAGAGCCGTCTCGGACCGGCGGGCTGCGCGACCGCGCGGAAGAGCCACGTCCGGGGTCAGACCCCGGACGTGGCCTGATCTGACAGCTCCGCCAAGCCGGCGAGCACGAAGTCGCGAAAACGCGTGCGCGCTCGACTCGCGTCATCGTCGAATAAGGCGAGGACACGCCGGGTCGCAAGAAACTCACTCGGCTCCTCGAGACCGACCATGGCCCGATGGCTGCTCCAGCGCCAGTCCTCGGGAAAATGGCACAAGCCTGCCCGCACCGGGTTGAGCGGTATGTACCGCGTCGCCGCCAGCAGGTGGCTGTCGGTCTCTACGAGCGATGAGGCGAATCGGCTCCGGTGCACGTGCCCCAGCCGGCCCTGAGTCTGGTTGAAGAACATTGCGTAGCGGCCGTTGAGCCACTGCATACCGACCGAGAGGTTCGGCTGCGGGGTCTCGAACAAGAAGTGGGCGTGGTTCGTCATCAAGCAGTACGACAGACAGATCCAGCCGTAACGCTTGACGGCCCTTGCGAAGAGCCTGAGGGCAAGAGCGAAGTCGGTTTCAACTCTGTAGAGAGGAATCTCCGAGATGGCGTGGGTCGTGACGTGGTAGATGCCGCCAGGGACGTTCTCTCGAAGCGGACGAGGCACTCTTCGAACGTAGCCGTCAAGGGCACCGGTTTCGGAGGACCGGAGGCGATTGGCACAGAATCGTCACACCTCTTGTCCGGATCGGCCACGTCCGGGGTCAGACCCCGGACGTGGCGGTTCGAGCCAGGTCAGGCGGCGGCGGGAGCGGGCTGGCGGTGGAAGATCACGAGCACACTCAGCGACTCGTAGCCGGTGAAGCGGTGCTCCGCGTGGGCCGGGACGAAGACCGCCGCGCCCTCGTGCAGCTCGACCCGCTCGCCCTCGACCTCCAGCACGCCGCGACCCTCGAGCGCGACGTAGACCTCGTCGTCCTCGTGCGGTTGCTGGCGGTCCGGCTCGGGGGCGACCAGCACGTAGACGCCGATCTCGAGGCCAGGCGACTCGTGAACGATCTCGTAGCCGCCGCCGTCGGCTTCGAGCCGCTTCCTCGCCTCCTCTACCGCAAACGAACGCATCAGCCGCATCTTTGCATGCTGATACCCTCTAGGGGTATGCCAACCGAAACGGCACAGTTGGCGATTGGCGGCATGTCCTGCGCCTCGTGCGTCGCCAGCGTCGAGCGCGCACTGAACCGGCTCGACGGTGTCGAGGCGACCGTCAACCTCGCGACCGAGCGCGCCGCCGTCCGCTTCGACCCCGCCCGAACCTCCTCAGCCGAACTGACCCGAGCCGTCGAGGAGATCGGGTACTCGGTCGACGTCGAGCGGCTGAGACCGCCAACTTGGCCGCTCGCGCTCGCCGCCACGCTCACCATCCCCCTCGCGCTGATCGCGATGATCCCGGCCCTTCGGTTCGGCGGTTGGGAATGGGTCACGTTCGCGCTGGCCACGCCCGTAGTCTTCGCCGCCGGTCTCCGCTTTCACCGTAGCGCCGCGCTCAGCCTCCGTCACCGCGCGGCGACGATGGACACGCTCGTCTCGCTCGGCACCCTCGCCGCCTGGACGTGGTCGACAGTCGTCCTGGCCGCCGGCCTGCACACCCACACCTACTTCGAGGTAGCCGGGGTGATCACGACCCTGATCCTGCTCGGACGCTTCCTCGAGGACAGAGCCCGCAGGCGCTCGGGAGACGCCATCCGCGCGCTCCTCGAGCTTGCCACGCCCGACCGCGACATCCGGGTCGGCGACCTCGTCACCGTCCGCCCCGGCGAGCGCATTCCCGCGGACGGCGAGGTGGTCGAGGGCCGCTCGGCGATCGACGAATCGCTGCTGACCGGCGAGTCGCGGCCGGTCGAGGTCGGCCCCGGCGACCAGGTCGCGGGCGGGACGATCAGCACCGACGGCCGGCTCGTCGTGCGCGCGACCCGCGTCGGCGCCGAAACGGCGATCGGCCAGATCGCTCGCCTCGTCGACGAAGCCCAGACCGGGAAGGCCCCCGTCCAGCGCCTCGCCGACCGCATCGCAGGCGTCTTCGTCCCGATCGTGATCGTGATCGCGCTCGGCACGCTCGCCGCGTGGCTCGCGACCGGCGCCACGGCCGCCCACGCCTTCACCGCCGCCGTGGCCGTCCTGATCATCGCCTGCCCCTGCGCCCTCGGCCTCGCGACGCCGACCGCGCTGATGGTCGGCACCGGCCGCGGCGCACAGCTCGGGATCGTCATCCGCGGCCCCGAGGTCCTGGAGCAGACGCGGCGCATCACGACTGTCGTTCTCGACAAGACCGGGACCGTCACCGAAGGGCGCATGCGCCTCGTCCAGAACGGACTTTCGGACGACGTTCTGCGCCTCGCCGGCGCAGTCGAGGACGCCTCGGAGCATCCCGTGGCGCGCGCAGTGGCGGCGGCGGCGAAGCAGCGCTTCGAGCTGCCACCCGTAGCCGACTTCCGCGCCCTTCCCGGACGCGGGGCAACGGGGACAGTCGAGGGCCACAGGATCGAGATCGACCGCGGCACGATCAGCATCGACGGCTCCCCCGCCGGCCGCCTCGAGGTCGAGGACACCGTGAAGCCGACGAGCGCCGAGGCCGTCCGCGAGTTCCAACGCCTCGGCCTGACCGCAGTGCTGCTCACCGGCGACCGCGCCGAGACGGCCGACCGCGTGGCGCGCCAGGTCGGCATCGAGCGCGTCCTCGCCGAGGTGCTGCCGGCGGACAAGGCGGCCGAGATCCGACGCCTCCAGGCCGCGGGCGAGGTCGTCGCGATGGTCGGCGACGGGATCAACGATGCCCCCGCTCTCGCCGAGGCCGACCTCGGGCTCGCGCTCGGCACAGGAACGGATGTCGCGATCGAGGCGAGCGACCTCACGCTGGTCTCCGGCGACCTGCGCGCCGCGGCCGACGCCATCCGACTCGCCCGCCGCACCTACGCGACGATCCGCGGCAACCTCGTCTGGGCCTTCGCCTACAACGTCGCCGCCATCCCGCTCGCCGTCGCGGGGGTCCTGAACCCGATGGTCGCCGCCGCGGCGATGGGCGGCTCCAGCCTCTTCGTCGTCTCCAACAGTCTCCGCCTGAGGAGGTTCCGTAGTTGCCGCACGGATACGTGACCGAGAAGGACGCGCTCGTCAAGCGCCTGCACCGGATCGAAGGCCAGGTGCGGGGGATCGAGCGGATGCTCGACGAGGAGCGCTACTGCATCGACGTGCTGACGCAGATCGGCGCCGTCACGACCGCGCTCGAGAGCCTCGCCTTCAAGATCCTCGACGAGCACGTGAACCACTGCGTCGCGGGGGCGATCGCCTCCGGGGACGAGCAGGCCGCCGCCGAGAAGAGCCAAGAGCTGCTCGCGGCCGTCCACCGTTTCGCCCGCACGCGCTAGCCGAGAGAACGACCCGAACCCGGCGCCGCGATCGGCCACTCGCGCGATAGCCCGCGCGGCACCCGGCCCGTAGAACGAGCGCATGAAGCTGGCGCTCGCCCTGATCGGCCTGATCGTCGCCGGCGCGGCTCCCTATCACTACGGCAGTCCGGTGCTCGGCCGCGAGTCGCACGTCCGTCTCTGGCCGATCCACTACGTGGCGCACGACGGGCTGCGCCGCCGCGCGTTCGTGGTGCTGCCGCGCTGGTATGGGCCGCACAACCACCCGCCGTTGCCGCTCGTGATCTCCCCGCACGGCCGCGGCGTGCGGGCGATCTCGAACGTGAAGCTCTGGGGCAACCTGCCGGCAATCGGCCGCTTCGCCGTCGTGAACCCGGAGGGCCAGGGCCGCCGGCTGACCCTTTACTCCTGGGGCGATCCCGGCGAGATCGCAGACCTCGCCCGCATGCCGCGGATCGTCAAGCACGCGCTGCCGTGGCTCCGGATCGCCCCTCATCGCGTCTACGCGTTCGGCGGCAGCATGGGCGGCCAGGAGACGCTGCTCCTCGTCGCGCGGCACCCGCACCTGCTCGCCGGCGCAGCGGCCTTCGACTCGCCGACCAACATGGCGCTCCGCTACCGCGCCTTCGAGGATCTCAGGTACGGCCTCAGCCTCCAGGAGCTCGCGCGCCTGGAAATCGGCGGCACGCCAGCGAGCGCTCCGCTCGCCTACGCGATCCGCAGCCCGCTCGACTGGGCTCGCCAAATCGCGTTCTCGCGAGTACCGCTCGAGCTCTGGTGGAGCCTCCGCGACCGCGTCGTCGCCGACCAGAACGATCAGTCCGGCGCGCTTTACCGTGACATCCGGCGGCTGAATCCGGACGCGCCCGTCGTCCGTTTTGTCGGCGCCTGGAAACACAGTGCGGAGATGCGCGCGACTCGGCGCCTGCCGATCGCGCTCGCCTACTTCGGGCTGCTGCCGGCGAGCTGGCGCTGACGAGCCACCCGCTCGCCCTCCTGCAGCTCGAGGCACACGCGCCGCGTGAGGTAGAGCGCCACGACAGGCAGGACGAGGGCGAGCACCCGGAAGACCCAGATCTGGCCGGTGTAGGTCAACCCGAAGGTCACGTAGATCCGGTCGGCCGCGCCCGCGACGAAGACGACGAAGACGAAAGTCAGGACAGCCATCCCGATCGCCGTCCGCCACGGCGCATCCCGCGGCCGGTCGAGCAGGTTGTGTTGCCGCCGGTCGCCGCCGAAGCGCCGCTCGAGCCACGGCCACGCGAAGAGGAACGCGAAGACCGCGAGCGGGAAGGCAGCACCGCCCCAGAAGGGATTCGGCACGACCGTGTAGTGACCGACGACGACGTCGAACCCGGGCACGAGCCGCAGCCCGCCGATCAGCCAGCCGAGGTACCAGTCCGGTTGCGCGCCGTTCGTCGACGCGCCGACGTGGAACGGCCCCCACAGCCAGACCGGGTTGATCTGCACGAGCCCGCCGAGCAGGAAGAGCACGCCCGCGACCGCGAGCGCGAGCCCGAGCGAGCGCGGCAGGTAGGCGGGGAAGGCCGGCATGCCGACCACGGTCCGCTCCGTCTGCTTGCGCTTCTCGCGGAACTGCGTGTGGTGCCGGCCGACGATCAGGGCGATGTGCAGCACTAGCAGCCCGCCGATCAGCAAGGGGAGGAGCAGCACGTGCGCGATGTACATCCGCGGCCAGAACTGGGGCTCACCCGGGAACGGCCCACCCCAGATCAGCGACGCCAGGTTGGCGCCGACGAACGGGATCGAGAGCGCCACCGCGTACCCGATCGCGAGGCCCATCCCCGAGAGCAGATCGTCGGCGAGCGAGTACCCGAGGTAGCCCTCGAGCAGCGCGAGGCCGAGCATCGAGAGGCCGATGTAGTAGATGAGGTCGCGCGGCTTCCGGTAGGCGCCGGTGAAGAAGACCCGCAGCAGGTGGAGCAGAATCGCCGCGACGAACACGTTCGCCGCCCAGTGATGGGTCTGGCGGATCAGCAGCCCGGCCTTCACGTCGAGCGAGAGATGGACGACCGACTTGTACGCCTCGCTCATCACCTGGCCGTGCAGCGGCGCGTAGCTGCCGTGGTAGACGGTCCGCGCGGTGCTGCCGACGAAGAAGAAGGTCAGGTAGACCCCGGTCGCGAGGAGGACGAGGAACGAGTAGAGCGCGACCTCGCCGAGCAGGAACGACCAGTGGTCGGGGAAGACGTAGCGCAGCGCCTTCTTCAGCAGCAGCGGGGCGCTGCCCGAGCGCTGGTCGACGTAACGGACGACGCGCCGGATCACGCGCGTGCCCTGTCCTCGCGGACGCCGCCCCAGGACGGGCCGACCGGGCCGGAGAAGTTGCCCGCGGCTCGCAGATAACCGCGTGCGTCGCGCAGCAGCGGCAACTGCGGCAGCGGCCGGCCGGCCGGGCCAAAGAGCACCGTGCCGCCGGTCGCCGGGTCGAAGGTCGAGTAGTGGCAGGGGCAGACGAGCGCGGGCCGCGGCTCGACGGGCGCGAAGGTCGGCTTCCGGTACAGCGAGATCGCGCAGCCCGCATGCGTACAGATCTTCGAATAGGCGACGATCCCCAGGAGCGCGTAGTGCTCGCGGCCGTCCGGTAGGTGGAGATCGCCCGGGTCGAGCCGGACGAGCACGACCGGCGAGCCGATCAGCTCGGGATCCGCCGCTTCCGGATAGGCCGAATAGAACGTGTCTTTCTCGATGTCCGAGGCGAGGTACGGTCGCCCGTGCTCGTCGACGAGGCGGCGGCCGCGCGTCCAGGGCGCCTTGTAGAAGCGATCGGTGTCGAGCAGCGGCCCGAGCGAGACGGCCGGCGTCACGGCCGCAAGGCCGAGCGAGCCCGCCGCGGCGCCACCGGCCATGACGAGCAGCCGCCGCCGCGTGATCCGACTGCCGCTCTCCTCGACGATCCGCTCGATCTCGTGGGTCTCGACGAGGCGCTCCTCCTCCGGGTAGGGCTCCTCGAGTTCCTCGGTCACGACCAGCCGCTTGCCGATCAGGATCAGGGCCGCCGCGAACAGGAGCAGCGCGACCCCGAGTGCTGCTCCGAGCAGCTGGGTCTGGTGCGGCAGGCGATCGAGCGCGTAAAGAACGACGAAGGCGAGCGCGCACGCGGCGCACGCGAGCAGGAGCAGGATCACCGCGGTCTCGGCGGGCGTGTCCGGCGTGCCGCGCGGCACGATCCGCTGCTCGTCCTCGCGCGCGCGGCGCCGGCCGACGAGCAGCAGGAGCCCGCCGACCAAGAGGTCCCTCGCCCTACTCACGCCGCAGCCTCTTTCCGATCAGGAGACAGACGCCGACCAGCACGACCGCGGCGAGCAGCCAGGTCACGAGCCCTTCCGGAATCGGCCCGACGTGGCCGATCGACCAGCCGCCCGCGTCGAGCGGGTGCCGCGTCGTGTGGATGTAGGCGGTCAGCGAGTCGAGCTGGGCGTTGGTGATCTGCTTCCCGCTGAACACGGGCATCAGGTAGGGGCCCATGCGCACCGCCTCGGCGATCTGCGTGTCCGTCGCCTGGCCGAGCGGCGGCACCCGCGCGCCCGTGACGTAACCGCCCTCTGCGGCGATCTGGTGACAGCCGGCGCAGTGCTGCGTGAAGAGCTGCATCCCCGCCGAGACGTTTCCTCGCCCAGCGTGTGGGTGCGGGATCAGCGGGCCCGGCCCGAGCGAGGAGACGTAGGAGACGAGGGCCTGCCGCTCGTAGGCGGTGAGCAGCACGCGCGTCCGAACGGGCTGCTGGTGCGGGTCGGCGATCGGCATCGCGCCGATCGAGAGGTAGAAGTCCGTCGCGAGCGCCCCGACGTCGTCCAGCTTGGGGCCGTCCTTCGCGGTGCCGTGCCCGCGGTCGCCGTGGCAGCGGGCGCAGTTGGCCGCGTAGAGCTCAGCGCCGGCCTTCTTCAGCGGCGTCCCGGGCGCGATCGGGACATGGACGATTCCCTGATCGGGCGGGTCGGCGGCCGCGAGCGAGGGCAGCGCGAGGGCCAACAACAGCGCGAGCAGGAGTCTCATGCTTGCCGGCACGCTCCGTCCGCGAGCGAGCCGAGCCCGCTGAGCAGGATCGCCCCGAGGAAGAGGACGTTCCCCGCTGCGGCCGCGAGGATGAAGAAGCGGCGTCGCCCTGCAGGAGGCGCTCCTTCGAAGCTGTCCTCGCGAGTGGCGGCGAACAGCAGCCCGGCGGTCACCTCGGCGAGCACCGCGACAGTGGCGGCGGCGAGCATCGCCCCGAGCTCCCAGCCTGTGCGGTCGACGCCGAGGTGAGCCGGCCCGCACTTCCCGACCGTCAGCCCGAAGCCGACTACGAGCTGCGCCGCCCAAGCGAGCGGAGCGGCGCCGAGCGCGAACCACTGCAACGGCTCGATGTGGGCGCGGACGATCCTCATGCGTTGGCCGAGAGCTGGGTGCCGACGACGACGAGCGCGAGCACGTTGACCGCGTGCCAGTAGAGGACGATCGACTGCAGTGCGACGAGCCGGTAGCGGTTCAGCCCGCCGGCGAGGCGCCAGAGGAGCCAGCCCTCGAGCAGGATCCCGAGCACGACGTGCGCGTGATGGGCGCCGAGCAGCGTGAAGTAGATCGACCCGTAGGCACTGCCGGTCGGCGAGAAGCGCGCGAGGTCGTTCTCGAATAGCCGGATCTGCATCGCGAAGTAGCCGGCCTGGACGACGACCGCGACGAGGATCAGCAACCAGGCCGCGCTGCGCCGGCCCTCGCGCGCCGAGCCGAGCGCCTTTTGCAGCAGGACGCTCGTCGCGACGAGCACCCCGGTCAGGATCAGCGGCACCGCGATCTCCGGCGGCCGGATCCCGAAGGGCGGCCAGTGCGGCGTCGAGAAGCGCAGGAAGAAGTAGCTGCCGACGAGCGTCCCGAAGAGCGTCGCCTCGGTCGCGACGAAGATCGCCATCCCCCACCACCCGTTCGGACGCGCGGCCCGGTGAGCGACGGCGCTCATACCTCTTCTGGCTCCTGCGAGTGCCAGGCGATCAGGGCGAACGCCGCAGCGAGTCCCGCCAGCCCGGCCACGTAGAAATGCGAGGTCAGCAGCATCGTGAAGACGACCGCGACGCAAACGGCGAGCGTCACCGGCCACGGCGACTCGGAGGGCATGTCGAGGATCTCCGCGAGCACGCCGTCGCGCACCGACGACGCGGGCGTCTCGTGACCGGAGTCGAGCACCCACTCGCCGCGGTTCAGCTTGCGGACGTCCTCGTGCCGGTCGTCGAGATCCCAGTTCGGATAGGCGCTCGTGACGGTCGGGATGACCGCGAAGTTGTACTCGGGTGGCGGCGAGGGGATCGCCCACTCGAGAGTTGCGCCGCCGAACGGATCCGGGCCGGCCTGCGGCCCGCGCCGCAGGCTCCAAACGAGGTTGCCGAGGATCAGGAGCAGTCCCGCCGCGAGCACGAACGAGCCCACGGTCTCCAGGAGGTTGTAGATCCCGAACCCGAGCCCCGACGAGTACGTGTAGACGCGCCGCGTCATCCCCAGCAGCCCGACGATGTGCATCGGGAAGAACGTCAGAGCCGTCCCCGCGAAGGTCAGCCAGAACGAGACCTGCGCCGCCCGCTCGTGGTACAGCCGCCCGGTGACCTTGGGGAACCAGTAGTACATCCCGCCGAGGACAGGGAAGACCGCCGCCCCGAAGATGATGAAGTGGAAGTGGGCGACGACGAAGTACGTGTCCGTCACCTGCTGGTCGAACGGGATCGCCGCAAACATGATCCCCGAGAGGCCACCGAGCACGAAGAAGGCGATGAAGCCGCCGATGAAGAGCAGCGGCGCCTTGAACTGCGGCCGCCCCATCATCACGGTGAAGCACCAGGCGAAGACCTGGATCGTGCTCGGGATGACGACCATCATCGAGGCGGCCGCGAAGAAGATCAGCGTCGTCGTCGCGAGGCCGGTCGAGAACATGTGGTGCGCCCAGACGCCGAAGCCGATGAAGGCGACGAGCAGCTCCGCGAGCGCGACGAGCGGGAAGGCGACCATCTTCCGCTTCGCGAAGGTCGGGATGATCGAGGTCGCGATCCCGAACGCGGGCAGGACGATGATGTAGACCTCGGGGTGGCCGAAGAGCCAGAACAGGTGCTGCCAGAGCAGCGACGACCCTCCCAGCGCCGTGTCGAAGAAGTGGAAGCCGAGCTTGCGGTCGAGCTCGAGGAAGACGCAGTCGGTCGTCAGCGCCGGCAGCGCGAAGATCAGCGCTCCGGAGACGGCGAGCATCGCGAAGCAGAAGAGCGGCATCCGGTTCAGCGACATCCCGGGCGCGCGACCCTTGAAGATCGTGACGATGAAGTTCAGCGCCGAGGCGGTCGAGGCGATGCCGTTGAAGATCAGCCCGAGCGCGTAGAAGTCGATCGCCATCCCGGGGCTGAAGGTGCGATCGGCGAGCGGGACGTAGTTGAACCAGCCCGCGTCGGGTCCGGCGCCGATGAAGAGACCCGTATAGATGAAGATCCCGGAGCCGACGAAGAGCCAGAAGCTAAGCGCGTTCAACCGCGGGAAGGCCATGTCGCGCGCGCCGATCATCAGCGGCACCAGGTAGTTGCCGAAGGCGCCGATCGTCATCGGGATGATGAAGAGAAAGATCATCGTCACCCCGTGGACGGTGAAGAGCTGGTCGTAGGTGCCAGGCGAGACGACCTTCTCGTTCGGCTGGGCGAGCTGCGTCCGGATCAGCAGCGCCTCGACGCCGCCCGCCGCGAAGAAGACGAGCGTCGTGAAGAAGTAGAGGAGGCCGATCCGCTTGTGGTCGACGGTCGTCAGCCAGCCGAGCAGGCCGGGCCGCGCCTGCCAGAGCCGGCCGAGACGCTCGGCGCGCTGGCGACCGGCGGGCTCGAGCTCGATGCCGACGGCCATCAGCGCAGGGTCTCCAGATAGGCGACGAGCGCGCGCAGGTCTGCGGGCTTCAGGTCGAGCCGCGGCATCTTCGCCCCGGGCTTGGCGTGGTTCGGGTCGCCGATCCAGTCGGCGAGCGAGTCGTGGGTGTTCGGGATCGTGTTCGCGGCGAGGCTGCTGCGGCTCGCCAGGTGGGTGAGGTCGGGCCCGACGCGGGCGTCGGCGGAGGTGCCGGCGATCGTGTGGCACGCGGCACAAGGCTCGCGCAGGAACACCCGCTCGCCGGCGCGGGCGAGATTCGCGGTCGGCTTTGCGGCCTTCCGCGCTTGTCCCGCGAGCCAGGCCCGAAAGACTGCGGGTGGATCCGCGTAGACCAGGAACTGCATGTGCGCGTGCTGGAGCCCGCAGAACTCGGCACACTGGCCGAGGTAGCGGCCGGGCCGGTCCGCGAGCAGCTCGATCGCGTTCCGGCGGCCGGGGATCGTGTCGATCTTCCGGTTCAGCTCCGGAACCCAGAAGCTGTGGATCACGTCGCGGGTCGTCACGACCAAGCGCACAGGCACGCCGACAGGGATGTGGATCTCGTTCGCGGTGACGACGCCCGAGGCGGGGTAGCGCACGTCCCACCACCACTGCTCGCCGACCACGTCCACCTCGAGCCGGGTCGAGCCCGGCTTGGGCGCCGCGGTCGACTTGACGACGAAGACGTCCGCCCAGACGAAGAGCAGGGTCAGCACGACGAGCGGCACCGCGATCCCCAGCCCGACGACGAGCGCGGTCGCCGCCCGGTCGCCGCCGCCGAACGGCAGTTGCTCGCGGTGGCGGCGCGTCCAGCCGAGCAGCAAGAGCACGGCGATGACGCCGAACCCGACCGCCGACCCTCCGAGCATCCACCACCAGAGCGAGTCGATCTGCCGGGCCGCGTGACTGTGCGGCTGAAGCGAGTTGACCCGGTTGGAGCCGCAGCCGGCGAGCGCGAGCACGGCGAGGAGCACCGCCGCCCCCGCCGACCTCCTCGAGCTGCCGGAACCGTTGATCCGCTTCGATACCCGCGCCAGCGGCGACAAAACGGACAACACAGCGGTCGCGACCTGCCTGGCGCCAATCACCCGAATGGGTGTCGCCACAGCGGCCCAGCGCCGGAAGGCTTTGCGTAGTGCGGCAGTTGCTCCTGAACCGGCGAGCGCTGGCGGTCGGCGGCTTCGTGCTCCTGGCCGTAGCCTCGGGCGCCGCGATCGGAGTCCCGCTCGACGACCCGGGCTATCTCTTCTACGTGCCGCTCGCGCTGCTCGCCCTCGCGGGGGATACGCGGCTGGGCACGCTGGCGGGCCTGGCCTGCGCGATCCCCTACACGGTCGCGACGACCCGCCTCGGCAGCCCGGAGCTCTGGGAGCGAAGCCTGACCCGCTTCGTGGCGTTCGGGATCCTCGGAGCGCTGATCGGCTGGTCGGCGGAGACGAACCGCTCGCTGCTCGCCCGGCTCAGGGATCACGCCGAGCGCGACTTCCTGACGGGCCTCCTGAACATGCGGGCTTTCGAGGCGGCGCTGGCGGCGCGTCTCGAGCGAGCGCGGCCGTTCGCGCTGCTCCTCTGCGACGTCGACCGGCTCAAGGACGTCAACGACTCGCTCGGGCACGCCGAGGGCAACGAGCTCCTCAAGCGCGTGGCCTCGACCATCGACCGCACGCTAGCCGGCGACGACAATGCCCGCCTGGGCGGCGACGAGTTCGCAGTCCTCACCTCCCTGGCCGGGAGCGACGAGGCCGCGGCAGCGGCACGCCGGCTGGAGACGATCGTGGCCGAGCAGGCCGCGTCCGTCACGTTCGGTTGGGCTGTGTACCCGGCGGACGGCACCGACGCGCTCGCGCTCTTCCACGCCGCCGACAAGCGGCTGTACGAGGGGAAGCTGACGGCCGACGGCCGCCCGACGGCCGGGCTGCTGCAGCGCGTGTCCTAAACGTCTACATCAGCGCCAGACCTAGGTCAGGCGCTGGGACGTGCCGCTCTCGGGCATGGCCCGTTAGAGTGCCGCCTCCGGGGTGCCTCCGCGTGGAGGCTGAGAACAGACCCGTTGAACCTGATCCGGTTCGTACCGGCGAAGGGAGGCGACATGAGCGAGCAGACACCGGCATGGGGCATCGAGCCCGTTCCCGAGCGGCTGCGCGTGCTCGGCTTCCTCGACACGACGCTGCTCTGGGGGAACCTCTCGATCTCGCTGCTCGTGATCGTGCTCGGCGCGTTCCTCGTGCCGGCGCTCTCGCTCGGCGGAGCGCTGCTCGCGATCCTCGTCGGTGCGCTCGCGGGGAACGTCCTGCTGGGCCTGGCCGGGATGATCGGCGCCGACGCTCGCGTGCCGGGGATGGTCGTGCTGCGCGCCCCGCTCGGGCAGCGCGGCTCGATCGCGCCGACGGTCCTCAACGTCGCCCAGAACCTCGGTTGGTCGACCTTCGAGCTGATCATCATCTCGACCGCCGCAGCGGCGCTCTCGAACCGCGTCTTCGGCTTCTCGCAGCGCTGGCTCTGGGCCGTCCTCTTCGGCGCGATCTCGATCGGGCTCGGCCTGCTCGGCCCGGTCGGTTTCGTGCGCCGTTACGTGAAGAAGTTCGCAGCTTGGGCCGTGATCGCCTCGATCGGCTACCTGACCTGGTGGGTGCTCGACAAGTCGCACCTGCACGCGTACTGGTCCGCTCACGCGGCGGGCGGCCTCTCGTTCGGGCAGGGAGTCGACCTCGTGATTGCGAGCATCATGTCCTGGACGCCCCTGGCCGCCGACTACACGCGCTTCTGCCGCACCCGCAAGGGCGCGTTCTGGGGGACGAGCATCGGCTACTTCGTGCCGACCCTGTGGTGCTTCGCGATCGGCTGCTTGCTCGTGCTCTCGCGGCACATCTCTGTGCCCGAGCAGATCCCGGCGGCTGTGGCCGCGGGCGGCGCCGGCGTGCTCGCGCTGCTCGCGCTGACCGTGGACGAGAGCGACGAGGCATTCGCCGACATCTACTCGACTGCCGTCTCGATCCAGAACGTTCTGCCGCGCGTCTCGCAGCGCCTGCTGATCGTGATCGTCGGCAGCCTGGCGACGATCGGTGCGATCGTGATCGACCTGCGCAACTACGAGACCTTCCTCTTCCTGCTCGGCTCGGTCTTCGTGCCGCTCTTCGGCGTGCTGCTCGCGGACTGGCTGCTCGCCGGAGCCCACTACACGGCCGACGACGTCTTCCGCTCGCCCGCGGTGCGCGTCGAGCAGATCGGCGCGTGGGTCGTCGGCTTTGGCCTCTACCAGTGGCTCTCTCCGCAAGGCCCCGGCTGGTGGACATCCCTCGTCGCGCACACGAATCCCGGCCACGCGGGGCTCACGGCGTCGCTGCCGAGCTTCGCGGCGGCCTTCGGCCTGGCGGCGCTCGCATCGCTCCGCTACCGGCGGGCCGCCCTCCTCCATTCGCAATGAGGCCGATCGGGATCGTCGGCAACCTCTCGCGCGACCGGATCGACGGCGGGCCGCCCTGCACGGGCGGCGGGGCATTCCACTGCGCGCGGGGGCTGCGGGCCTTCGGCCGGCTCGGCGTGATCGTGACGCGAAGCAGCGTCGACGACCGCCGCGAGCTGCTGCCCCCACTCGTCCGGCTGGGCCTGCCCGTCCGCTGGCGGCCGGGCGAGCCGACGACCGCCTTTGCGCTCGACTACGACGGCGAGGAACGCCGCCTCGCCGTCGAGGCGATCTCGGAGCCCTGGGCTGCGGAGGACGCCCTCGGCTGGGTGCGCAACTCGCTCCGGGGCGTCGAGTGGGTGCACGTCGCCCCGCTGCTGCGCAGCGACTTCCCGCCGGAGACCATCGCCGCGCTCGCGCGCGGCCGGCGCCTGTCGCTCGACGGACAGGGCCTCGCCCGCGTATCCGCCGTCGGTCCGCTGCAGCTCGACCCGCACTACGACCCCGAGGTGCTGCGGCACGTCTCGATCCTCAAGCTGGCCGAAGACGAGGCGCAGCTGCTCGTCGGCGGCTTCGACGAGCGCACGCTCAGCCACCTGGGAGTGCCCGAGATCGTCGTCACGCTCGGCTCGCGCGGGTCGATCGTGTACGCGGACGGCCTGGTGGAGCACGTGCCGGCCCGACCGCGAGCCGCCGATCCGACTGGAGCCGGTGACGCGTTCGCCGCGGTCTATCTCGCCTGCCGCGCGACCCGGTTCTCCCCGGTCGCGGCCGCCCAGCGCGCGACAGCCCTCGTCGGCGACCTGCTCGTCGGCCGCGCCGCATGATCGCGGCCGTGCAGACCGCCGACGGCGTCGTCGAGATCGACCTCGACGAGGAGCTCGTGCTCGGCTTCGAAGAGGGCCGCAAGCTCACCCAGCCCCCGCCGGTTCCAGTCTCGCTGCCACTTGTGCTGGCCGCGGCCGAGTCGGGCTCGACGGTCGTCGCCGTGGTCGACACGAAGCCGCCGCTCGTCGTCTCGCACGACGCGGGCCGAACCTGGCGGGAGTCGGGCCGCGGGCTCCCCGGCGGCCGAGCCGTCGCGATCGCGGACGACCCGGACGTGATCGTCTATGCGGCGCGCAACCGGCTCTACGTCTCCCGCGACGGGGGCCGCTTCTGGTCGGCGCTCCCCGCGGAGCTGCCTGAGATCGAGGCCGTCGCGCTCAGGTGATGTTCAAAAGGCGGAACTCGCCGCGCGCGACGATCACCGCCGAGCCGCCGACCTCGACGCCTTCGATCGCCTCCGCACTGCCGGTCACCGTCGCGTAGAGCGTCGAGGGCCGCCCGATCTCGACTCCCTGCGAGATCTCGATCTGCTCGCCGAACGGAATCAACCCGTGCCGCGCCAGGTGAACGGCGAGCGGGCCGGCCGCCGAGCCGGTCGCAGGATCCTCCGCGACGCCGTCCGCGGGCGCGAACATGCGCGTCTTCCAGCTCGTCCCGCTGCCCGCGAAGCAGTTGGTGCCGAGGATGCCGTTCCCCTTCAAGGCCTCGAAGTCCGGGCGGACGGCAGCCACCTCCTCGGGCGAGCGCAGGCAGATATAGACGTGCTCGAGACCGTTGTCGTAGACCTCGATCGGAAGCTCGGAGCGCTCGACCCCGAGCGCAGCCAGCAGGCCCTCGGGATCCGGGTACGACCGCACGGTCGGCACCTTCTGCGCCATGCGCCCGAAGACGATCCGCTGGCCGTCCCGCTCGAGCCGCACCGGGATCACCCCCACGCCCGTCTCGAGCCTGATCTCCTCCAGCTGCAGCGGCGCAGCCAGCACGAACGCACTGCCGAGGCAGGGGTGGCCGGCGAAGGGCAGCTCGTCATGCGGCGTGAAGATCCGGAGCCGCACGTGGCCGTCGGCCTCCGCGGGGAACACGAACACCGTCTCGGAGAAGTTCATCTCCTTGGCGAGCGGCTGCAGCAACTCCTCGGGGATGAGGCGCGCGTCGGTGAAGACCGCGAGCTGGTTCCCCTCGAGCGGCCGATCGGTGAAGACATCGGCGACCACGTAGCGGAAGGCGGTCACGCGGCGTGCGTGAGGACGAAGTTCCGCGTGCGAAAGACGGGCGCCAGCTCGTCCGTGTACGGGATCCCGAGCTCGTTCACGTACAGCTCGAAGTCGAGCCACCGGCGCATGTACTCGGCGCGCCGTCCCTCCGGGACCACCTTGTAGACGCTCTTGAGGTCCGTGTTGAACACCTTCTCCTCCACGATCCGGAAACCCGATTCCGAGCTGAGCGAGCTGAACTCTTTCTCACCGACCGGTGCCTGGTACTTGCCTTCCAAGCCGAAGCGGGCGAGCAGACCGCCGATCCGTGTCTTCCAGCGGTCGCTTTGCCGTCCGTTGACGAAGTGTCCGGCGTCGTAGTTGATCAGGAAGAGGCCGTCCCGAGCCAGGTGGCGCTTGGCGCAGCGAAGGTACGGAAGCCGTCGATAGACGTGTTCCAGAACGCTGAAGGAGACCACGACGTCGGCCGGCTCCAGGTCGAGGTCGTACGCCGGTGCGTTCACGACCTCCGCCGAGAGTCCGTCCAGCTCGGCCTTCGCCCGCTCGCAAGCTCGCGCCGAAGGCTCGACCCCTGTGTAGCGGACGTGCCGATGGCGCTGCAGAAGGCGCGTGAAGTTCGAACCGTCTCCGCACCCGAGGTCGATCACCCGAAGCGACTCGCGACTGTCCGCCAGCTCGTCGACCCGCTCCAGGCAGTAGAGCTTCGCCGCGTTCCCCATCGTCAGCGGCTCGTTCATCCGACTCCGATTTGGGCGGCCAGCTCGAGCGAGATCGCGTGCTCCTCGCCGCCCGAGGTGACCGTGACCGGACCGCCGAACGGGGCCGCGCGCACGAGCACGACCGGTGCGCCCGGCAGCAGCGCGAGGCTCGAGAGATAGCGCAGGAGCTGCTCGTCGCCGTCCGGCACGCGCCGAACCGTAGCCTCCTCGCCCGGCTCGAGCTCGGAGAGCACCCGCAGGTCGGCGGGCGAGAGCTTCAGGGACGCGTCCGGGATCGGATCGCCGTGCGGATCGTGCGTCGGAAAGCCGAGCGACTCGTCGATCCGCGCCTCGAGGTCTTCGGAGAGAGCGTGCTCGAGGCGGTCGGCCTCCGCGTGCACGGCCTCGATCGGCAGGCCCAGCGTCTCCGAGAGGTACTGCTCGAGCAGGCGGTGGTGGCGAATCACCTCGATCGCCGCCTTCTCGCCGGTCTTCGTGAGCTGGGCGCCGCGGTACGGCTCGTGCTCGACGAGTCCGAGGGCGGCCAGCTTCTTGAGCATCGAGGTGACGGACGGCGGTGCCACGCCGAGGCGCTCGGCGATCGCCGAGGTGACCGCGCGACCCGACTCGGTCTGCAGCTTGTAGATCTCCTTCAGATAGTCCTGCGCAGTCTCGCTGAGCGGAGCGGAGGTCACGGCTCCGTATTTTAGATGCGCCTAAATCCCGCCAGGGGTACGGACTTTGTAACAGTGCAAAGGCTGTAGGTAAGCTAAGGAGCATGATGTATGTGCTTACCCCGATCTTGATCGCCCTCGTCGTCGGCGGCCTCTCCGGGCTCCAGCTCGCCAGCAGCCGCTAGCGACTGACCCTCTAGATTCCGCGAGGTGATCCTGTACCTCGTGCGCCATGCCTCCGCGGCCCCCGGAGAGCCCGACGACCTGCGACCCCTGACCTCCGCCGGGCGTGAGCAGGCCCGCGCGCTCGGGAAGCAGCTCGCCGCCGGCGGAATCCGCCCGGACACCGTGCTCACGAGCCCCCTCCTCCGCGCACGGGAGACCGGTGAGGAGATCGCCCGAGCGACTGGCACGAGCAACGAAACGGACGAGCGGCTCGCGCCAGGCGCGGACGCCGACGATCTGCGGTCGGCCGTCGAAGGCCGCGGCCAGCACGTCGTCGTCGTCGGCCACCAGCCGGACTGCGGCCGGATCGCCGCCTCGCTCCAGGGCGGCGAGGAACCGCCTTTCCCGACCGCGGGCATGTGCGTGATCGAGCTCTCGTGACGACCGCCATCGTCGTCTCGCACCTGCACAAGGTCTACGGCAGCTACGAGGCGCTGCGGGGCGTCACCTTCGAGATCCAGGCCGGCGAGGTCTTCGGCCTGCTGGGCCCGAACGGCGCCGGCAAGACGACCACCGTCGAGATCCTCGAGGGCTATCGCAAGCGCGACAGCGGGGACGTCGAGGTGCTCGGGATCGACCCCCAGCGCGCCGGCAGCGAGTGGCGCGAGCGGATCGGGGTCGTCCTGCAGTCCTCCGCGATGTACCCGAACCTGACCGTCGAGGAGCATCTGGCGCTCTTCGCGGGCTACTACAGCGAGCCACGCAGCCCGGGCGAGGTGATCGAGCTCGTCGGCCTTGCGGAGAAGCGCGACGCCCGGGTCCGCACCCTCTCCGGCGGGCAGAAGCGCCGGCTCGACCTGGCTCTGGCGCTGATCGGCGACCCCGAGCTGCTCTTCCTCGACGAGCCGACGACCGGCTTCGACCCGGCCGCCCGGCGCGCAGCCTGGGAGACGATCCGCGCGCTGCGCGCGCTCGGCAAGACGATCCTGCTGACCACGCACTACCTCGACGAGGCCGAGCAGCTCTCCGACCGGGTGGCCGTCCTCCGCGAGGGCCGGATCGTGGCCATGGGCAAGCCCTCGGAGCTGACTCCCGAGAAGGCCATGACGGAGATCCGGTACCGCCGCGACGGAAACGAGGTCGTCGTCGAGACGGACGAGCCGACGCGCACGCTGCACGAGCTCACCGGCCAGGCGCTCGCCGACGGCTTCGAGCTCGAGGCGCTCGAGGTGCGCCGGCCGACGCTCGAAGAGGTCTACCTCTCGCTGACTGAGGACGAGGCATGACGCTCTTCTGGCATGAGCTACGCGGCGAGCAAAAGCTCTTCTGGCGCAGCCGCGAGCTCGCCTTCTTCACGTTCCTGCTGCCAATCGTGTTCTTCGTCCTGCTCGGCTCGGTCTACGGCAGCGACAGGATCCAGGGACTCAAAGGCTCCAGCTACCTGCTCGCCGGGATGCTCGGCTACGGCGTCGCTGCCACGGCGTTCGCGGGGCTCGCGATCACGCTAGTGATCCGGCGGGAGGGCGGGATCCTGAAGCGCCTGCGGGGAACGCCGCTGCCGGCGTGGGCCTACATCACCGCGGTGCTCGGCTCCACGCTCTTCGTCTACGCGCTCGAGTCGATCGCTCTCGTCCTGCTCGGACGGGGTCTCTTCGGCGTTCCGTGGCCGCACCAGATCGTCTCGCTCGTGCTCACCCTGCTGCTCGGCGGGGTCGCCTTCGCCGCGATGGGCCTCGCATTGACTGCAGCGGTTCGCTCGGCCGAGGGCTCGTCGGCGGTGGTCAACGCGATCTACCTGCCGATGAGCTTCATCTCCGGTGCGTTCTTCTCGCCCCACTCGTTCCCGCAGTTCCTGCGCGGGATCGCGGACGTGCTGCCGTTGACCTATTTCATCCGGCTCGTGCGAGACGTGATGCTGCGCCACCAGGAGATCTGGGATCAGCCGAAATCGGTCGTAATCGTGGCTGGTTGGGGCCTTTTCGCGGCGATCGTGGCATTGCGCGCTTTCCGCTGGGAACCCCGGGAGGGTTAGGCCGACCGGCCCGTCGGGCACTCTGAACCCATGGAGATCGAGTTTCCGATCGCATTCGTCGCCGAGGACCTGGAGACGCCGCACCTCGAGATCCGGGTGAACTTCGGGATCTTTGCCGGCCGCGAGGCCACCTCAGCCGAGATCGACGAGCTCGCGAAACGGCTGAAGTTCGAGGTCGACGAGGTCGAGATCGTCGCCGAGAACCGCTACGAGTTCGGCGAGGCGAGCGAGGCACAGCTCCATCAGGTGCGGATCGTCGTCACCGATCCGCTCGCCGATGCGACCAAGCTGGTCGACGCAGCGGAGCTCTGGGCGCGCGCCTGCATCGAGCAGCGGCACGCCGAGGTCAGCGAGATCTGAGCTCAAACGGACACGTCCGGGGTCTGACCCCGGACGTGGCTCGAGCGGACGATCTCTAGCGTCGCAGGCCCGCTCGCACGGCCTGCGCCGAGAAGCGGCCGAAGGCGCGCGGCAGGCGCTGCGCCTCTGCGAGCACCGCGTCGAGCGAAGTCGCGAACCACTCGATGTCCTCCTCGCCGATCACGAGCGGCGGCAGCCCCTTCACGACGTTCAGGCCGTGCCCGGCGACCTGGCTCAGGATCCGGTGCTCCTTGAAGAGCGGGACGACGACGAGCTGCGAGAAGATCCCGCGCTGCAGCCGCTCGATCGTCTTGAACGTCCGCGAGCCGCGCTCCGGCTGCCCGAACTCGATCGCCCACATCAGCCCGAGGCCGCGGACGTCCTTGACGACCTCGTAGCGCTCGAGGAGCGGCCTGGTGCGCTCGAGGAGCAGCGCGCCAAGCTGCGCCGAGCGCTCGACGAGCCCTTCCCCGTCGAGGATGCGCAGCGTCGCCAGGCCCGCGACCATCGCCAGGTCGTTCGGCGAGAACGTCGATCCGTGCGCCACCGAGTGCTCCATCGAGTCGAAGACCCGGTCGAAGACCTCGGCCCGGAAAAGGGTCGCCCCGGTCGGCACGTACCCGCCCGACAGCGACTTGGCCACCGTCAGGATGTCCGGCTCCAGCCCCCAGTGTTCGAGCGCGAGCAGCTTGCCCGTGCGTCCGAAGCCGGTCTGCACCTCGTCGACGCAGAACAGCGTGCCGTAGCGGCGGCAGAGCTCCTGCGCGCCGGCGAGGTAGCCCGCGGCCGGGAAGTACGCGCCGTGCCCGACGATCGGCTCGACCACGAACAGCGCGACGTCTTCGTCGCGCAACGCCGCCTCGAGAGCGTCGAGGTCGTTCCAGGGCACCTGCGAGAAGCCCGCGAGAAGTGGCTGGAAGCGCGCGCCGAACGCGTCGGCCCCCGACGTCGAGAGTGAGCCGAGGGTCAGTCCGTGGAAGCCGCCGGTGACCGAGACGACACGAGACCGGCCCGTTGCCGTCCGGCCGATCTTGATCGCCGCCTCGACGGCCTCCGTGCCCGAGTTCGAGAAGAGAACTCGGCCGAGACTCTGCGGTGCCCGCCGCAACAGCTCCTCGGCGAGCAGGCTCGCCAAAGGCGTCAGCCCCATCGCCACCTTCCCGGGCAGGTCGAGCCCGAGCGCCTCGACGAGCGCATCGCGGACGCCTCGGTTGTTGCGGCCCAGGTTGTACATCCCGAAGCCGCCGAGCATGTCCAGGTAGCGATTGCCCTCGGCGTCGTAGAGGTACTGACCCTCGCCGCGGGCCCAGTGCTGGTCGAACCCGATCGTGCGCAGCATCCGCACGAACTGCGGGTTGATCGTCCGGGCGTGCAGCTCGAACTCGCCGCCGGCGCGCTCTGCGAGCAGCTCGCGGATCACCGGCCGAGGGTACCGGAGTATCGTGCCCGCGTGGCAGAGCGCGGAGCTGTCGAGCAGGTGCTCCGGCGCGGAATCCTCGCTGCGGCGGACAGCCCGCGGGTTCGCCGTTTCGTCGGCAAGCACGGGATGCGTCTCGGCGCCGCGCGTTTCGTCGCAGGCGAGACGCTCGATCAGGCAGTCCCGGTGTTGCGCGCTCTCAACCAGCGCGGCCTCGTGGCCAATACGACCCTACTCGGCGAGAGCGTCCACGACCGATCCGAGGCCGAGAGTGTCGCGGCCGAGTACCTCTCGATTCTCGACCGGCTCGCCGCGGAGCAGCTCCAGTGCCACGTCGCGCTGAAGCTGACCCACCTGGGCCTCGAGCTCGACGAGGGCCTGGCGCTCGAGAACGTCGCCCGCGTCGTCCGGCACGCGGCCGAGGTCGGCAACTTCGTGCGGATCGACATGGAGCAGTCGGCGTTCGTGGAGGTGACGCTACGCATCTACCGTGCGCTCCGAGAGGAGAGACTCGACAACGTCGGCACCGTCCTCCAGAGCTACCTCTACCGCACCGAGGAAGACCTTCGCTCGCTCCTGCCTCTGCGCCCCAACCTGCGGATCGTGAAGGGCGCCTACCTCGAGCCGCCGGACATCGCCTACCCGGCCAAGGAGGACGTGGACGCCGCCTACCGGCGCCTGCTCGACATCGCCTTCGAGTCCGAGGGCTACACGGCGGTGGCGACCCACGACGAAACGCTCATCGACTACACGCTGGGCAAGAACCTCCCCAAGGAGCGCTTCGAGCTGCAGATGCTGTACGGCGTCCGGCCCGCGCTGCAGACGAGCCTCGCCCAGCGCGGCCATACCGTCCGCGTCGCAACCCCTTTCGGCCCCGACTGGTACCCGTACCTGATGCGCCGCCTGGCCGAGCGGCCGGCCAATCTCGGCTTCTTCCTGCGCGCGACGTTGTCCCGCTGAGCGGCTGGTACCTTGGCAGCATGAGGCGGCTTTGCGGGGTCCTCGCCGTCGCGGCTCTGGCGACGGTCGCGGCCGTGAGCTCGATCGGCGCGTCCGTCCGTTCCGCGCCGCAGCCGCACATCGTCCAGCGGCCGATCGACTACGGCCCGAAGCGTCTCGCCGAGATGGCCGCGTACGCCAAGCGCCACTACGGCACGTACACCTCGCATCTGAGCCCGCACGTGATCGTCGAGCACTACACGGCCTCGGAGAGCTTCTCCTCGGCCTGGTCGACCTTCGCGGCCGACGTCGCCGACTCGGAGTTGCATGAGCTGCCAGGGGTCTGCGCCCACTTCATCATCGACAGCGACGGGACGATCTATCAGCTCGTGCCGACGAACGTGATGTGTCGGCACACGGTCGGACTGAACTACACGGCGATCGGCATCGAGCACGTCGGCACCAGCGACGCGGAGATCCTGGGACGGCCCGCGCAGCTCGCCGCCTCGCTCGAGCTGACGGTCTGGCTGATGCAGACCTACGGCATCCAGCTCCGCGACGTGATCGGACACAACGAGAGCCTGTCCAGTCCGTACCACCACGAGCTCTACTCCGCCTGGCGTTGCCAGACCCACGGCGACTGGACGCACGCCGACATGACCGTCTATCGCGCCGCCCTGGCGCGCCTCGCGCGGCGCGACCGCGTCGCCATCGGCCGGACGAGCTACCCACCCCGGTCGACCGGCTGCTAGAAGATCCTCTGCGTGTCGCGGTTGATCAAGAAGCCGTGTCCGGTGACGGTACTCCAGCACTTCATCCCGGCCGACTGCGACTGGCACCGGAAGCTCGAGATGCCCCAGGTCTGGCCGTAGAACAGCGTCGGCCCGGCCGGGATGTTCAGCGAATAGCGTTGGAGGTAGTACGCCCGGTCGAACGAGCGCAGGAAGACCGCCTCGCCGTTGTTGAGCGTCGTGCAGCCCACACCCACCTGATTCCGGTAGGCGCAGCGGATGTTGCCGGTCGGGCTCTGGAAGCGCGCGTAATCGTAGGCAGCGCCGGCCCCCGCCGGCAGCGCGAGAGACACGCCTGCCACGACGCCCGCCAATAGCCTTGCTCGCATCGTCTCCTCCCTCCATTACTCAGGTCGAGGCGGTCGATTATGACCTCTTCGCGCCGGATCTCGAGAGAAGGGGCGGGCTAGAGTGACGCCCGGGAAAGCCCCCGTAGCTCAGTGGATAGAGCAGCGGTTTCCTAAACCGCGTGCGCTGGTTCGATTCCGGCCGGGGGCATAGCGGTTCGCCGCGGCCCGTTTGGGCCGTAATTGACAGGCCGCCTGGCGAGCGATACGGTCGCTTTTCGTACTGCGTGGTCGGAGGCGGGGGGTTATGAGGTTCTCGTGGATTCGCTCAGCCGGCGCGTTGGCCCGGCGATTCAACAGCCCCCGGGCAGGTGCGCTCGCGTTGCTGGCGGGTTTCCTGCTTGCGATTGCGCCGCAGATTGCGTCGGCCGCGGGCCGCTCGACCTCGGCCACGGTGAGCTGTGTCCCGGCCGTCCGGGCGGTCGGTCAGGCGACGGTGTGCACGGTCACCGTGACGGACACCGCCGCCGGCTCCGCCGAGCGCGCCGACCGGCTCGGTCAGCTTTAGCTCGGACGGCGCGGGCACGTTCTCGCCCGCCGACACGTGCACGCTGGCTGCGGTCGACGCGTCTCACTCCTCCTGCCAGGTCAGCTACGCGCCGACGGCCGGCGCCCCGCGGACCGTCGCAGTGCGCTGCTCGGCTGGCGAGGTCGGCCTCGCCGAGATCGTGCGCGCGCTCGACGCGGAGGGGATCCACGTCGCGAACCTCGAGCTGCACCAGCCCTCGCTCGACGA
>JBBQTQ010000017.1:0-36255 GCA_038213135.1 Gaiellales bacterium
ATCCGCATCCTCGGCCGCGCCTGGCTCCGCGTCATGTGGCGAATGTGGCAAGACGGCACCCCCTACAACCCCTCCCTGCACGGCAACCTGCAACGGCTCACCACCACCAAGGGTTGACACAGGGCGTCTCACGCCGCCTCCACGCCCTCGACGGCGAGCCAGCACGCGACGGCTCCGTCCTCGAGCGGGGTCTCGGGCGGGTAGTCGCTCCAGCAGCGGGGCAGCGCGAATGGGCAGCGCGGCGCGAACCGGCAGCCCTGCGGGAGGTCGTGCATGTCCGGCGGCTCGCCTGCGATCTGGGGAAGCCGCTGCAGACGCTCGTCGCCGATCTCCGGGAGCGACTCGAGCAGCGCGCGGGTGTAGGGATGAGCCGGCCTCGCGAAGACGCGCTCGACGTCGCCGTGCTCGACGATCCGGCCCGCGTACATGATCGCCACACGGTCGCAGGTCTCGGCGACGATCCCGAGGTCGTGGGTGACGAGCAGGAGCGCGAGACCGTCCTCCCGACGAAGCCCGTCGAGCAGGTCGAGGAACTGGCGCTGCGTCGTGACGTCGAGCGCCGTCGTCGGCTCGTCCGCGATCAGCACCTTCGGCTGCCGGGCGATCGCGATTGCGGCCGTCACGCGCTGCCGCATGCCACCGCTGAACTGGAAGGGATATGCGCGAAGCCGCTGCTCGGCAGCGGGGATCCGAACGCGGCGGAGCAGCTCGAGAACCCGTTCGCGCACTGCGGCGCGCGAAGGACGCGGCGAGTCGAGTCGCACCGACTCAGCGACCTGTCTGCCGATCGAGAGCACCGGGTTCAGCGACTCGAGCGGGTCCTGCAGGATCATCGCGAGGTCGCGCCCGCGGATGCGGCGCATCTGAGCGGAGGACTTCGTCATCAGCTCCTCGCCGTTGAGTTCAACCGAGCCCGACGTCGCCTCCACCGCTGCCGGCAGCAGCCGGACGAGCGACAGGCACGTCATGCTCTTGCCGCTCCCGGACTCCCCGACGAGGGCGAGCGCTTCGCCCGGCGCGAGCTCGAACGAGACGCCGTCGACGGCCGCGAACGATCCGGACCGCGTGCGCAGCCGCGTCGTCAGGTCGCGAACCTCGAGAACCGGCTCGCGCCTCATCCGCGTCTCATTTTCGGGTCGAGTGCGTCCCGGAGCCAGTCGCCGAGGAGGTTCGCCCCGAGCACCGTCACCGCGATCGTGATCCCCGGGAAGGTCGCGACCCACCAGGCGGTGTCGAGGTAGCCCTTCCCGTCCGCGATCATCAGCCCCCACGACGTGTTCGGCGCCGAGACCCCGAGGCCCAGGAAGGACAGCGCCGACTCGACGCCGACCGCCGCGCCCAACTGAAGCGTCGCGACGACGACGATCGAGCTGAGGAGGTTGGGCAGCAGGTGCCGGCGCGCGATGCGGAGCTTCGAGGCGCCGGCGACGATCGCCAGCTGGACGAAGCCGCGCTCCTTCAGCGCGAGCGTCTCGCCGCGGACGATGCGCGCGTAGGTGGGCCAGAAGGCGACCGCGATCGTGACGATCAGCGTCCGCAGACCGCCCCCGAGCGCCGCTGCGAGCAGTACCGCGAGCAGGATCGGAGGCACGGAGAGCTGCATGTCCACGAGCCGCATCGCGAGCTCGTCGGCTGCCCTTCCGGCGAGGCCAGAGAAGACGCCGAGCAGGACACCGACGACCCCGGCGAGCGCAACCCCGATGAGCGAGATGACGAGCGACGCGCGGGCGCCGACGATCAGGAGGCTGAGGGTGTCCCGGCCGAGCGGGTCGGTGCCGAGGAGATGGCTCCAGCTGCCGCCGTGCATGAAGACCGGCGGGGTGAGCGTCGTTCCGAGGTCGAAGCTCGAGATGTCGTAGGGCGCGATCAGCTTCCCGAACACGCCGAACACGACGAGCGGCGACAGGAGCAGGAGTGGGAGCCACGGCACGCGGCGCAGCCGCCCACCGCTGAGGCCGCGGTGCTCCTCGAGCAACAGGTCGGGGCTTTGCGCCGCCGCGCTCACGCCGCCCTCCCGTACCTGATGCGCGGGTCGAGGGCGCCGTAGAGCAGATCAACGCCGAGGTTGCAGACGACAAACGTGAACGAAACGAGCACGACGCCCGCCTGGATCACCGGGTAGTCGTGCGTGTACAGCGCGGACGTGAGCAGGCTGCCGATCCCGGGCCAGAAGAAGATTGTCTCCACGATCACCGTGCCGCCAAGGAGCGTGGCCAGCGTGAGCCCGGCGTACGTCGTGACGGTGACGAGCGTGTTCCGGAGCGCGTGCTTCCCGACCACGAGCCACTCGGGAACGCCCTTGAGGCGCGCGAGCTTCACGTAGTCACTCTCGAGCTCGTCGAGCATCGCGCTCCGCGTCAGCCGCAGGAACGCCGCGATCGAGAACCAGCTCAGCGTCACCGCGGGCAGGACGAGATGTGAGAGCCCGCCGCGGCCCCCGACCGGAAGCCAGCGCAGCTTCACGGCGAAGATCAGGAGCAGCATGATCCCGACCCAGAACCCCGGCATCGCCTGCCCGACGAGGCCCAGCAGCGATGCCGCCCGGTCGACGACTGTGCCGCGGAAGGCGGCCGCCAGCGTTCCGAGAAAGACGCCGACGACGAGCGAGAGGACGAACGCCGTCCCCGCCAGCTCGAGCGTCGCGCCGACCCGCTCCTTCACGAGCTGCGTCGCCGGCACGTCGAACTTGATCGAGGTCCCGAAGTCGCCCTGGACGGCGTGCTCGAGGAAGATCGCGTACTGGACGGGCAGCGGCCGGTCAAACCCGAGCTCGTGCTTCTTCGCCTGGATCTGCGCCGGTGTCGCGGTCGGCGCGACCAGCAGGAGCACCGGCGACCCCGCCGTCCGCTCGCCGATGAAAGTGATCATCGTGACCCCCAGGATCGCGACCAGCCCGAGCGCGACCCGGACAGCGAGGTAGCGAATCACGACCCCGAGCGCCTCCTCAGGCTCCGTTCGCCCGGTAGCGCACGCGGCCGGCGTAGAACTCGTCGTCGGGCTCGCGCGGCTCGATCCCGATCATGCGCAGCCCTTGCTTGCGCATCTGCATGAACATCGGGCTGAGCCGCATCGCCGGGTCGCGGGTCAGGCCGCCGTTCCCGCCGACTGACCAGGAGATGTACTTGCCCATCGGCCAGTGGTACATCCCTACGTCGCCGCCCCGGCCGAGGCTGCCCTGCATCGCCGCGGCCGTCGCCGGCGCGAGGCGGAAGTAAAGCTGCATGGCCTCCTCCACCCGGCCGCTCGTGACGAGGTCGAAGTACTCGACGACATAGGGCTTCTCCGGCGACTGCCAGAACTCCCAGGCGCCGCCGCCGAACCACTGGACGCCGTACTCGCGGTGCAGAAGCGGGAAGAGCCCCATCAGCCACGGCGTGCCCACGTTGACCTGCACCCGCTCGCCGAAGCGGCGGAGCGCCTCGAACGTCATCGCGGGGTCCATGAAGCCGACCTTCATCGCTACGACGTTCGGGATGTCTGCGATGCGATCGTAGGCGTCGAACGGCACCTGGCTCGGGTGGAAGCGTCCGAAGTCGAACTTGTCGCTCGCGTACATGACGAGCCCGAGGTTTGTCGCCTCCGCCAGTCCCGCCGTCGCGTCGAAGATCTCCTGCTCGTCGCGCGGCCGGAAGGTCTGCGGGTAGCCGAGCAGCGCGTGGCTCGCCCCGGCCGTCTCCGCATGTCGAAGCAGCTCGACGCTCTGCTCGAACGAGTCGTTCAGGAGCGTGAACGAGACGCCGATCTCGCCGGCTGCCTCGTCGCAGACGACCGAGATGAAGCGCTTCGCCTCATCGGTCGTCAGCCCCGTTTCGACTGCGCACATCGTCGAGGTGAAGCCGTGCGCCTTCGCCTGGCGCACGTCCCAGCGGATCCCCTCCTCATCCAGGTCGGCGAAGTCCGGCGTGAAGCTCGGCATCGTGACGTTCTCGATCCCACGCAGTGCCTCGCGGGCCCACGCCTTGCGCTCGTTGCGGCTCACAGTCATCTGTCGTCGCTCCTCTCTCAGGCGTGGGTCGTGGCGGGCTCGGCCTGCTCCGCGAACGTGCGGCCGAGGAAGAATGCGTCGTCCGGGTCGTCCGTCAACTGCAGCCCCGCGGCCCTTAAGCCGCCCTTAATCGCATCGAGGTCGCGCTGGAAGAGGCGCATGGTCGGGTTGCGTGTCATGCCCCCGTTCCCGCCGGAGAGCCATTGGTAGTACTTGAACTGCGGCCAGTGGTAGGCGCCCGTGGGCACGAGCGGTGCCATCCGCGCGGCCATCGCGCCGAGGGCCGGCGCGAGCCGCCAGTAGAGCAGCATCGCCTCGTCCTCGCGTCCCTGCCGGAGCAGGTCGAAGTACTCGACCGCGTAGGGCTGCTCCGGCGTCTGGAGCGCCTCGACCGTCCACGCGCCGCTCCACTGCTGCCTCCAGTGGCGGACCGTGAGCGGGAAGAGACCGATGTTCAGCGTGGCGACGAGCAGCTTGTCGCCGTAGCGCTCGAAGCAGTGGAAGATCGTCCCGGAATCGAAGCCGCCCAGCTTCATCGCGATGACGTTGTCGCGCTCCGCCAGCCGGTCGAAGACCTCGAACGGCACCCCGCTCGGGTGGAAGCGGTGGAAGCCGAACTTGTCCGAGACGAACAGGTAGACGCCCAGGTTCGTCCCGTCCACGATCGCGCTCGCGTACGCGTAGACGTCCTCATCCGACTTCGGGTTGAAGCTGTGCGGGTAGCTCAGCAGGCCATGCGTGCAGCCGACCTTCTCCGCGTGCTCGAGCAGGGCGAGGTTCTCCTCGAGCGTGTCCCCCGCAAGCGAGAGCGCCACGGAGATCTCGCCGCCTGCCTCGTCGGCCGCGATCTCGAGGAAGCGCTTCTTCTCCTCGAACGTGAGGCCGGTCTCGACGGAGCAGAGCGTGGAGAAGAACCCGTGCCGGATCGACTGGCGGACGTCGCGGCGGATCCCCCCCTCGTCGAGGGCCGCGAGGTCCGGCGTGAACGAGGGCATGAGGACGTTCTCGAAGCCCTGGAAGTGCTCGCGGGCCCACTCCTTCAGGTCGCGCTTGTCGATCGGCACGGCTCCTCCTTAGGTCGTTGTCGCGGCTTCCGCGGGACTCGCCGGGATTGGGGCACCGAGCGCTTCCGAGATGCCTCTGGCCGCGGTCCCGGTCGCGCGGCCAATCGAGTCGAGGTTCTCCCTCCGCATCGAGACGGCGAGGCCGGAGACGAGCAGGAGGCCGACTACCTCGCCACTCGCGTCGAAAACGGGCGCGCACGTGCCGCGAATGCCGTCGAGGTACTCGCCGTCGTCGAGCGCGTATCCCTGCGCACGCACGGCGGCGAGCTCCTCCTCGGAGACGGTGAGCACGCTCGGTACGCCGGCGACCTGCGCCGCCTCGGCCGCCTGCTCCGCAGCGTGGACGCCGTATGCGAGGACGACCTTGCCGCAGGCGCCGGCGAGCAGCGGGATGCTGGCGCCGGTCTGTGCGACCACCGTCATCGGATGGATCCGGTTCTCGGGCTCGGCCTTCTCGCTGATCACGAGGCGCTCCTCCTGGACGAGGAGCAGGAGCGCGGCCTCACCGCTCTCGTCGGCGAGCTGCTTGAGGAACGGCATCGCCGCGACTCCCGTCGACACCCGCGAGCGCGCGAGAGCGCCGAGCCGGATCAGGCGCCGGCCGAGCTGGTAGAGCTTGGAGTCGTCGTCGCGGGCGACGAAGCCGTGGTGACGCAGCGTCTCGAGCACCTCCCGGACGCTGCCCTTGCTCGCGTCGAGGCGGCGGGCGAGATCCGAGATGCTGAGCGGTTGCGCGCTCTCCTCGAGCATCCCGAGAACGCGCGCGGCGCGGTCGACTGCAGGGACCAGGCGAGAATTGGACTCCGGCATGGGCGTCAGTTAGTGTACGGGTGGCAATAAGCCGTACGCAGGAGCGTACATATCGCACCGGCGTGCGGTCAATCATCTTACGCCGGGAGGAGACCCCCCAATGCCCACGCAGCCCTACGTCGTCGACGTCAACACACTCCCCCGCCAGTCACGCTTCGGCGGAATGATGGAGGAGACCGGCGTCCTCATGGACGGCGCCTTGCTGAAGTTCTCGTGGGCGAAGCCCTTCAGCGGCGAGATGACCGGCCGCGGCGCCGTCGCCGGGAAGCCGGACGTCCACCCGTTCGACCAGGTGATCTTCCTCGTCTCGGGGCGGGTCGAGGTGACGCTCAACGAGGACGAGACATACGAGCTCGGCCCTGGGCACGTCATCTACATCCCCGCCAACGTGCCGCACATCGGGCGCGTCCTCGGCGACGAGCCGGCCTTCGGGATCGACGTGTTCGCACCGGCACGCGGCGACTACCTCGACATGGTCGAGCACCAGATGGCCCGGGAGCAGGTCGGGTAGCGCCTGGTCCGGTCCACCGTACGGTGGACCGCCCAGCCGACTGATGATCGAGGAGCCCGTGCGGACCGTCACCGGCGAGACGCGCCCGGCGCCGCCTTCCTCCTAGCTCGCGAGCAGCTCGCGGTAGTCGTTGACGACGTCCCGGACCGTCCGCGGCGACCGGCCGAGGAGTTCTGCGAGCGTCGGGTCGACCTCGGCCGTGTTGCCCTTGCGGATGCCGGCGTGGAGGAAGGAGAGCAGCGCGATCCGGATCGGGCTGGCGCGCTCCGTTCGCCACAGGTGCAACGCGTACGCCGGAATCGAGATCGGTTCGAAGCGGACGTCGCGGCCGGTCGCCTCCGACACGAGCGCCGCGATCTCGCCGAACGAGAGCGCTTCGGGGCCGGTGAGACGATACGCCTTCCCCGCATGCGCGACCGGATCGAGCAGCGCGAGGCGCGCGACCTCGGCGATGTCGCGCGTGTCGACGAACGCGGCGCGCCCATCGCCGGCCGGGAGCCTCAGGACGCCGCGCTTCACGTCGCCGAGATACGGCCCGAGGAGGTTCTGCGCGAAGTGGTTGGGACGGAGGAACGTCCAGCGCAGCGAGGTCGCCTCGAGGTGCAGCTCTGCGCGCCGGTGCGGGATCCGGTCGCTCTTCTCCGCCTCTTCCACGGAGAGGAGCACGCAGTGCCCGACGCCCGCCGCCCCAGCGGCATCCACGAGCGCGTTCAGAGTCGGCCCGACGCGGGCGATCTGCGGCGGCCGGACCAGGTACATCCCTTCCACTCCCGCGACGGCCGCCCCGAACGTTTGCGGCCGCGTGAAGTCGAGCTCCACCACCTCGACGCCGGGCGGGAGCCGGGCGCGCGAGGGGTCGCGCATGCCGGCGCGGACCCGGACACCCGCCGCGACGAGCTCGTCGACCACCGACCGTCCTGTGGTCCCGGTCGGCGTCGTGATGAGGAAGGGCCCGTTCATCGCCGGATTCTAACCTCGACAAACTTGGCTCGATCGCGGGGAGCTCGCGCTCGAGCATCCACGCGGGCGGAGCGCGCTCGAGCCTGCGCACCAGGCCGCAGAAGCTCTTCCCCGCCTCGCACTCGGCCTGCGAGCCCTCGACGCCGACGTGCCACGACCTGGTGGGGGCGGATCGGGACGCCCCAGCTCACGCGCTCGTCGGCGTAGGCGTACGATCCCGGCCTGCCCCTCTCCGCTGACCACGTCCTCGGCCGGCACGCGGCCGCCGCGACGTCGACCGCACCGAGCTCCTTCCAGACAAGCGCCGCGTCGATGCAGGACGCGCCGACGCCGCCGTCCTCTGCGGACACGAGGAGCGACTGAAAGCCGAGCTTGCAGCCCCGGGCGTAGGCGTCGCGGAGCAGGGGCCATGGCTCGTCGGCCTCCCGAGCCAGCGCCACCGCCGGCGCCAGCTCGCGCTGAGCGAACTCGCGCGCCGTCTCGCGCAGCGCCCGCTGCTCGTCGGACAGGCTGAGGTCGATCACGGGGAGGCCGGCAGCGCGACCTGAGTCGTCCGCGGCCCCGACATGAACGTCTTCCGGAAGTAGACGATCGGGAGCTGCGACGGATCGGGCGCAGCGCCGGCCTCGACGAGGCCGGTGAAGACGATGTGGTCGCCGACGACGAGCTCGTCGCGCGTCGCGCATTCGGCCCACGCGAGCGCGTGCTCGTGCAGCACCGGCATCCCGCCGAGCCCCGGCCGCCACGACACCCCGTCGAACTTTTCCTCCGCTTTCGAGGCGAAGACGCGGCAGAGGTCCTCGCAGTTGGAGTGCATGAAGTTGACGACGAAGCGCCGCGAGTGCTTGAGCGCGGGCAGCGTGCGCGATTCCAGATCGACGCACACGAGCAGGATCGGAGGATCGGCCGACACGCTCGTCACGGCGCTCGTGGTCAAGCCGCGGGGACGGCCGTCTCCGTCGAGCGCAGTGACGATCGCCACCCCGGTCGGGAGGGCGGCCATGATGTCGAAGAACTCGTGCCGGTCGAGCGCCACCTCAGGCGCTACCCGCAACCCGTGCCCGAATCCGCTCGATCGCGTCGAGCTCCCACTGGCGTGGCTCGCTCCGCGGCTCCCACTCGGTGCGGTGCTCGGGCACCTTGATCAGGGCGTCGATCAGCACCTGCTGGCCGTACGCACGCCAGCCCAGCGGGCCAGGGATCCCGGACGGGTCACCCCAGGCGCAGAGGCCGTCCTTGATCAGGATCGAGTCCCGCGACGGCTGCGCACGCGTCCCGAGAGCCCAGATCACGTCGCGAAGGCTGTACGGGTCGATGTCCGGGCCGACACAGATGTAGTACTTCGAGCCGTTCCCGATGTAGCCGTGCGGGCACGCATAGAGCGCCGTCAGCACCTGCTTGCCGTAATGCGGCGGCTTCTCGAGTCCGTCCACCTCGGTCTGCACGACGATCGTCTCGAGGTCGTACGAGACGACGTCCTTCACGAGGTAGTCGTTCGCGCGCAGGTAGTGGAGCGCCTCGGCCTCGAAGAAGATGTCCGCGAACGCGGTGTGCGGACCTTCGTGGTTCATCCCCGAGCCCGACCACGTCGTCATCCACATCGGGTTCCGCCGGTGCGTGATCGCGTTGATCTTGAAGACCGGCATCAGGTGGTTCCCGAGCAGGTGCCCCTGATAGACGCCCTCCGCGTATTTCGGGACGAAGTAGTCTTCGGGAAGGAATTCGCCCTCGAGCACGAACTCGGCGCTCGCCGGCACCATCAGGCCGGGAATCGTCTCGGCCTCGACGACCTCGACCGGCTGTCCGTCGAAGCCGCCGACGACGGCGTACTCGTCGACGCCGTCCTTAGGCCAGACGAGCCCGCTGCGGACGGCGGAGACGGCGGCGATCGAAGGCTGCGGGCACATCGCGTAGGCGGCCGGCATCGGCTTGTCGAAGCGCCGGAAGTTGTCGCGGTAGTAGCGGCCCCCGTCGCTCGCGATCGGGCCGTCGTAGATCATCGCCGCGCACATGTAGCGCTTGCGCCTGTCCTCGGGCAGCGGCTTCTCGGGATCGCCATCGTCCCACTCGTAGAAGCCGGCGCGCCAGATGCCGAGGTCGTGCGTGTTCGTCTCGGGGTCGTGGATGATGAAGCTTCCGCCGCCGCACGGGCTCCACGGCACCGTCTCGAACTCGACCCAGTTCCGCGGCAGCTGCTCGTAGCTGTTCACGTCGTCGCCGAGGATGACCACCTCCTTGCACGGCGCCTGGTCGCGCGGCACGACGACGGGGTCGATCAGGTTGCTCTTCAGGTTCGCGAGCTTCTCGGTCAGCGCCTCCTTGTCGGCGACGCCGGAGAGCCGGAGCATTCGCTCCCGCGTAGCCCAGGGGTTGATCACGACGGGAATGTCGGGCCGGTTGTTCACCGGCTGCTCGATCATGCCGATCGGGCGGTTCGGCAGCGTGTGCAGGTAACGCGACGCCGCCCGCAGCTCGGTCTCCATCTGCTTGCCGTTCGCGCCGGCGCAGTTGAAGATCCGGACATGCTCCTCCCGGAGCTCCGGCGGCACCGCATCGACGATCGAGCTCGGGTCTCCCGCCTTGATCGGAGTCGTAAAGCGGACGACGTTGTCGACCGCCTCCTCGTCCGCTAGCCACTCACGAAAGGACTTCCATGGGAACGGCATCGTCCGCCTTCGTGTAGTCGTGGATGAGTTTCGTGCCTTCGATCCGGAAGCCGACGGGGATGATGTAGGCGCCGAGGATCTCCTTCGGCGCGATCCGCGTGTGCTCCTCGAAGAGCGCCGGGTGGTACGTGAGGTCGCCGTCGCCCGACCAGATCTCGCCAAAGGACAGGTTGCTCGAGACGGTCTGGATCAACTGGTGCGCTACGGGGCGACTCTTGTCGGTCACGTCGGCGCTCGGGAAGTGGATCGTGTGGAAGAGGTCGGTGCCGAACGGCTTGGGCAGTGCGTCAGGCGTGATCTGCTCGCGCACGGTGATCGACGCGGTGACGAGGCGCTCGCCGTGCGACTCGCAGACGGCCGCGTACTTCGAGCCGGGGCCGCAGGCCTGCATGCCGGGGTTGAGCGCGTGCAGGTGCCGGTTCGTCGTGCCCATCGCGACCATGCCGAACTTCTTCGGGAAGCCCATGAACCAGCCGCGGGCGAGGCTGAAGTCCTTGTCGACCCAGATGTAGACGACGCGCTGGCCCTCGGTCCCGTCGCAGGAGCAGCGGACGCCGATCAGGCACTCGGTGTACAGGCAGCGCTCCGGGTTGACGCCGAGCATGCCCTCGTTGCCCGCCCAGAGGCCCTGCCAGTCACCGAACCAGACGTACGCGACGTCCGGCTCCTCCGTGGAGAGCTCGAGCGGCTCCGGCAGGAGCTTCGCGATCTCGTCGGGGTCCGTGCGGTACTGGACGGCGAGGACGTCGACGCCGAAGTTCCACGGCGGGCCCCCGGCAATCTGCACGGTCCCGTCGGGCGAGAACGGGACGGAGTAGCCCTTCAGGTCTTCGAGACTCATGGATTCGCCTCCCCTCTGGTTGATCCGGTCCCGGCGATGATCGTCGCGGTGGTCATAGCTGTCAATTGACGATCTGTGCTCAAATCATTCCTGTTCTTCAAGTAGGCGCATCTCGGTCAGCCCGAGCTGACGCAGCTGCGCGGCCAGGTCGAAATAGACCGTCTCGTTCGTCATCCGGTCGCCGTCGAAGCGGTAGAAGACGGCAGCGCGGACGTCGATCCGGCGGCCGGTCGGCGGCAGCCCCAAGCCCTCGCCGCGATGCGTCCCGGTCTGGCGGCCCTCGACGATGACGGCGTCGTCGGCATGGTGGACGCGCTCGACGACGAGCTCGAGGTCGGGGAACGCCGTCGTGAGCTCGGCGAGGTGGGCGCGTACCTGCTCGGGCGTCGGATGCGTCAGCTCCTGCCCCGGCGCCTTCGTGAACTCGAGCGGGACGACGTCGTAGGTCGCGTGCCCGTCAGCGAAGACGGCGACCGCGGCGTCGAGGTCGGCGCCGTGCACCTCGCCGCGGATGTGCTCCTGGACGGTCGCCCAGCGCCGCTCGCGCAGGTCACCGATCACCGGCGCCGGCGGTAGCGGAGCCGGTCGACGAGCAGCGCGAAGATCAGCACGACGCCCGTGATGAAGCCGTTCCAGTACGAGCTGATGTCGAGACGCGTCAGCCCGTTCGAGAGGACGCCGAGGAAGAGCACGCCGAGGAACGTCCCGAGCATCGTGCCACTGCCGCCCATGAAGCTCGTACCGCCGATCAGGACGGCGGCCGTCGCGCTGAGGATGATGAGCTGCCCGGCGTTCGGGTCGGACGCCTGCAGGTGCGCCGACTCGAGGAAGCCGGCCGCCGCGGCGACCCCGGCAGCGATCCCGTAGACGAGGAGCCGCACGAGCACGACGTTGATGCCCGCCAGCCGGGCGGCCTCTTGGTTGCCGCCGGTCGCGTAGATCATCCGCCCGAAGCCGGTGTAGCGGAGCACAAGCGCGCTGACGGCCAGCAGCCCGACCGAGATGATCACCACCCACGGGACGGAGCCGACGCCGCCCGACCCGATCGCCGCGAGCGACCCGTTCCCGAGCAGCGACTCCGTCTGACCCTGCGTCAGCACGAGCGCAAGAGCCGTGAACGCGCCGCCGGTGCCGAGCGTGACGACGAGGAACGACAGGCCCGTCTTCGCGATCAGCAGTCCGTTCGTCAGCGCGCCGACGACGACGCCGCTAGCGACCACGATCACGATCGTCAGCGGCACAGCGACGCCTCGGGAGATCAGCTCCCACGTAGCGATGCCCGACAGCCCGAGCATCCCGCCCATCGAGAGATCGAGCCCGCCGACGATCAGCACGAACGTGAGTCCGACGGCGACCACCATCAGCACGGCCTCCTGGGACAGGATGATGCTGAAGTTGTTCCAGGTGGCGAAGTTCTTCTGCGTCGCGGAGAGGTAGGCGATCATCGCGACGAGGACGACGCCGACGCCCGCGTACTGCAGCGCGATCCGCTTCGCCGCGTCGAGCGCGCGCCGCGCGAGCGCACCGCGGTCGGCGGGGTCGCCGACGCGTGTCTCGTCGGCCACGCCGGACACCTACGCCACCGCCGCCAGCCGCGTGGCGCCGGCCGCGAGCCGCACGACGGCCTCCTCGGTCGCCTCCGCGCGGCTCAGCTTGCCGACGAGCTCGCCCTCGCAGAGCACGAGGATCCGGTCCGCGAGGCCGAGCAGCTCGGGCAGGTCGGACGTGACAAGTAGCACCGCCGCCCCGTGCTCGACGAGCTCGGCGATCAGCCGGTAGATCTCCTCGCGCGCGCCGACGTCGACGCCGCGGGTCGGCTCGTCGAGCAAGAGCACGCGCGGCGAGATCCCGGCGCAGCGCGCGAAGACAACCTTCTGCTGGTTGCCGCCGGAGAGCGTCGCGACGTCCTGGTCGACGCTCGCACAGCGGATGTCGAACCGCCGCACCGCCCGCTTCGCGCGCGTGCGCTCGGGCTGCGCGTGCCGGAGTGACATGCCGCGCCAACCCGGCATGGCGATGTTCTCGTAGATCGGCGCGCCGAGCACCAGCCCCTGGTGGCGCCGGTCCTCCGGGACAAGCGCGACGCCGGCCGCGAGCGCGGCCGTGACGGAACCGTTCCGCAGCTCCTGCTCCCCCACCCGCACGCGGCCCCCGTGACGGCCGCGCGCGCCCACGATCGTCTCCAGCAGCTCGCTTCGCCCGGAGCCGACGAGACCGGCGACGCCGACGATCTCCCCCGCCCGCACCGTCAAGCTCACGCCGTGGCGGCTCCGGTCGGTGACGAGATCTTCCACTGCGAGCTCCACACCGCCCGGCTCGACCGTCGCCTTGTGGAAGAAGCCGCTCAGCTCGCGCCCAACCATCAGGCGCGTCAGCGCGTCGTCGTCGAGCTCGTCGCGCAGCAGCTCGCCGGCGACGCGGCCGTCGCGCAGGACGACCGCACGGTGCGCGAGTCGCTGGATCTCGCGCAGCCGCTGCGCGATGAAGACGACCGCCGCACCTTCGGCGCAGAGCTCCTCGACGAGCCGGTAGAGCTGCTCCGGGGCGGGGAGGCGCGTCGTCGCCTCGTCGAGAATCAGGACGCGTGGCTCGACGGCGAGCGCCTTCGCCAGTTCGACCAACTCGCGCCGCCCCGGCGCCAGCGTGTGGAACGGCTGCTGCGGCGAGACGTCGCCGAGCCCCACGCGCGCGAGGTGCGGCGCGGCCGCCCGCGCGAACACCTCGCGGTTCACGAAGGAGCCCGGCCGCCGGATCGCCGGCAGGACGACGTTCTCCGCCACCGACAGCTGCGGAACCGCCGTCAGCTCCTGCGTGACGATCGCGATGCCCGCGTCGAGCGCATCCCGCGGCCGCGCGAACGCGACGGGCTCCCCATCCAGCTCGATCGTCCCCGCGTCCGGCTGGATGACCCCGGCGAGGATCCGGGCGAGCGTCGACTTCCCCGAGCCGTTCTCGCCCGCCAGCGCCAGAATCTCGCCCTCGCGGACGCCGAGATCGACGTCCGCGAGGGCCTGAACTGCGCCGAAGCGCTTGAAGATCCCGCGCGCGCCAACCAACGCGCGGTCGCTCACGCCGCTACGGGTTCTTCCCGATCTTCACGAACGACTTGCCGTGGATCGTGAAGATCTTCGTCGTGAAGGGCAACTTCGGGAGATCCGTCCACGAAACCCACTTCGACGCGTTGTTTGCGTCGATGCGCGTGACCGGCACATAGATGTTCATGGGCATCTCAACCTTGCAGACAGCGTTTTGGGCCGCCCACGCGGTGGCGTGCGCGAGCGCTTCCGGATGGAGGTTCCAGACCGCCGATTCGATGCCACTCTTGATCATCGCGACGTTCGGTGGGTCTCCGTTGATGGAGACGAGCGTCGGGGAGAAGCTCGAGTCGAAGACGGACGGCGCCGCCAGCGCGAGCGTGTCGTTGAAGATCCAGACGCCCTTCAGCGACGACCCGTATTTCGCCTTCCAGGCCCCAAGCTGCCTGGCACCGTCGCCAGGCGAGAAACCCGTGGCGATGGGCTTGTCGACCACGTTGAGCCCGAAATTCGCAGCGCCGTCGAGGAAGCCCTGGTTGCGGGCGGAGAGCACCGGCCCGGCGAAGCCCGGCGCGAGGATGGCCGCCACCTGGCCGGTGCCGACTTTCCTCGCCAGGTAATGCGCGCTCGCGTAGCCGGCGTCGTAGGGGCTCGAGGCGATGTTCGTCGCGTACGGCCCGCCGATAAAGACGTCCGCGCCGATCAGCTTCACGCCCTTCGCCCGCGCCGCGTCGAGCGCGGGCTGCACCGACTGCGGATTGACCGGCGCGACGACGAGGACATTGACGCCGGACGAGACCATCGACTGGATGTCGGCGATCTGCTTGTTCGGGTCGAGGTTCGCCTGGGTCTTCTGGGTCTTGCCTCCGGCCTTCTTGATGTCGGAGGCGATCATCCCGTAGATGAGGTCGTAGTTCGGATCCGGCAGCGGCTCCGAGAAGCCGAGGTTCACCTTCGTCTTGCATGCCGCGGACGCGGACGCCTTCGCCGCCCCCGTCGGCGAGGCTGCCGCGGTATAGGCAATTGCGAGTGTGGCGGCCACGACGCCCGCGAGCAGCGTCAGTCTGAGCCTCATGATCCCTCCGTTGTCCGTTCGACCTGAACCGTGACGGCGATGATCGTTGGAAACCATATAGCTGTCAAGTTCCGATCCGGCGGTATGAGATAACCGTTTGACATACCTCTTGCGAACAAGATCAGTTCTCTCGGCGCACGCGCGGACGGCGGTCGTCGCGACCCGGCGTCGGAGTTCCCGGCGGCCGCGGCTCGAGCTGCTCGATCGCGTTCGCCCAGAGCTTGCGGAGCTTGACGACTGCCACGTCGGAGCGGCCTAGACGCTCGTTCGTCCGATCGGCGACGGTGCCCTGGCCGACCATCGCGACGTAGTCCTCCTCCGTGATCGACTCCGGGCGGCGCGCCCCCGTCATCAGCTCCATGTGCGCCCCGTCCGGCATCACGCGACCGGCCATCGCCCTCGGAACGCGATCGGCGAGCGCCTCCGGGATCACCGTCGCCGAGACGAACATCGAGTGCTCGTCGTCGACCGGCACCGTCCAGAAGAAGTGGTCGAACTCGACCTCCTCGTCCGAGATCAGCCAGATGGTGATGTGCATGAGGTTCGGGAAGTGGAACCGCGTCCGCCGCGGGACGCCGGAGCGGGTCGCGGTCACCTCGAGCCCGTACTCCGTCTCCTTCGCCGTCACCTCGGGGATCTCCCCCCAGTGCGGCTCGGTCGCCTTGTGCACGAAGGACGTGTGCACGGGATCGACGTTGTTCTCGAGGATCTGGAAGTAGTTGACCGGCCAGAGGCCGGGCGGTCGGATGCCCGCGACCACCCGGACGCCGTCGGCGTCGAGCTCCGGGATCCGCGGCAACTCGGGCGGGTCGCCGGTGCCCATCCACGCGAAGACGAGACCGCCGTACTCCCGCGCGGGATAGCTCGGGATCCGGACCTTCGCCGCGAAGCTCGATTTCTCCGCTGGTTGGTCGGTGCACTGCCCCACGCCGTCGAACTTCCAGCCGTGGTAGAAGCAGCGGATCTCCTCGCCCTCGACGAAGCCCGTGTGAAGCCACGTGTACCGGTGCGGGCAGCGGGCGCCGACGATGTAGGGACGGCCGCTCTCGCCGCGGTAGAGGGTGAGCTCTTCCCCGAGCACGCGGAGCGGGACGGGCTTGCCCGGCTGGAGGTTGCGCGCGACGAAGACCGGCTGCCACACGCGACGGAGCAGCTGCCCGGCGGGAGCGTCGGGCGCGACGGACTCGACGGGCGCGGTGTATGTCACGCCCGTACGCCCTCGTCGACGGCGATCGTTAGGTCCTTCGGCTCCGTGTCGAACACGCGGCTATGGTCTCCTCCGCCCCGGATTCCCTCGACCGGACCGCCGACGAGGATGCGCCGCAGCCCCAGCGCCGCGCTCACAGCGCCCTCCCCGCGAGCTCGCCCTCGTAGATGGCGATTGCGACGTGCCTCGGCGCGACGCAGTCGCCCACCGTTCGGAGCTCCGGCCCGTCGCCGCCGAGCGCGGCAGCGAGAGATGTGTCGGCGGCGCGGCAGCCTGCGACGACGACGCAGCCGACCGCCTCGATTCGGCGGACGCTACCGTCGCCGACGTTCAGCACAGTGACGCCGCCGGCGTCGGCGCCGACGACGGTCGTCTCCCCGTCCCGCCTCAGGCCCGCCGCCGCGAGGCGCCGCAGCACGACGCGCCGCGTGCCCCAGTCCATGTCGATCATCACCGCAGGGGCAGGCGTCAGCCACTGCACGTCGTTCCCCGCGGCGGCAAGCGTGTCGGCGAGCGCCGCGCCTTCGTAGCGGTGGGCGAGGTCGAGCAGGACGACGCGTTCCCCGCGGGGGAGGTCGCCGCGGAGGACGTCGATCCCATCGAGCACGCGCATCCCGTCCGCCGGGAACGGCGGCGGCGCGGGACGCGAGCCGGTCGCGAGCACCACCGCGTCGGGGCGCTCCGCGAGCACCGTGGCCGCCGTCGCCTCGACGCCTGTCCGCAGCTCGACGCCGAGCCGCTCGAGCCGGCGCGCGAGGTGGTGGACGATCTCGCCCCACTCCTCGTTGTGCGGCGCGCGCGCCGCGAGCGCCACCTGGCCGCCGACGACAGGCTCGCGCTCGAGCACGACGCACTCGTGTCCGCGCGCGGCTGCGATCTCCGCGGCCTTCAGCCCGGCGGGGCCGCCGCCGACGACGACGACGCGCCGTGCGTGCGCTGCCGCCGTCCGCGTCCGCGCGCCGAGCCGCTCCTCGCGACCGGCAGCGGGATTGTGGATGCACGAGATCGGGATGTTCCGCATCAGCCGCCCGACGCATTCCTGGTTGCAGTGGATGCACAAGCGGATGTCGTCCGCCCGCCCCTCCGCGACCTTGAGCGGCCACTCCGGGTCGGCGAGCAACTGGCGGGCCATCCCGACCAGGTCGGCGCCGCCGCTTTCGAGGATCGTCTCGGCGTGGCCCGGGCTGACGATCCGGCCGAAGGCGATCGTCGGCAGGCCCGTGACCTTGCGCGCTGCGGCCGTCGCCTCGTCGGCGTAGCCCTCCGGCACGCCGGCCGGCGGCACCTGCATCTCGACGCTGACCCAGGTGCCCATGTCGGCCGAGACGTAGTCGAGCAGCCCCGTCGCCGCGAGCTCGGCCACGATCGCGAGGCCTTCGTCGAGGCCGTACCCGCCCGGAATGTGCTCGTCGAGGCAGAAACGGATCCCAAGTGGGACGTCGCCGATCTCCATGCGGACGCCCTCCAGCGTCTCGACGACGAAGCGGAGCCGATCCTCGACCGAGCCGAGGCCATACTCGTCGTCACGGCGGTTGTAGAACGGCGTCAGGAACGTGCGCAGGAGGCCGTCGTGGCCGACCTTCAGCTCGACGCCGTCGAAGCCGACCGCGACCGCGCGTCCGGCACCGGCCCGGTACGCGGCCTGCGCCTCGCGGATCTCGGCGTGGCTCATCTGCTTCGGGATCTCGCCGACGGCGGGGTCCGCGACCGGCGACGGCGCCCACTGCGGGAGCATCGTCGTGGTCGTGAACGCCTCCGGCCCGTGGTGGGTGAGCTGGGCGAAGAAGCGGCAGCCGTGCTCGTGGACCGCGTCGATCGTCTCCCGCCAGCCGCGCATCCCGTTCTCGTCGGTGAGGACGCAGCGACCGTGGCCGCCGGTCGGGTGCACGACCTGGCTCTCGCTGACGATCAACCCGGCGCCGCCGCGGGCACGCTCCTCGAAGTAGAACCGGTGCTGCCGCGTGGGGCGCCCGTGCTCGCCGTACATCGTCACGTGCGGCAAGAAGACGATCCGGTTCCGGAGCCACACTCCGCGGAGCTCGAACGGCTCGAACAGGCGCGGGAAGGCCTTCACCCCGGCGCCCGTGAGCTCCTCGGCGGCGACCGTCATCGCGCCTCCAGCGGTGAGTACGACTCGAACGCGAGCTCGAACGGCGGCGACCCGTCGATCACACACTCGATCGGCGCGGCGGCGTGGAAGCCGGCGCCGAGCATCGCGAGCACGCCCTCGGAGTGGCTGTCGAGGCCGAGCGCCTCCTCGATCTCCCAGTCGTTGATCGCGCCCGTGTAAAAGGCGGCGAGGCCCCGGTGCGCGGCGGCCAGGTAGAAGGTCTGGCTGTGGTGGCCGAGCTCCATCATCAGCACCGCGTACGCCTTCGCAGCCCAGCGGTACTTCCAGAACATCCGCCCGAAGCGGGCCGAGACGAGAAAGACGACCGCGGCGTCGCCGACGTGGACCTGGCTGACCGCCCACCGGCGCACGTCGGCCTCGAGCCGCTCGACGGGGCGCACCTGCAGCAGCTCGAGCTCGTGCGTCTCCGGGAGATAGTGGTAGATCCCGGGGGCGACGCCGTCGACGCGGAGCACGACGGGGTAGAACTCGAGCGGCGCCAGGCCGCTGGCCGACGGCGTCGAGCGGTGGATCGCGGTGAACGCCGCGTGCTGCCGGAACGTGCCCGCGACCGCGCAGAGGTCGGCGGCGATCGCCCCGAGCTGTGCCTCCGTGAGAGCGCGCGAGGGGTCGAGGAAGCGGGAGGTCTTGCGCGCCGCCATCGCCTCGTCGAAGGCATCGAGGCGGTCCGGCAGCTCGAGCGAGACTGTCGTCCCGTCCGCCATCCGCGGCTTGAAGTGCGGCGGCGCGACTCCGAACGCCTCGACGAACCCGTCCGTGATCGGCGGGTCGCCCATCGCGACCCCGCGCAGCTTCGTACAGAAGTGCATGACCGACGAGAGCGGCCCCCAGGCGTCCGCCGTCAGCCGCTCGTCCCGCCGGCGCAGCTCGTCAAGCTCGCCTCCCGCACCCTCCGCGACGAGGAGCCCGCGGTCGGCCAGCGCCCGGACCGGCCCATCGAGCTCGCGCTCCGCCCACTCGCGCTCGGGGAGCGCGCACAGCGCCGTCCACTCCTCGCCGGTCACGGGCGCCTCCGCCCCCGTCAGCGCGGAGAGCGCGAGCACGCCGTCGCCCTCGAGCCGGTAGAGCGCGAAGCCGGTCCGGCGGACGTTCACAGGGGCAGGGTTTCGAGGCCGAGCTGCCGCGGGATCGTCGCGCTGTCGAAGTAGACGGTCTCGTTGACCTTGCGGTCGCCGTCGAAGCGGTAGAAGACCGCACAGCGAAGGCTCGTCCGGCGGCCGGTGGCGGGATCGGTGCCGAGGCTGCGGCCCTCGACGATGACCGCGTCGTCGGCGTGGTGCAGCCGGTCGACGACGACCTCGAGGTCCGGCATCCGCTCGAGCAGCCCGTTCAGGAACGCCCGAACCGACACCTCGTCCGGATGGGTCACGGCCTGCCCCTCCGGCTTCAGGTGCTCCAGGGCCGGCACGTCGTAGCTCGGCGTCGTGAACGTCGCGATCACGCCCTCGGTGTCGTGAGCGTTCTCGCGCTCGATGTGCCGGAGCACGACCTCCTCGCGCCGCCGTCGGAGCTCAGCGTCAAGCGCCACGCCTCCGATCCTGCACTCTCGCGCGCGCGCCGTCAATCCGCACACAGGCGGATCGCGGGCATGTCGCCCAACCCGATCCTGCGAGGCTTCTACACGAGCCTGCTCGAGTTCGCGGAGACGGAACTCCACCTCGCGATCCGAGCGACGATCCCCGTGGAGGCGTACGAGCCGCTACTCCGAGTCCCACCACGAGATCGTCGACGCGATCGTCCGGGCCGACGCCGCGCTCGCGGATCGTGCCGTCGCCGAGCATGCCGCTCTTACCGCCGATCTCGCGACCCGCGCGGCCGAGCGATTTGCCGCCGGCGCGACCGCGCACTAGAATCGCGCCCCCACCCTCACGGAGGAATTCACTATGTCGATTAGCGACGTCGCGGCGCCGAGCGACCTCAAGTCCTGGGCCCGCGAGCACTTCCGCGGCTTCGAGAACATCCTCATACCGTCGTTCGTGCCCGACCTGTCCGACATCGACGAGGACGGCATCCGGCACGACGTCTCGCGGACGATCGAGCATGGCTGCTTCTCCGCGTTCGCCGTCGCGAGCGGGATGAGCCCTGACGAGGCGCGACGCTTCCTCGAGGCGGTCACCGACGAGGCCGGCGGCCGCATCTCGGTCGGCGTCCCGATCCACGGCGACACCCCCGAAGCGGCGATCGAGCAGCTCCGCGTGGCCGAGGGGGCCGGCTGTACCCACGCCCTGATCTTCCCGCCGCACACCTTCCAGGCGGAGACGGCAGAGGACCTTTACGCGTACTACCGGGCCGCGATCGAGGCGACCTCGCTGGCCGTCGTTCTCTGGGCGACGGACGGCATGCAGTTCCGCCACCTCCATCCCAGCAACGTCGTCGTCGACGTCTTCGACCGGCTCTGCGACCTCCCGAACGTGATCGCGCTGAAGCTGATGACGACGCTCGACCTGACGACCGTCTTCGAGCTCTGCGAGCGGACGCACGAGAAGGTCCAGATCGGCGGCGTCCACCTGGGCTCGATGCCGCTGCTCGTCAAGAACTACGGCATGCAGTGGAGTGGCGCCTGGACGATCGAGGCACTTCAGTCGCCCGAGCAGCCGTACGTCGTGCGCTTCCTCGAGCAGATGCTCGCGGAGGATTGGGAGGCCGCTCTCGACACCTACTGGCAGATGAAGCCGGCGTACGACGCGCTGTTCCGGCTGATGGCGCCGATGCTGCCGAAGGGCGTCCACCCCTTCACGCACCTCAAGTACTACCAGTGGTGCGTCGGCGGGAACGGCGGCCTCCTGCGCGAACCGTGGGACCCGAACGAGCGGGACTTCCCGCTGACGCCGGCCGACCGCGAGTCGATCAAGGCGTCGTTCCGGTCGATCGGAATCGAGCCGACGTCAGATCCGGACGAGTGCTTCGTCGTCGGACGCGCCGCCTGGGCCGCCGGTGCCCGCGCCGCCGACGTCCCGGTGAAGCACACCTACGTCGAGTAGAACAGCCGTGTGTGCGGGAGCGCGAGCCCGAAGATCCGGGCGGCGTTCCCGCCCACGACGAGGTTGAGGTCGTCCTGCGAGATGCGGAGCGACGTCAGTTCGCGCAGGCTCCAGCCCCAGAAGTCGACCTGGTGCGCCACCGGCGCCGCACCGCGCTTCTGCAGGGCGTAGCTCGGCGGCGTCCGGCCCGGCTGCGAGTGGAAGGGGATGCTCGCGCCCCAGTCCGTTCCCCAGAGGAGCTTGGCAGCCCCGACGTTGGGGTCGGCGAGCGCCTGGTCGTAGAGCTCCCGCCACCAGAGACCGGTCTCGAGGTAAACGTTGTCATGCGAGGCGGCGACGTGCAGACAGTCCTCGACGAAGCGCGTCGACCACCAGCCCTGGAGCCCCCCGTGGTCGAAGACCAGCGGCACGTCCGGGAACGCCGAGGCGAGGTCGTGCGCCCAGAGCGGATTGAAGTTGGCCGGCCCGAGCGAGCCCGTCGAGTACGGGACGTCGTAACCCATCGGCGTGCCGGTGTGGTAGCGGACGTGGACGCGGTGCCGCTGCGCCACCTCCATGATCGCGAGCATGTTCAGGACGGCGGTCTCGCGGCTCACCGGCCGGCGCGGGTCGCCCGGCTGCGGCATGTACGGCAGCTGCTCGCCGATCCCCACGAAGTCGCCGCTCGCGAGCAGCCGGTCGAGCTCCTCGCACACGCCTTCGATCGACCACTCGACCTCGACGCGGCGGGCCCTCGCTCCGTACTCGGTCGCGCCGCAGACGGCGACGAACCGGTGGGGATGCGCGCGCACGATCTCCCGGTTCAGCTCGTCCGTCATCCCGAACGCCGGCAGGAGGACGCACATGTCGACGCGGTAGCAGTCCATGTCGTAGAGGAGCCGCGCGCTGTTGTCGTACGGCTCGAGCTCCCGAATCCGGTGCGAAAGCTCGCCGTACTCGCCCTCGGGCTTCCCTGCGGCGAACCGCTGCGCGTGCACGTGACTGTCGACGACGAAGCGCCCGACCTTCACCGCAGCACCACCCGCCTGGCCTTCCCAGGCCCGCGCGGCAGGGTCCCGGGAGCGAGCACGGCCACCTCGACGCTGACGCCGAGCGCGGCACGCAGCTCGTCCGCCAGCGTCCCCGGCCCGCCGTCCGCCTCGACCTCGACCGTGAGAGACGGCAGCGTCCGTGAGCGGTCGAGGACGAGCCGGTACTCCGGCGACGCCAGGCCGGCGTGCGAGCGCACGACCTGCTCGACGGCGGTCGGGTAGACGTTCACACCGCGCAGCCAGATCATCTCGTCGGCGCGGCCTTCGATCCGCTCCACGCGCGCGAAGGTGCTCCCGCAGGCGCACAGCCCGTCGCGGCGCACGCGCCCGACGTCGCCGCTGCGATAGCGCAGCAACGGCTGCGTGTCTCCGACTAGGTTGGTGTAGACGAGCTCGCCGAGCTCGCCGTCCGGTATCGAGGCACCCGTCTCGGGGTCGACGCACTCGACGATCACGATGTCCTCGGCGATGTGGAGCGCCGGATCGTGGGCGCAGCTCCGCCCGAGCGGGAAGAGCTCGGTCAGGCCGTAGCCGTCGTGGACGTGACGGGCGCCGAAGCCCTCGCGCAGGAGCGCCTGCGTCGCGGGGATCGCGGCGCCGGGCTCCCCGACGGAGGAGATCTGGCGGATGCCGCACGCGGCAAGGTCGACCCCGAGCTCCGCCGCGACCTCGGCGAGGTGCAGCAGGTACGACGCCACGCCGGTGACGACCTGTGGCCGGAGCTCGGCGATCGCACGCACCTTCGTCTTCGTGTCCCAGAGGCCGGCGAGGATCGGCAGCGCGCCACACGCTCGGGCGGCCTCGACCGTCGCGGTCGGTCCCATCAGCCCGTCGCTCGCGCCGAGCACGAGCAGGCGGTCGCCGGGCTCGACGATCGGACGCCGCGCGAACCGGCCGAGCACGAGCCGCCAGTCCCGGTCGGAGAGGACGCGCCTGAGCCGCGTGCCGGAGGTCCCGGAGGACGTGAAGAAGCGCCGCCACGTCTCCGGCGGCGTCGCCGCATAGCTGCCGGCCGGCGGATGGGCCGCCTGGTCCTGCTCGAGCTCCCGCCGCGTCGTCAGCGGGATCTCGTCGAGGGTCGTCACGCCGGCGAGACGCTCGCGCCAGAACGGGACACCCTGCAGGTACGCGAGCATCGGGCCCAGGCGCTCTTGCTGCAGGCGCTCGAGCTCGGAGCGCGGGAGCGACTCGAGCCCGGGGTCGGTGCTGTCGTAGTGCGGGAGGCTCATCCGCAGACCGCGCGCACTGTCTCCATGACCGCGCCGACGCTCGCCGACGGCGCCGTCCGCGCGCGAGTGGTGATGTTGACGTCGATCTTCACCACGAGCTCTGGCACGTCGAGGCGCACGACCTCGCCGGCCGCCAGCGCGCGGTCGAGCACGAGCGACGGCAGGTATGTGACGTAGTCGGTCGTCCGGACGATTCCGCCGATGAAGGTCGAGGAGTTGCTCGTCACCGCCGGCGCCGGCGGCGCGAGACCGCGCGAGACGAACGTGCGGTCGATGTGGTCGCGCCAGAACTCGGTCGCGGGCGGCATCGCCCAGAGGTGCTCGAGCAGACTGGGCAGGCCGACGCGCTTCCCCGCGAGCGGGTGCCCGGCGCGGACGAAGACGCCGACGACGTCCTGGCGAACCACCTCCGTCAGCAGGTCGGCGGCCATGTCGGGCGCCCAGCCGCCGACGACGAGGTCGAGCTCGCCGCGGCGTAGCGCGGGCGCGTGGCTCTGCACGAGCCCCTCCGTCACGGTCAGGTCGATCCCCGGCCGTTCGGCGTGGACGCGCTCGACGACGCGCGGCATCACCGAGGCGGCGACGCTCGGGGTCACGCCGATCCGGACCAGACCCTTCGCGGCGCCCGCGAGCAGGGCGATCTCGCGCTCCGCGTGCTTCAGCTCCGACTGCACCGCCCGCGCGTGCTGCGAGAGCGTCTCCGCGTAGACCGTGGGGACGAGCCCCTTCGGCGTCCGCTCGAACAGCGAGACCTTCAACTCCCTCTCGAGCTGGTGGATCGTCTTCGAGAGCGCCGGCTGGGTCAGGTCGAGCGCGGCGGCGGCGCGGCCGAGGCTGCCGTGCTCGTACACGGCGAGGAAGTACTGGAGGCGCCGCGAGTCGATAACCGCGAGTATAGGCCTGTGGCTTTCGGGAAGTTCGGCCGCTACCACCCCGACGGCGCCGACGTCCGCGTCTCGCGGTTCGACCTCGTCGAGCTGCTGCGCGCCGAGGTCGCCGCGCTCAGGGAGCCGCGCGTCAGGCTCGAGACGCCGCTCGAGGCGCGCCCACTCGAGACCGACCCGCTCCACGTCCGCTACGTCGTCGTCAACCTGCTCCACAATGCGGTCAAGTATTCGCCGCCGGGCTCGCCGGTGGACGTCACGCTCGAGCCCGTCGGCGACCGTCTCCTCTTGACGGTCCGCGACTGCGGCATCGGCATCCCGCAGGACGACCTCGACCGGCTCTTCTCGCCCTTTTTCCGCGCCTCCAACGTCGGTGCGACCCCCGGCACCGGCATGGGACTCGCGATCGTAAAGAAGTCCGCGAACCTGATCTCGGCGGAGCTCGCGGTCGAGACGGCGGCTGGCGCCGGCACGACATTCACCGTCTCGCTGTCCGCATAACACTGGGTTATGCCGCTTGCCGGTCTTGGAAATTGACAGCTATACCGCGCGGCGGGATCATCGGGCCGCCCCGACGACGAAGGAAGGTCGACGCGATGCGGTTCTCCCTGTACTCGGAGCTGCAGCTCCATCCCGGCAAGACGGCCGCCCAGCTGTACCGCGAGGTGCTGGAGCAGATTGTCAACGCCGACCACCTCGGCTACGACACGTACGCCGTCATCGAGCACTACTTCTTCCCGAAGTTCTCCGTCTCGACGAACCCGACCGCGCTCTTCTCGGCCGCGGCGCAGCTGACGCGGAACATCCGCTTCCGGACGATGCTCCATGCGCTGCCGTACCACAACCCGCTCGTCCTCGCGAGCGCGATCAACGCGACGGACATCCTCACCGGCGGCCGCTACGAGTGGGGCGTCGGGCGCGGCCATGGCTGGATCCCGCTGCCCGCGGGCGAACCGCTCGACGAGCACGCCCGCCCGAAGTACGAGGAGGCGGTCGACCTGCTCTTCAAGGCGCTCGCCGAGGAGCGCTTCTCCTTCGAGGGCGAGTACTTCCAGGTCGGGGACTCGCACGTCGTCCCGTTCTCCGACACCAAGTACCGGATCTACCTCGGCGGCACCTCCGACCGCACCTACACCCTCGCGGCCGAGCACGGCTGGGGCGTCGCCGTGCCGCCGCTCCTTCCCTACGCCGCGCTCGAGAAGCAGATGGATCTCTACCGTGAGTCGTGTGCGCAGCACGGCATGGAGCCGGACATCGTCTGGATCCACGCCTGCCACATCGACGAGGACCGCGAGACGGCGTTGCGCGAGGCACGCGACTGGATCACCGGCTTCATCACGGGCAATGCGTCGCCGCTCACCGAGTGGCCGAAGCCGCCGGCGGACGCGCTGGGCAAGGCCGGCTACGGCTTCTACGCGGCCGGAATCATGGAGGGCTTGACGGAGATCCCGTATGAGAAGCTGGTCGAGGACGACTACGTCTGGGTCGGGACCCCGGACGACATCGCCCAGCGAATCGAGGAGACCCTGAAGGTGTGCGAAGGCGTCAAGGAGATCGGCATCACCGTCAACGCGGGCGGGTCGCCGCACTGGATGGCGATCAAGAACCAGGAGCTGTTCGCCGCGCAGGTCATGCCGCGTTTCCAGGGCGCGAGCGCGACCGCGACAGCCGCGGCTTGACCCCACCCCGCCTCGTCGTCGGGATCACAGGAGCGTCGGGCGCCGTCTATGGCGTCCGACTGCTCCGCGCGCTGCGGGAGCGGGAGGTGGAGATCCACCTCATCGCGTCACGCTGGGCGCGAATCACGATCGAGCACGAGACGGACGCGACGTTCGCCGAGATCAAGGCGCTCGCCGACACCGTCTACGGCGAGAACGACCAGGCGGCAGCAGTGTCGTCGGGATCGTTCCGGACGCTCGGCATGGTGGTCGCCCCGTGCAGCGTCAAGACGCTCGCCGGCATCGCCACGGGCTACGCCGACAACCTCGTCACACGCGCCGCCGACGTGACGCTCAAGGAGCGGCGACCACTCGTCCTGGTCGTGCGGGAGGCGCCGCTCAACACGGTCCACCTCCGAAACATGGCGACGCTCTCGGAGCTGGGAGCGACGATCTTCCCGCCGGTGCCAGCCTTCTACCACCGGCCGACGACCCTCGACGAGGTGATCGACTACACGGTCCTGCGAATCCTCGACCAGCTCGACCTCGGCGGCGAGTCGCCCTGGCGATGGACGGGCCTTCCCGACAAAGACTGACGCGCGAAAGGAGACGGCATGGCAACCGCCACAGCACAGGACCACAAGCAGTTCATCGGCGGCGAATGGGTCGCCGCGGCGAGCGGCGAGACGTTCGAGGACCGCGACCCGTTCACGGGTGAGCTCGTGGCGACGGTCGCGGCCGGTGGCGCGGAGGACACGCGTCGTGCGATCGAGGCTGCGTCCGACGCGTTCGAGGCGTGGGCCGCGACGCCGCCGGCTGTCCGCCAGGGCGTCTTCCTCAAGGCGGCCGACCTTCTCGAGTCGCGGCACGACGAGGTCGTCTCCCTGCTCGCGCGCGAGACCGGCTGCGGCTTCGGCTTCGGGATGTTCCAGATCCACTTCGTCCCCGGGCTACTCCGGCAGACGGCGGCACTGGCGTACGCGCCGATCGGAACAGTGATCCCTTCCGACGTGGGCGTCTTCTCGATGGGCCTGCGCCGGCCGGCCGGGGTCGTCGGCGCGATCGCGCCGTGGAACGCGGCACTGATCCTCTCCGCCCGCTCGATCGCGGCACCGCTCGCGCTCGGGAACACGGCGGTCCTGAAGCCGTCGGAGTGGTCGCCACACGTCGGCGGCCTGATCTGGGGCGAGATCTTCGCGGAGGCGGGGCTGCCCGCGGGTGTCTTGAACATCGTCACGCATGCGCCGGGCGCTGCCGGCCCCATCGGCGACGAGCTCGTCTCGCACCCGGCCGTCCGGCGGCTGAACTTCACCGGCTCGACGACAACCGGCCGCGCGCTCGCGGAGGCGTGCGGCCGGCACCTGAAACGGATCGTGCTCGAGCTCGGCGGCTACAACCCGCTCGTCGTGCTCGCCGACGCCGACGTCGACTACGCGGTGAACGCGTCGGTCTTCGGTGCCTTCCTCCATCAGGGTCAGATCTGCATGTCGGCCCGGAAGCTGATCGTCGAGCGCCCGGTCGCGGACGAGTTCGTCGAGAAGCTCGTCGCGAAGACGAAGACGCTCAAGGCGGGCGATCCGAAGGAGATGGACACGATCATCGGACCGCTCATCAACGAGGACGCGCTCGCCACCGTGAAGTCGCGCGTCGAGGAGGCCGTTTCGAAGGGCGCGAAGGTGCTCGTCGGCGGCGAGACCGTGGGCCCATGCTACGCGGCGACGGTGATCGCGGACGTGCCGGCGGACTCCGAGTTCGCGCGGGTCGAGACGTTCGGGCCGGTCGTCGCGATCGAGATCGTCGACAGCGCGGACGAGGCGATCGAGCGGGCGAACGCGACCGCCTACGGCCTGAGCTCCGGGATCCTCACGAGCAACCTGGACCGCGGCCTCGCGCTCGCGCAGAAGCTCGACGCGGGCATCGTCCACGTCAACGACCAGCCGGTCGGCGACGAGCCGCAGATGCCGTTCGGGGGCGTCAAGGACTCTGGCTTCGGCCGCTTCGGCGGGCAGGCAGTCGTGGACGAGTTCACCGAGCTGCGCTGGATCACCGTCCAGAGCGGGAGCCACCCGTTCCCCTTCTAGCGCTCAGCGACGCCGTCCGGGAGCTCGTCCGCGACAGCGACACCGTCGCGCTCGAGGGCTTCACGCACCTGATCCCGCACGCGGCCGGGCACGAGCTGATCCGGCAGGGCCGGCGCGACCTGACGCTCATCCGGATGACCCCGGACCTCGTCTACGACCAGCTGATCGGGATGGGCTGCGCGCGGAAGCTCGTCTTCTCCTGGGGCGGCAACCCCGGCGTCGGGTCGCTGCACCGGTTTCGGGACGCCGTCGAGCGCGGATGGCCGGGGCCGCTGGAGCTGGAGGAGCACTCGCATGCAGGGATGGCCGCGGCCTACGCGGCCGGGGCGGCGAACCTGCCGTTCGGGGTGCTGCGTGGGTACCGGGGCGGCGACCTGCCGGCGCGGACGCGGGTCGCGACAGTGACGTGCCCGTTCACGGGCGAGAAGCTTGCGGCGGTGCCAGCGCACCGGCCCGACGTAGGCATCGTCCACGCCCAGCAGGCCGACCGCGCCGGGAACGTCCAGGTCTGGGGGATCACGGGCGTCCAGAAGGAGACGGTCCTTGCTTCCGCCCGATCGATCGTGACGGTGGAGGAGGTCGTCGACGAACTCGAGCCGCGACCCGGGGGCGTGGTGCTGCCGTCGTGGGTCGTGGACGCGGTCTGCCTGGCGCCCGGCGGGGCGCATCCGTCGTACGCGCACGACTACTACGATCGCGACAACGACTTCTACGTCGCCTGGGACGAGATCAGCCGCGACCGTCGTCGCTTCCGAGCGTGGATGCAGCGGCACGTGCTCGACACCGCGGATGTCGGCGAGTACCACGCGAGCCTGCACGAGGTGGCGGTCGCGTGAGCGTGGCGACCTGGACGACGGACGAGATGATGGCCGTCGAGGCCTCGCGGCGGCTGCACGACGGCACCGTCTGCTTCGTCGGGATCGGGCTGCCCAGCCTCGCGGCGAACCTCGCCAGGCGCACGCGCGGGCCCGGATGCGTCCTGATCTACGAGAGCGGAACGATCGGCGCGAAGCCGCAGCTCCTGCCGCTCTCGATCGGCGACGGCGAACTTGCCGACACGGCCGACGCCGTCGTCTCCGTCCCGGAGATGTTCGCGTACTGGCTCCAGGGCGGCCGCATCGACGTCGCCTTCCTCGGGGCGGCCCAGATCGACCGGCACGGAAACCTCAACTCCACCGTGATCGGCCCCTACCACGCGCCCGAGGTGCGGCTGCCGGGCGGCGGCGGCGCACCGGAGATCGCGACGAACGTCCGCGATGTCTTCGTCATGCTCCGCCAGACGCCACGCGCGTTCGTCGAGCGGCTCGACTTCACGACCAGCCTCGGCGAGCGTGTCCGCGCCGTGGTCACCGACCTCGGGATCCTGGAGCCCCGGGACGGCGAGCTGACCCTCCTGGCGACGCATCCCGGCGTCACCGCGGACGAGGCGCGAGAGGCGACCGGCTGGGATCTCCGCGTCGCCCGCGACCTCCACGAGACCGACCCCCCGACGGCTGAGGAGCTGCGCGCACTCCGCTCGCTGCGCACGAAAGGAGCCGCATGACCGTCGGCGCCGACCCGTACGAGGGGCCGGTCGTCCTCCCAGACGACCCGGGCTTCGGCCCGGAGGTGCAGGTCGACTATCCGGGCTACCGCTCGACGCAGTGGCGCGCGCCGCGGCGGCCGCTCGCGACGCTGCCGGAGGAGCTGCACCGGATCGACGGCCCCGTCTTCGGCAAGGACGCGCTCGCGCCGTCGGACAACGACCTGACGCGCCAGCACGGGGGCGAGCCGTCGGGCGAGCGGATCATCGTCCACGGGCGAGTGCTCGACGACGACGGCCGGCCGCTCCGCGGCGCGCTCGTGGAGGTCTGGCAGGCGAACGCCGCCGGCCGTTACCGGCACGACGTCGACCAGCACCCCGCGCCGCTCGACCCGAACTTCTCCGGCGCCGGCCGCGTCCTCACCGACGACGACGGCCGCTACAGCTTCACGACGATCAAGCCTGGCGCGTACCCGTGGCGCAACCACTCCAACGCGTGGCGGCCGGCGCACATCCACTTCTCGCTCTTGGGCCGCGAGTTCACGCAGCGGCTCGTGACGCAGATGTACTTCCCGGGCGACCCGCTCTTCCCGTACGACCCCATCTTCAACGCGATCCGCGACCCGCGGTCGCGTGAGCTCCTGATCGCGCACTTCGACCTCGAGCGCACGCAGCCGGAGTGGGCGATCGCGTTCGAGTGGGACATCGTCCTCGGGCGCGGCAACGCGACGCCGCTGGAGCAGTCGTGAGCCTGCCGCGCACGCCTTCTCAGACCGTCGGGCCGTACTACGCGATCGGCCTGTGCCGTCGCCCAGACCACGAGCTCGACCCGGAGGGCATCGTGCTGACAGGGCAGCTGCTCGACGGCCGCGGCGACCCGATCCCCGACGGGATCGTCGAGGTGTGGGACGGGGCCCGCAGCCGCTGGGGCCGCTCCGGGACGAACGCGTCCGGGACGTTCCGCTTCCGCGTCCCGCACGACTGCGACGTGCTCGAGGCGTTCGTCTTCGCGCGCGGCCTGCTCCGCCACCAGCGCACGCGGGTCTACCTACGCGAGGTCGAGGACGAGGTTCTCTCGGCGCTGCAGGCTGGCGAGCGCGAGACTCTGCTGGCCCGCGCCGACGGCGACGGGCTCGTGTTCGACATCCGCATGCAGGGCGACCAGGCGACGATCTTCTTCGCGCATTGACGACATTCGGACCGATCTTCGTCCCGGACGAGGTCCGGGGGGCGGTCTCCGACGCGGCCTGGCTGGCGGCGATGTTCGAGGCCGAACGGGCGCTCGCGAACGCCTCGGCGCTCGTGGGCGTCGTCCCGGCGGACGCAGCGGCGCGGATTGCGGAGGCGTGCGAGCCGGAGGGGCTCGACCTCGACGCGATCCTCGTCGCCGGCCGGGCGGTCGGGAATCCGGCCGCGCCGCTCGTCGGCGCGCTGCGGGAGCGGGTCAGCCCCGATGCGGCGCGCTGGCTCCACTTTGGCGCGACGAGCCAGGACATCGTCGACACGGCGGCGATGCTCGTCGCCCGGGAGGCGACGCGGCTGCTCTGCGACCAGCTCGACGGAGTCGCCGCGGCGTGCGCGCGGCTCGCGGAGGAGCACCGCTCGACGCCGATGGCGGGGAGGACACTGCTTCAGCAGGCAGTCCCGACGACATTCGGCGCGAAGGCGGCGGGGTGGCTCGTCGGAGTCGTGATCCCGCGCGACCGGCTGCGCGCCGTGCGCTGGCACGCGCAGCTCGGCGGCGCCGCGGGCACGCTCGCACCGTTTGGCGTCCACGGTCCGGAGGTCGCCGTGGCGTTCGCGAACGAGCTGGACCTCCACCCCACGCTCGTCCCGTGGCACGTGCACCGCGGCCCGTTCGCGATGCTCGGAGCGCTCCTCGACGCGGCGGCAAAAGCGTGCGCGAAGGTCGCGCTCGACGTCGTCCTGCTCGCGCAGACGGAGGTCGGGGAGGTCGCGGAGGCGGCAGGCGGCGACTCGTCGACGATGCCGCACAAACGCAACCCGGCCCAGGCGGTGCTCGCGCGGGCCTGCGCGCGGCTCGTGCACGCGAACGCCGGCGTGCTTGCGGAGGGCGAGCACGAGCACGAGCGCGCGGCGGGCGCGTGGCAGTCCGAATGGACGGCGCTGACGGAGGCACTCGCGCACGCGGCCGGCGCTGCCGCAGCGATCCGCCGCTCGCTCGAAGGGCTCGAGGTCTTCCCGGATCGGATGCGCGAGAACATGCGCCCGGAGCTCTACTCCGAGCGCGACCGGCTCGGCCTCGACGATCCCGATTACCTCGGCGCGACGAGCGCATGGGTCGACGCGGCGCTGGCACGCTGGCGGGAAAAACCGTGACGCTGGCGCACGACCTCCACGGCCACGAGGACGCGCCGGTGCTCGTCCTGCCCTGCTCGCTCGGGACAAGTCGCGAGCTCTGGAAGCCGGTGCTGTTCACGAGCCGCTACCGCGTCCTGCGCGTCGAGCTGCGCGGGCACGGATCCTCGCCTGCGCCGCCCGGGCCGTACTCGATGGACGAGCTGGCCCGCGACGCGCTCGACCTGCTCGACGAGCTCGAGTTCGCCCGCGTCGCCTGGTGCGGGCTGTCGCTCGGCGGGATGGTTGGCATGCGGCTCGGCGCGCGCACCCCGGAGCGGCTGGAGCGCCTCGTGCTCGCGTGCACGTCCGCCCACGTCCCCTTCCCAGACGCCTACAGCGAGCGCGCGGCGACCGTGCGCGAGCAGGGGATCGAGCCTGTCGCGGACGCGATCGTCTCGCGCTGGTTCACGGACCTGACGGCGCCCGAGACCCGTGCCCGCTTCCGCGCCATCCTCGTAGCGACCGAGCCCGAGGGCTACGCCGGCTGCTGCGAGGCGCTCGCGGCTTGGGACTTCCGTGAGCAGCTGCCGGAGGTCGCCGTGCCGACGCTCGTGATCGCGGGCGAGGCCGACGAGGCGACCCCGAAGGCCGACACCGACCTGCTCGCGGAGCAGATCCCGGGCGCGCGGCTCACCGTGCTGCCGAGCGCCGCCCACCTCGCGAACGTTGAGCGCCCGCATGAGTTCGCCGACGCCGTCCTGGAGGCCGCGTGACGTACGACGAGAAGGGGATGAAGGTGCGCCGCGAGGTGCTCGGCGACGAACACGTCGATCGCGCGACCGCCAGCGCGACCGAGTTCACGCGCGACTTCCAGGAACTGATCACGCGCTACGCGTGGGGCGAGATCTGGTCGCGGCCGGGCCTCGACCGCAAGTCGCGCAGCTTGATCACGCTCACCGCGCTGACGGCGCTCGGCCACCACCATGAGCTGGCAATGCACGTCCGCGCCGCGCTCCGCAACGGCCTAACGCCGGACGAGATCAAGGAGGTCCTACTCCAGTGCGCCGTCTACTGCGGCGTCCCAGCTGCCAACAGGGCATTCGCCGTCGCGCAGGAGGTTCTGGCGGAGTGAGGACCCAGGTCGGCATCGTGGGGGCAGGTCCCGCCGGGCTGATCCTCGGCCGCCTGCTCGAGCTCGCGGGGATCGAGACGGTCATCCTCGAGGCCCGGAGCCGCGAGTACTGCGAGGCCAGAATCCGCGCCGGCGTCCTCGAGCAGGGGACGGTCGACATGCTTCGGGACGCCGGCGTGGCGGCACGGCTCGACCGCGAGGGCCTCGTCCACCACGGCATCGAGCTGCAGTTCGACGGCGAGCGGCACCGCATCGACTTCGCGGAGCTCACGGGCGGCAGCTCGATCGTCGTCTACGGCCAGACGGAGCTGACGAAGGACCTCATCGCGGCCCGGATAGAGAAAGGTCTGCCGCTCCTGTTCGAAGCCGAGGCTGTCGCGCTCGGCGAGCTGGGGACGACCCGGCCCAGAATCCGCTACGCCCACCTGGGCGCCGAGCACGAGCTCGAGTGCGACGTCGTCGCCGCCTGCGACGGCTTTCACGGGATCGGCCGCAGGTCGATCCCGCCGGGGCTGCTGCGCGAGTTCAGCCGCGAGTACCCGTACGGCTGGCTCGGGATCCTTGCCGAGGTCGAGCCCTCGATCGACGAGCTCGTCTACGCGCACCACAACCGCGGCTTCGCCCTCCTCTCTCTGCGCTCGCCCACGCTCTCCCGCTACTACCTCCAGTGCGACCCGGACGAGAACCTCGCCAACTGGCCGGACGAGCGGATCTGGGAGGAGCTGGCGACACGGACCGCGGTGGACGGCTGGGAGCTGCGAGCTGGGCCGATCGTCGACAAGGACGTCACGAAGATGCGCAGCTACGTCTGCGAGCCGCTTCGCCACGGGCGCCTCTTCCTCGCCGGCGACGCCGCGCACATCGTCCCGCCGACCGGCGCGAAAGGCCTCAACCTCGCCGCCCACGACGCATACCTCCTTGCGGAGGCGCTGACGCTGTTCGCGAAGAGCGGCGACGAGTCCCTCCTCGAGGCGTACTCGGACGCCGCGCTCCGGCGGATATGGCGCTGCGAGCACTTCTCGTGGTGGATGACGACGATGCTCCACCTCCCGCCGGCGTCGGATCCGTTCGACCTCAGGCTGCAGCAGTCTCAGCTGCGGTACGTGTCGACGTCGCGCACCGCGGCGGCGAGCCTCGCCGAGAACTACACCGGCGTCTCCGACCGGCCGTGACCAAGGCCTCCTATCGTGATGAAGGTCGCGAGCCACCCATCGGCGGAGGCCACGCGGAGCAGCTCACGATTGACCTGGCCGCTGCTTGAGGGGCGCAGACCTCGAGCGTCACCTACAGATCACGGGCGCGAGGTTCTCCGTGAGGGCGCTCGCCACACGATCTGGCAATACGGATCGAGGTCGTCGAAGGTGCCGCCGCCGCTGTCCTCGCCCACCCACTGGCCGCCGATGAACTGCTTCCACTCCTGAGCCTGTGTGTGCGTCGTCGCCATCAACCGCTCCTTTCACTGCATTCGGAGGACGGGCTTGATCACACGCCCGGCCTCGGCATCGCTGGCCCCCTCGTCGATCCGGTCGAAGTCGTAGTGGGTCATCAGCCGCTCGACCGGGAAGCGGCCCTGCTGCCAGAGCCGGACGAGCTTCGGGAGGAAGAGCTGCGGGACGCTGTCGCCCTCGACGATCCCCCGCACAGTCCGGCCGCCGGTGAGGATCGTGTTCACGTCCAGCGAGACCTCCGTGCCGAAGGCGGGCGCGCCGATCACCCCGCAGATCCCACGCGGGGCGAGGCAGTCGACGGTCTGCCGGAGAACCTGCGGCGAGCCGGTCGTCTCGAGGCTGAAGTCGGCGCCGGCGCCGGTGATCGCCGCGATCGCCTCCCTCGCCTCCTGCTTGCCGACGTCGACCAGATGGGTTGCGCCGAGCTCCCTCGCGAGCTCGAGCCGGGCCGGATTCAGGTCGACGCCGATGATCGTCGTGCAACCGGCGATCACCCCGGCCATCACCGCCGAGAGCCCGACGGCTCCGGTTCCGAACACCGCAAGGCTCGCTCCTGCCGGCACCGCGAGCGTGGTCAGCACGGCACCGGCGCCGGTCTGGATGCCGCACCCGAACGGTGCCGCGACCTCGAGCGGGATCGCAGAGTCGACCTTGACGAGGTTGCGCTCGTTCGCGATCGCGTACGTCGCGAAGCTCGACTGCCCGAAGAAGTGTCCGTGCACCGGGTCGAGCGCACTCGACCCGTCGGCCGGCCGCGAGGCCCCGAAGTTGTGTTCGAAGAACTCGTAGCAGTAGGACGGACGTCCGGTCCGGCACGTCGGGCAGACGCCGCACGAGTGGAAGCTCATCGCCACGCGGTCGCCAGGCACGAAGCCCGTCACGGCGCTCCCCACCTCCTGGACGATCCCCGCACCCTCGTGGCCGAGCACCGCCGGCAGCGGCACCGGGATCCACTGGTCGCGGCAGATCAGGTCCGTGTGGCAGATCCCGGCCGCCACGACCTTCACGAGCACCTCGTCCGGCCGCGGCTCGCCGAGCTCGAGCTCCCGTAGCTCGAACGACGCGCCCTTGCTCTCCGTGACGGCGGCCGTGATCTTCATCGGAGACCCCGCAGCCGGTAGCCGACCGGCAGCAGCTGCAGCCCAAACCGCTCCTCGACCGTCCCCCAGAGGCCGCGCGGCAGGAACATTGCGAAGGCGACGGCCGCCGAGCCGAGCCCGACCAGGTACCAGACGCCCTGGTCGCCGAACTGGTCCTGGATCAGGAAGAAGATGAGCGCGCCGATGATCGGGCCCTCGAATGTCCCGAGCCCGCCGACGAGCGCCATGAAGATCATGTACGCGGTCCACTGCACTCCGAAGTACGAGTTCGGCTGGAAGGTGATCGACGTAGCCAGCCAGAGCGCTCCCGCCGCGCCGCAGCCAACCGCGGCCAGGACGAAGATGATCCACTTGGCGCCGAGTACGCGGACGCCCACCGAGGCCGCGGCCTGCTCGTCGTCGCGGATCGCCTGCAGCGACGCACCGATGCGGCTCCTCAGCAGGGCGAAGACGAGTCCGAGCAGGACGACCGTCGCGCCCAGCGTCAGCCAGTAGTTGTAGTTCCTGCGGTCCGCGTCGGAGAACCCATCGAGGGCGGAGAGCGAGGTGCCGGTCACCCCGCCGACCGACTTGTCGAGGTTCACGAGCAGGTGGAAGACCTCT
>JBBQTQ010000018.1:0-36212 GCA_038213135.1 Gaiellales bacterium
GAAGCTTCGGCCCATCGTCCACTCGAGCCATGTCCCGAACGGCCAGCACGTAGCCGAAGTACGCGAGCAGCTGGCCGCCGAAGCAGACGCCGAGCCAGATCAGGTCGGCGCGATCGAAGCGGTGGATGACCCGGGTCCAGCCGGCGAGGTCGCCGAGCAGGATCGCTGCCACCATGGCCAGCGCCGCCGCCGCGGTGAAGAGCGCGATGTTGTAGCGGCCGAGCTCGAAAGCCCTGATGCGCATCTTGTGATCTCGGCGGTCTATGCCCGTGCTCCTTCGCTCGACTCGTGCGGGCGAAAGGGCAGTCCGGTGGCGACCGCTCGCCGCCCGCCCGCTTCGTAGACGACATCAACACTATCGTTCTGCCTGTACGTGCCGGCGATCCCGAGAAAGAGGGACAGCCACCGCCAGAAGCCGAGCCGCCCCTCGCGGGTCAGGCCGCGGCGGAAGATCAGGAGCTGTCCGTCGCGCACGTACTCACGCCCCTCGTGCTGGGGAACGCCGTTCAGGAAGACCTCGATCCGGCCTGTGACGTATGGCGGCAACTGAACCTCGGAGCGACCCTCCACTCGCGAAGAATCGCACTAGCGGTTGTCCTGCGGGCGGTTTAGAGTCGCGCTGTCACTACAAGGAGGCACCGTGTCGGACACCCAACGGTTGTTGTTGAAGCTCGCATCGTGGCTGGTGGCGATCCTGCTCTTCGTCATCGCCTCGTTCGATCACGGATCGTTCAACATCCTGATCGGTCTCGGGCTGCTCCTCGTCTGCGTCGGCTTCCTGTCGGACGTGATCGCAGGCGTCACCTTTGTCACCGCACGCAAGCCGCGCTAGGGAAGGGGAAGGAATGACCTCAATACGCACAGCCGTCCGCGGTGTGCTCTTCCTGGTCGCCGGGATCTTCTTTCTGATCGGCGGCTTTCTGGACAACAACAGCACGCTGACGCTGTTCGGCCTCGGCCTCGCCCTGCTCGTCGCGGCGTGGCTGATCGAAGCGGCCGCCGGCCATTCGATGCGGATGCCGATCTCGCAGCAGGGAACGCCACCGCACTCGTAGACGCCGATATGCCGCTGCGTTCGTAGAATCCGGCGCGGTGCGCAGAAGGAACAGCCTCGTCCTGTTCGTCGCCGCACTCGCCGCGCTCGTCGCGGCCGGTGCGGCGACGGCAGCGAACGGGGGCTTCACGCCCCCGGCGCCCCATTCGCCGAACGCCTCGCGGATCGGCGATGCCTACTGGTTCGTCTTCGCCTTCTGCGCGTTCATCTTCGTCGTGGTCGAGGTGACGCTCGTCGTCTTCATCGTCCGCTTCCGGCATCGCGGCCGCGGGCGCGAGGTCGAGGGCCCGCAGATCCGCGGCCACACGCGGCTCGAGCTGGCATGGACGGCCGGGCCCGCGCTGATCCTCGCGATCATCGCCGCCTTCACGTTCTACGAGTTGCCGGGGATCAAGAACGCGCCCGCCGCGACCGGCGCCAACCGGCTGACCGTCCGCGTCGAGGGCCATCAGTTCTACTGGCAGTTCGTCTACCCCGGCGGCCAGGTCTCGATCGACCGGATGGTCGTTCCGGTAGGAAAAGTCGTCCACCTGACGATCGTCAGCCCCGACGTCGCGCACAGCTGGTGGGTCCCCGCGCTCGGCGGAAAGACGGACGCGATCCCCGGCCAGACGAACCACACCTTCTTCGTGGCGGACAAGCCCGGCGTCTACGAGGGCCGCTGCGCCGAGTTCTGCGGGATCCAGCACGCCGAGATGCAGGCCGAGGTCGCGGCGGTCTCGGCCGCGCAGTTCGACTCGTTCCTCGCCTCGCACGCCGCGGGGTCGCGGACGGTCGGCAACGAGACGGTCGTCGGCGCCTGCGCGAAGTGCCACGGCTTCCAGGGCCAGGGCCTCGTCGGGCCCGCGATCGCCGGAAACTCGCTGCTGAACGACACGCGGGGGCTGACCGCGCTCCTGCGAGCCGGACGCCCGCCGACCCGGACGCCGTTCGGGATGCCCGCGGTCGGGAAGACCTGGAGCCAGGCTCAGCTGGACGCGACGATCGCGGCGCTGAAGCGCACCTACGGAAAGGGGACGGGTGGCGGTTAGGGTCGAGACACCGATCTACCGCAGCGACTGGAAGCAGGGCCGGATCGCCGGCTGGCTGACGACGGTCGACCACAAGCGGATCGGGATCCTCTACATCGTCACGAGCCTCGTCTTCTTCGGCGCAGGCGGGATCCTCGCGCTGCTGATGCGAGCCCAGCTCGCGACGCCGAACGAGCACTTCATCACGCGCGAGAAGTACGACCAGGTCTTCACGATGCACGGGACGACAATGGTCTTCCTCGTCGTCGTCCCGATCCTCGCCGGCTTCGGGAACTACCTCGTGCCGCTGATGATCGGCGCGCGGGACATGGCCTTCCCGCGACTGAACGCGTTCTCGTACTGGATGTTCCTGTTCGGTGGGATCGTCCTCTACTCGAGCTGGTTCACGAAAGGCGGGCCGAACTCGGCGGGCTGGACGAACTACGTCCCGCTCTCGGTGAACCTCCCCGGGCACGGCGAGGACCTCTGGATCCTCTCCCTGCACCTGCTCACGATCGGCTCGCTGGCAACGGCGATCAACTTCATCGCGACGATCGTGAACATGCGGACGAAGGGAATGACCTGGACGCGGATGCCGCTCTTCGTCTGGGCGATCCTGACCTACGGGGTCATGCTCGTCCTCGTCCTGCCGGCGCTCGCCGGGGGGCTGACGCTGCTGCTGCTCGACCGCCACGCGGGCACTCACTTCTTCATTCCGGATCAGGGCGGGAGCGCGCTGCTCTACCAGCACGTCTTCTGGTTCTTCGGGCACCCCGAGGTCTACATCATGATCCTGCCGGCGATGGGGATCATCTCCGAGGTGATCCCGGTGTTCTCGCGCAAGCCGATCTTCGGGTACCGGGCGGTCGCGTTCTCGACGGTCGGGATCGCCTTTCTCTCGATGCTCGTCTGGGCGCACCACATGTTCGCCGTCGGCCTTCCCTGGGGCCTGCAGGTCTTCTTCATGGTCACCTCGCTCGCGGTGGCGGTGCCTACCGGCGTGAAGATCTTCAACTGGCTCGCCACGACCTGGCGTGGGAATCTTCACTTCGACACACCGATGCTCTACGCGCTCGGCTTCATCGCGGTCTTCACGATGGGCGGACTCTCAGGGATCTTCCTCGCCGTCTTCCCGGTCGACTGGCAGGTGACGGACACGTACTACGTGGTCGCGCACCTGCACTACGTGTTGTTCGGCGGCTCGATGTTCGCCGTCTTCGCGGGGCTCTCGTACTGGTGGCCGAAGATGTTCGGGCGCACGCTCGACGAACGGCTCGGGAAGATCGCCTTCTGGTTGATCTTCGTCGGTTTCAACGTCACCTTCTTCCCCCAGCACATGCTCGGGCTGCTCGGGATGGCGAGGCGCGTTTACACGTACCACCACGGCGGCCTCTGGGAGTGGTACAACCTCGCGTCCTCGATCGGCTCCGGTGTGATGGCGCTCGGAATCCTCGTCTTCCTGGCGAACGTCGTGATCACGACTCGGCGCGGTCGCCGCGCCGGCAACGACCCGTGGCAGGCGGACACGCTCGAGTGGTACACGAGCTCGCCGCCGCCGCCCGAGAACTTCGACACCGTCCCGTACGTGACGAGCGCGCGGCCGCTGCGCGACTTGCGCCGGAAGCTCGCGGAGGACCGGGCGTGAGTTCGACCGCGCCGGGTCCCTGGCTGCGGCTGACGGCGCTGGTTGCGTCGGCCGCGACGCTGCTCGCGGTCGTCTCCGGGGCGGCGCACCTCGGGACGGCGCACCGCGTGCTTGCGGCGCTTGCGCTGCCGCCGCTGCTCGTGCTCGTGCTCAACCGGCGCCTGCTCGTGCGAGGGCTTGTCGCACTGGCGCTCTTCGGCTCGGCCGCGCTCGTCACCTGGCGGCCGCTGCACCTGGCACTCGCGGGCGCGGCCTTCGCTGCGACGCTGGTCGTGACGGCGACGTCGTTCCGCTCCGAGCTGCGGCCGGCGGGGTCGTGGCGGGACTACGTGACGCTGACGAAACCGCGAATCATGAGCCTCCTGCTCCTGACCGGCTTCTGCGGGTTGATCGCCGGTGCGCGCGGCTGGCCGGGGACCTGGCTCGTCGTCGCGTCGATGCTCGGGCTGGCCCTGGCGTGCGGCGGCGCGAGTGCGCTCAACCACGTCCTCGACGCGGACATCGACCGGCTGATGGGGAAGCGGACGAGCAACCGTCCGGTTGCCGCGGGTCGCGTGCCACCGGAATACGCCCTCGAGTTCGGGCTGGCCCTCTCGGCCTTTTCGTTCGTCCTGCTTGCGAGTGCCGTCAACGTGCTGACCGCGTCGCTGGCGCTCGTGGGCGGCGCCTTCTACGTCCTGGTCTACACGCGGCTGCTGAAGCGCTCGACGCCGCAGAACATCGTCATCGGCGGCGCGGCGGGCGCGGTGCCGCCGCTCGTCGGCTGGGCGGCTGCCACCGGAAACCTCGGCGTGCCGGCGCTACTGCTCTTCCTGATCGTCTTCTTCTGGACGCCGCCGCACTTCTGGGCGCTGGCGCTGCTGATCAAGCGCGACTACCAGGCGGCCGGAGTGCCGATGCTGCCGGTGGTGCGGGGCGAGCGAGAGACGACCCGCCAGATCGTCCTCTACTCGCTGCTCCTGATCGGGGTCACCGCGTTGCCGTACTGGTTCGGCCGCCTCGGGGCGGGCTACCTCGTGGCCGCGCTGGCGCTCGGCGGGCTGCTGCTCGCGCTCGCGTGGCGGTTGCGGGCAGAGGCGACGCCGCGGAGGGCGGCCGTGCTCTTCCACTACTCCCTGCTCTATCTCGCCCTGCTGTTCGTCGCCGTCGCCGTGGACGCGGTCGTCTGATGCTCGATCCGGAGATCCAGCGCAAGAACCTGCTCTGGGGCTGGAGCCTGTTCGTGCTCTTCCTCGTCCTGCTCGGCGGGACGGTCGCGATCGCCTTCATCTACCTCGCCGTCGACTGAGCCCGACCCGCAGGCCTGGCTCGTCTGCGGCAGCTACAGGCGCTCGCCCAGAGCGGGCCTGGACGCTGCCGGGCGGCTTCGCCGAGGTCGCCGAGCGACCGAGCGAGGCGGTGGAGAAGGAGGTACGTGAGGAGTCGTTACACGGCGAAGGCGGTGAAGCTGCTCTCGGTCGATGACCACCGCAGCCGCGAGGGCGTGCCGGAGCTCGCGTGGCGCACCGGCCGCCGCGAACTCCGTTGGGTCTTCGACCACCTCCGCGACCCGGCGCTCCCGACCGAGCTCGACTGAGCGCGCGACTACCCGGTGACGGTCACCGGTAGTGGCCATTCGAGGCAAGGGAGCGCTCCGTTGAGCCGAACGCGGTCGCGGCTGGCCCTACCCGGTGACAGTCACAGTGAGCGTCCAAAACGGGCATCCCTCGTTCGAGGGACTGCGCGGGGGTCTCGGGCGCCGAAAACCCTTGCAGAGCCGCATGTTCACACGCCTCGCCGCCCTGGCTTCACTCGCGCTGCTCGTCACAGCGCCTGCCGCTGCGTCGGCGGCCACGAGCCCACCCCCTGGGCCGGTCGGTCTACGCGCCTTTCTGCTGCGAGCCGACGACGCCCCGACGAACACCTACGCACGCACGCCGTCCTTCGCCTGGACGCCCTCCCGCGGGGCGACCCGCTACGACTTCGACCTGGCGACGAGCAAGGCATTCACCCAGGCGAGCATCGTCTGGTCGTCGGCGCTCAGGACTTCGCCGCTCCGCACGCCGGTCGTCTCGATCCCGGTCTCGCTGCCCTGGATGACCGGCAGCCCGTACGCGCTCTACGCGCGGGTGCGGGCCGTCACCGACCGCGGTACGAGCGCCTGGAGCACGCCGTTCGGGTTCAACATGACCTGGACGAGCATGCCGGACCGGATCCTCCCGGACTACCCGGGCCTCGTCCGCTGGACGCCGGTCGAGGGCGCGACGTCCTATGAGGTCTGGTTCCTCGACCCCGGCAAGATCATCCAGACGATCACGAACGCGGCCGACGAGCGCGAGTACTACACCTTCCACCTGGACCCGTCCTGGACGGGCACCGTCCACTGGCGCGTACGCGCGGTGAGGCGCATCTTCGGAACGCTTCCGAACGGTCTCCCCGCCGTGGTCGACGGCCCCTGGAGCCCGATCTACACCTCGACGAACCCGACGCCATCGATCGGCGCCCTGTCGCTGACCGCGGCCGTCTCAGAGGTCGCCAGCACGCCCGACGCGCCGAAGGTGCACGCGCTGACGCCCGCCTTCGTCTACTCCGGCAACGAGGGCGTGTTCGGCGAGTTCTCCGACCTCTACCGCGTCTACGTCTCGACGGACAAAGCGTGCGTGAACGTCGTCTACACGGGACCTGTCACCGGCAGCCCCGCCTACGCCCCTCGCCTCAGCGGCCCGCTCGCACTGCCGACGACGAAGGACGGCGAGACCGCAGCCGCCGGTAAGTACCTGGACGATGGAACCGAGACCGGCACCTTCACCGCCGACTACCGGGCTGTCTCGGCCACCGAGGGGGCGCCCACCACCGCACCCGCCGGCCAGGCCTTCCCATCCGACTTCGGCGCCGACGGCCCGGCAATCGACCTCTGGGACAGCGGCTGGCCCGCCGGCCGCTACTACTGGACGGTCGTGCCCGTGGAGGACGTGATCGGCGCCAGCAACACGATTCAGTACTACGACCTCGAGTTGCCGCAGGACGCCTGTGCCGCCGGCCGCGTGATCGCGTTCGGCAAGACGAGCCAGACGGCGATCACCACCGTCAGCGGCCGCCCCTTCGCAACCGGCCTGACGCCCGACGGCGCGATGATCTCCGCCCAGACGAGCTCGCCGCAGTTCTACGGGACGCCGCTGATCGCCTGGGAGCCGGCGGCGGGTGCCACCGGCTACGAGGTTCAGGTGAGCCACACGGCCTATCCCTGGAAGCAGGCCGCACCGTCGCTCTTCACCGGCTCGACCTCGGCGCTGCTCGAGGGCCTGAAGCCGGGCACCTGGTACTACCGCGTCCGCGGGATCGACCCGTTCCTGTCCGGGCCGATCAAGCAGATGGCGTGGTCGAAGCCGGCCGAGCTCGTGCTCAGCCGGCCGACCTTTACGACCGCGCCGTCCCGCTGAGCAACCGCTCCTCGGCCCGACGGCGCTGCAGCCGGGCGGCGCCGAGGGTAAGTGCGGCGACGATCGCGAGCGGGACGCCGACGATCAGCACGTAGAGCAGGACGATCAGCTCGGTGCTCAGGATCGAGCCGACGCGATCGAGCCCACGCTCCAGCCGCCCTGGATGATGCGGCGGCGGCGGAACGACAGCTGCTTGCTTGCTCGTCAGCTCGAGCGACACGGTGGCGAAGCTCGTCTGCCGCTTCACGTTCGACTGCGCCTTCAGCAGCGAGGCGAGCCGGCCCTGGAGCACCTGGGCATCGGCCGACTTGCCGGCCTTCAGCAGCGCGGCGATCTGCACGCCCAGCGCCTGCATCTGCTTGAAGCGAGCGTCGAGCTGCGGCTGCACGTCCTGGATCGACACGTGCTGGTCGAGGATCGCGCCCAGCGCGGAGAAGCGCACGATCGCGGCCTGGACGCTGCCGATCGGGACGCGGACGACGAGGTACGCCGTGCCGGACTTCGAGCCCGAGCCGTAGTCGACCGAGCGCACGTAACCGCCGAAGCTGCGGGTCAGCGAGAGCGCACGCTTGGTCATCCGCGAGAGGTCCTTGACCCGGAGCGTGAACTCGGCCTGGTAGTTCTGTGCGCGGCCACGGGTGACCGGGAGGCCACCGCCCGAGGCGGTGTGGAGCGCGCCCGCCGTACCGGATCCGGTGGAAGGCGCTCCGCCGTTGTTGTTGGTGGCTGCGTCTTGGGCAGGAACGAAGACGGGCCGGGGGGGAACCGGCACCCTTTCAACCGTCCCGACCGCCGCGTACTTCGGAGACGGGGCGCCCGGAGTCGCGAGGCCGACGACCAGAGCCGCGGCCGCCGCGACAGCGACACCTGCCGGCGCGAGGACGAACGCACGTCGCACCGAGAACGCCGGCACGCGGAAGCGCGGCGGCTGCGGCCGCTGGGCCGCGATCTCCCGCACCCGCGTCCGCAACGACGGGGGCGCCGAGAGGCGGGCACCACGAAGCTCTGCGATCAGCTCAAGCTGCGACATCTGCAGTCACCTTTTCCTCCAGCTTCTTGAGAGCGCGACTGAGCCTCGTCGAGCAGGCGGTCGTGCTGATTCCAAGGACTCGCGCCGCCGTCTCGCCGTCGAGATCGAGCAGGACGCGCAAAGCGATCACCTCGCGCTCGCCCGCCGAGAGCGCGCGCAGCGCGTCCTCGACGGCGGGCGAGAGGCCGTCACCGAAGACGCCGTCGTCGCGCGGCACCTCGCGGAGCGCGTAGACGGTCTCGCGCCGCCGACGCCTGGTTTCAGCGCGGAGATGGTCGAGAGCGGTAGTGCGCGCGATCTGGCAGAGCCAGGTGCGGGCGCTGCCCCGCCGCGGGTCGAAGCGGCCCCACTGGCGCAGAGCCTTCTCGAACGTCTCGGCGGTCAGGTCTTCGGCCACGACGCGATCTCCGGTCAGGTAGGCGAGGTACGAGTGGACGTCGTCGAGATGGGCCTCGGCGGCGGCTGAGAAGCTCTCCATTGACCCGTTATACGCCGCCGCGGGCGGCGAGCGTCACACCCCGCGAACGGCGGCTTCGTAGACCGGGTCGCGCGAGAAGTTGTCCAGCTCGTCGGACAGCAGGTCGCTCGGCGTCCGCTCGTCCTCCTCGGCGAGGTCAGGTGCCTCGTGGATCTCGAGCTCTTGACCGGCCCTGGAGCGCAGCCAGCCCGCGAGCAGGTGCGTCTCGGCGGGCGGCCCCTCGACGGCGCCAAGCTCAGGCCACTGCGCTGCGAGCGCCCGCCTAGTCGGCAGCGTCCGCGACCACGCGATGTCGGAGAACGCCGCGCGCTCGAAGTAGCGGACGAGCTCGCGGTAGCCGGCCGCCGGATCGTCCCACTCCGAGGAGTCGACAATCACCCGGTCGGCCAGGTCGACGAGCTGCTCGAACTCGGGCGCACCGAACGGCGGCAGGCCGCGCCAGCGGAGAAAAACGGGAAGGTCGAAGACGAGCAGCGGTTGGACGACCGAGGCCGGCGCCTTCGCAGGCTGGCCCGAGAGGCGCAGTTCGATCACCTCGGAGCAGATCTGCGGCCCGCCGTTGGGGAGCGGGAAGATCTGGAGCGAGACCGAGTGCTCGATCCCGTCCGCCTCACCGGTCTGCGGCTCGATCAGGATCGTCCGCGAAGGGTGGCGCTCGCCGAGCCCCTCGAGCACCTGACGCGCCTTGTCGGCCCACTCGGGCGGCACCCAGGCGAGATGGGTCATCACACTCGTCCGCATCACAGGAACGACCGCGTCGTCCTCGCTGCGCAGCTCGATCAGCCGTCGCTCGATCTCGGTGATCGCCCCCACTCCTACTGGCGGCGCCAGGCGCGGCCGTCCTCGGCGAGCAGCTCGTTCGAGGACGCCGGACCCCAGGTGCCGGCCTCGTAATTCGGGAACGCCGGCCGGTCGCGCTGCCAGGCGCTGACGATCGAGTCGACGAGCGCCCACTGCTCGTCCACCTCGTCCTCGCGCGTGAAGAGCGTTGCCTCGCCGAGCAGCGTGTCGAGGATCAGTCGCTCGTACGCCTCGGGCAGGCCCGTCCGGAAGGTGCCGCCGTAGAGGAAGTCCATGTGGACTGTCCGTAGCGAGAGCCCCTGGCCGGGCACCTTGGCCGCGATCTCGAGCGAAATGCCCTCGTCGGGCTGGACATGCACGATCAGGACGTTCGGCCGCAGCCCCTCCGCCGCGGAGTCCTCGAAGGGCGGATGCGGCGCCCGCTTGAACTCGATCGCGATCGTGGTCTCACGGCGGGCCAAACGCTTCCCCATCCGCACGTAGAAGGGCGTGTCGGCCCAGCGCCAGTTCTCGACGAAGAGCTTGGCGGCGACGAAGGTCTCTGTCATCGAGTCGGCCTCGACACCCTCCTCCTCGCGGTACCCGACGACCTCCTGGCCCTCGACGAAGCCGCGGCCGTACTGGCCACGCACGACCGACTTCGGCCCCGGCGTGCTCAGAGCGCGCAGCACCTTCACCTTCTCGTTGCGTACGGAGTCCGCGGTGAAGTCGATCGGCGGCTCCATCGCCGTCATCGTCAACAGCTGGAGAAGGTGGTTCTGGAAGATGTCCCTGATCGCACCGGCCTGCTCGTAGAAGCCGGCTCGGCCCTCGATCCCGATCGACTCGGCGACGGTGATCTGCACGTGGTCGACGAACTGGCGGTTCCAGATCGGCTCGAAGATGCCGTTCGCGAAGCGCAGCGCCAGCATGTTCTGGACGGTCTCCTTGCCCAGGTAGTGGTCGATCCGGAAGATCTCCTCCTCCTGGAAGTACTGGTGGAGCTCCTCGTTGAGTGCCTTGGCGGAGGCCCGGTCGTGGCCGAAGGGCTTCTCGACGATCACGCGCGTCCAGCCGGCGGTCGTGCGGCGCTTGCCGATCTGCTCGACGACGGTCGAGAACGCCGCGGGCGGGATCGCCAGGTAGTAGACGCGGTTGCCGGTGGTGCCGCGCTCCTTGTCGAGCCGCGTCAGCTCGGTCTCGAGCTTTTCCCAACCCGCGTCGTCGGAGAAGTCGAGCGCGACGTAGCCGATCGCGTCGGCGAGCCGCTGCCAGACCTCGTCCTCGACCGGATCGCGGCCGAACTCCGCGACCGCCTCGCGCGTGCGCGCCTTGAAGTCGTCGGCCGACTCCTCGGTGCGCGCGGCGCCGAGGATCGCGAACTTGTCCGGCAGCAGCTTCCGGTAGGCGAGCGAGTAGAGCGCCGGGAAGAGCTTCTTGCGGGTCAGGTCGCCGGAGGCGCCGAAGATGACGATCGCACAGGGCTCCGCCGTGCGCCGCATCCGCAGGCCCTCGAGCAGCGGGTTGTCTGCGACCTCAGTGCTCGTCAACGGTCTTCACCGCGTGACCGCCGAACTGGTTGCGCAGCGCCGCGTTCACCTTCGCCGCGAACGACTCGTCTTGCCTCGACGCGAAGCGCGCGAACAGGGAGAGCGTGATGATCGGCGCCGGCACGCTCTCGTTGATCGCCTCGAGAACCGTCCAGCGGCCCTCGCCCGAGTCCTCGACGTAGCCGCGGATCTTCTCCAGGTCGTGATCCTCCTTGAGCGCCAGCTCGAGCAGCTCGAGCAACCAGCTGCGAACGACGGAGCCGTAGCGCCAGATGCTCGCGATCTCGTGCAGGTCGACACCGAACTCGGAGGCCTTCAGGATCTCGAAACCCTCCGCGTAGGACTGCATCAGGCCGTACTCGATCCCGTTGTGGACCATCTTCACGAAGTGGCCCGCGCCCGAGGGCCCGCAGAGCGCGTAGCCGTCTTTCGGTGCCAGCGTCTTGAACAGCGGCTCGGCCTCCTTGTAGGCGGCCTCCTCGCCGCCGACCATGATGCAGTAGCCCTCTTTCAGGCCCCAGACGCCGCCGGAGACGCCGGTGTCGAGGAAGAAGACGCCCTTCGCCTTCGCCTCGGCGGCGCGCCGCTGCGAGTCGCGGAAGTTGGAGTTGCCGCCGTCGATGATCGTGTCGCCATCCTCGAGCAGCGGCAGCAGCGACTGGAACGCGTGCTCGGTCGGGTCGCCCGCGGGAATCATCAACCAGATGAAGCGCGGCTGCTCCAGCTTCTCGGCGAGCTCCATCAGCGAGCCCGCCGTGCGCTCTGGCGCCGTCCGCGCGTAGGTCTCCACCTCGTGGCCGTCCTTGCGGAGACGCTCCACCATGTTCCCGCCCATCCGGCCGAGGCCGACCATGCCCAACTTCATGCGATCTCCTCCAATCGAATCCGCGCGACCGGGCGGCCGCGCTCCTTCAGCGCCGAATAGTCTCCCGCCGCCTGCGCCTGGATCAGCTTGCCGAAGCCGAACTTCTGGCCCGGGATCGGCAGCTCCTCGCCGACGTCGTCGTGCACCTGGACGAACACACCGACCGGGGGGCCGCCCTTGTGCAGCTGGCCCGTCGAGTGCAGGTAGCGCGGGCCTAAGCCGTGGGTCGTGACGCAGCCGGTCGCACGCGCCCGCTCGATCAGCGGCTGGAGGCGAGCCTCCTCGGCGGGATCGATGAACGCCTGGATGCAGATGTAGTTCACGCCGACCTTCGCATCTTGGAGCGCTTCCTCAACCGAGGGACAGGCCTCTCGAGGCCTGTCCCTCACACCACCTTCTAGGATCGCCTTCGTCCGGTCCTTCGCCTCCTGGACGTTCGGCTGGTCGAACGGGTTGATGCCGATGATCGAGCCTGCGACCGCAGTTGCCAGCTCCCAGCGGAAGAACTCCGGCCCGACGTCGTAGGGATCGTCGATCGCGACACCGTGCCGCTGGCCGGTGTGCGGGTCGTCGGGGGCCGGGACCAATCCCTTGCCCTCCTTGCCGGTCGACTCTGCGAGCAGCTGCTCGATCCAGAGCCCGAAGTTGCCCGGGTTGGGAGTGATCGAGACCGTCGAGCGGCCCTCCTGCCAGCCCGAGCCGAGCGAGAGGCCCAGGTCGAGACCCGGATTCTCCTCGGCGGTCCGGCACGCTTCCACCATCTCGTCCGTCCGGTCGAGCAGCCGCCCGACGTCGACGCCCATCAGCGCCGCGGGCACGAGCCCGAACGGCGAGAGCGCCGAGTAGCGGCCGCCGATGGAGGGCTCTCCCGCGAAAACGCGCACATTGCGCGTTTTCGCTAGTTCCTCCAGTGACGAGCCCGGGTCGGTGACGACCAGGAAGCCGTCGGCTCGGCCCTTCGTCGCCTCCCAGAAGTGGTCGAAGTGCGAGCGGGTCTCGAGCGTCGAACCGGACTTCGAGGAGACCACGAACAGCGTGTTGCCGAGGTCGAGCTCCCCCTGGAGGCGCCGGATCGCCTTCGGGTGGGTCGTGTCGAGGACGTGGAAGCGCTCGGCCGCGAAGAGCTGCCGCAGCACCTCCGGCGCGAGGCTCGAGCCGCCCATGCCGAGCAGCACGACCGCGGAGGTGTCGCGCTCCTGCTCCGCCAGCCGCTCGAGCTCGTAAAGCCGCTCGCGCATCCGCCTCGGCTCGTCGAGCCACCCGAGCCATTGCGCCTCGTCGTGGCCCGTCCAGACGGTCGGGTCGCGTTCCCAGATCCGCTCGACCAGCTGCGCCGGCTCGATCACGAAGCGACCAGCTCGCCGCGCTTCGCGCGAATCCCGTCGAGGAGCTGCTCGAAGGAGTCGGCGAACTTCTGCACGCCCTCCTCCTCGAGCGTCTCGACGACGTCGTCGTAGTCGACTCCCGCCTTCGCGAGCTCATCCAGCAGCTTGTGCGCCTGGTCGACGCCCTTGTCGATCGTGACCGCGGGCTTGCCGTGGTCCTGGAAGGCCTCGACCGTCTCGTCCGGCATCGTGTTGATCGTCTCCGGCCCGATCAGGTTCTCGACGTAGAGCACGTCGGAGTAGTCGGGGTTCTTCGTGGAGGTCGAGGCCCAGAGGCACCACTGCTTCGACGCGCCCTTCGACTCGAGGTACTCCCAACGCGGCCCGGTGAAGGTCTGCTGCCACTGCTCGTAGGCGAGCTTCGCGTTGGCGACGCCGAGCTTGCCCTTCAGCTTCGGGTGGCCGACCTCGTCGAGGCGCTTGTCCGCCTCGGTGTCCACACGCGAGACGAAGTAGCTGGCGACCGAAGCGACCTTCCGCGGATCGCCGCCGCCGGCGACGAGGCGCTCGAGCCCGCGCAGATACGCCTCCATCACCTCGGCGTGGCGCTGCAGCGAGAAGAGCAGCGTCACGTTGATCGACTTGCCGGCGGCGATCATTTCCTCGATCGCGGGCAGGCCCGGCTTCGTGCCGGGGATCTTCACGTAGAGGTTCGGCCGGTCGATCAGCTCGTGGAAGCGCTCGGCCTGTGCGAACGTCGCGTCCGTGTCGTAGGCGAGGTCGGGCGAGACCTCCATCGAGACCCAGCCCCGCAGGCCCGCGCCGTCGTCCCAGACGCTGCGCATCAGGTCGCAGGCGTCGCGAATGTCCTGCGCCGCGAGCCCGACGAAGATCTCCTGCGCGTCCGTCTCGTCCTTCAGCAGTGTCTTCAGCTGCTCGTCGTAGTACTCGCCGTGCGAGATCGCCTTCTGGAAGATCGTCGGGTTCGACGTGACCCCCGTGACGGCGTCCTCCTTCATCAGCTTCTTCAGGCCGCCGGTCTGCAGCGCCTCGCGCGAGAGGTTGTCGATCCAGACGCTCTGGCCGAGCGCCGAGAGCTTGTGCAGGTTGGACTCAGGCATTCGTGTTCTCCATTTCCTTGATCTTCTCGAGGCGGCGAACGTAGCGCTCGCCCCCATTGAACGTCGCACCGACGAAGGTGCGGACGAGGTCGGCCGCGAGCGACGGGCCGATCACCTCCGAGCCGAGGCAGAGGACGTTCATGTCGTCGTGCTCGACTCCCTGGTGCGCGGAATAGACGTCGTGGCAGATCGCGGCACGGATCCCGGCCAGCTTGCAGGCTGCAACCGAGGCGCCGACGCCCGACCCGCAGACGAGCACGCCGCGCTCGGCCCGGCCGTCGAGGATCGCCTCGCCGAGCTCGCGCGCCTTGTCCGGGTAGTCGATCCGCACCGTGTCGGTGTCGGTCCCGAGATCGACGGTCTCGTGGCCGGCGAGCGCCTCGCGGACGGCCTCCCGCAGGTGGACGCCGCGGTGGTCGAAGGCGACGGCGATCTTCACGAGACGCGCGCGAGCAGTGCCGTCGCGCGGGCGGTGACGTTCTCGACCGTGTAGCCGAGCCGCTCCAGCACCTCCGTGCCCGGCGCCGACGCACCGAAGCGGTCGAGCGAGACGGAGTCGCCGTGGTCGCCCACCCACTGCTTCCAGCCGAACGCGACGCCGGCCTCGACCGCGAGCCGCGCCTTCACCTCGGGCGGCAGCACCTCCTCGCGGTAGTCGGAGCTCTGGCGCTCGAACAGCTCCCAGCACGGCATCGAGACGACCCGCACCGCGGTGCCCTCGCCGGCGATCTTCCTCGCGGCCTCGAGCGCGAGCCAGACCTCCGAGCCCGTGGCGATCAAAATCAGATCCGGGACGTCACCGCTCTCCCAGAGGACGTAGGCGCCCCGCTCGACACCGCGCGCGGCGGCGACCTCGGAGCGGTCGAGCGTCGGCAGCTTCTGGCGGCTCAACGCCAGCGCGACCGGCCCGTCCTCCCGCTCGAGCGCGACCGTCCAGGCATACGCAGTCTCGTTCGCATCCCCCGGACGCATGAACCACAGGTTCGGGATCGCGCGCAGGGCCGCGTAATGCTCGACGGGCTGGTGCGTCGGGCCGTCCTCGCCGAGCCCGATCGAGTCGTGCGTCCAGACCCAGACAACCGGGAGCTCCATCAGCGCGGACAGCCGAACCGCAGGGCGCATGTAGTCGGAGAAGACGAGGAAGGTCGACCCGTAAGGCTTGACCATGCCGCCGTGAACCGCGATCCCGTTCACGACCGAGCCCATCCCGTGCTCGCGGATGCCGAAGGGGATGTTCCGGCCGGCCCATTCGCGCGAGAAGAGGCCGCCGCCCTCGAACTCCGTCTTCGTCGACTCGACGAGGTCGGCCGCGCCGCCGATCATCGTCGGCGCGAACTCCTTGAACGCCTGCATCGCCTGCTTGCCGGCGTCACGCGTCGCCATGTCCTCTCCCGCCTCGAACACCGGCAGCGCCTCCGCAAAGCCGGGCCGAGGCTTGCCGGTGTGCACCTGATCCCAGTCCTCGCGGAGCGCGGGGAACGCCGTCGACCACGTCTCGAGGCGCTGCTGCCACTCGGCCTCGAGCTCGATGCCGCGGTCGACCTGCGACATGTGCTCGTAGACGCCCTCGGGGACGAAGAAGTGCTTGTCGGGATCCCAGCCGAGCACCTTCTTCGTCGCGCGGACCTCGTCCTCGCCGAGCGGGGCGCCGTGCGCCTTCGCCGTGTCCTGCGCGTGCGGCGCCGGGTAGGCGATGTGCGAGCGGACGACGATCAGCGACGGCCGCGCGGTCTCCTCGTTCGCCGCGGCGACGGCCTCACGGATCGCGTCGAGGTCGTTGACGTCGGCCACGTGCTGGACGTGCCAGCCGTACGACTCGAAGCGCTTGCCGCGATCCTCGGCTTCGAAGCTGATCGAGGTGGTGCCGTCGATCGTGATCCGGTTGTCGTCGTAGAAGTAGACGAGCTTGCCGAGTCCGAGGCTGCCGGCGATCGAGGCGGCCTCCGCCGTGACGCCCTCCATCAGGTCGCCGTCCGAGCAGATCGCGTAGACGCGGTGGTCGACGATCTCGCGGTGCGGACGGTTGTAGCGCTGGGAGAGGAAGCGCTCGGCGACGGCCATGCCGACGCCGTTCGCAAAGCCCTGGCCGAGCGGCCCGGTGGTCGTCTCGATCCCGGGCGTCAGCCAGTGCTCGGGGTGCCCCGGCGTGATCGACTGCCACTGCCGGAAGCGCTTCAGCTCCTCGAGCGAGACGTTGTAGCCGGTCAGGTGGAGCGTGGAGTACTGGAGGATGCAGGCGTGGCCGGCCGAGAGGACGAAGCGGTCGCGGTCGCGCCAGTCGGGATGCGACGGGCTGTGCCGCAGGAACTCCGTGTAGATCAGATAGGCGAGCGGCGCGAGGGCCATCGCCGTGCCCGGATGCCCCGCGTTGGCCTTCTGGACCGAGTCCATGGCCAGCGTCCGGATCGTGTCGATCGACTGCTGCTCGACCTTCGCGGCGGCCCTCACCGCCTGAACTGTACGTCAGGCGGCGACGCGGGCCGCCCAGGCGGAGGCCCAGAGCGGGACCTCCTCCGCCGGCAGCGGGCGAGACAGGTAGTAGCCCTGCGCGAGGTCGCAGTCGAGGGCGGCGATCTGGTCCCAAGACGCCTCGGTCTCGATTCCCTCGGCGACCACGACGAGGCCGAGGTTGCGGGCGATGTTCAGCACCGAGCGGACGATGACGACGTCGTTTGCGAAGGAGCGGTCGATCTTGACGCCGGCCACCGGCAGCTCCTTGAGGTACGCGAGCGACGAGTGGCCGGTGCCGAAGTCGTCGACGAACAGCCGCATCCCGCGGCTGGCCAGGTCGCGCAGCACGTCACGTGCCCGGGCGGGGTTGTCCATGATCGTGCTCTCCGTGAGCTCGAGCTGGCGTGGCTCGATCCCGAAGCGGTCGAGCATCCGCGCGACCTCCCAGGGCAAGCTGGAATCCCCGAGAACGCGCGCGGAGAGGTTGACCGAGACGAAGAAGTCGGGAGCTAGACCCGACCACTCGGCGCAGCGCATGACGGCTTCCTCGAGGACGTACCGGGTGAGCGGGCGGATCAGGCTCGTCTGCTCCACGAGCGGGATGAAGTCGCCCGGCGGGACGAGCCCGCGCTCGGGGTGCTGCCAGCGCACGAGCGCCTCGACGCCCTGGAGCTGCCGCGAGGCCATCTCGACGATCGGCTGGTAGTGGACGACGAGCTCGCCGTGCTCCAGCGCGCGCCGGACGCCTCCCAGTAGCTCGAGGCGCTCCGGGCTCTCCTCGTCGCGTGAGGCCAGGTAGAGCTCGTAGCCGCTGCGAGCCTCCTTCGCGGCGTACATCGCGCTGTCGGCCGCGCGCATCAGCGTGTCCGGGTCGTTCCCGTGCTCCGGCGCGAGCGCGATGCCCATACTGGCCTCGATCGCGAGCGAGACCTCGTCGATCACGAACGGCTGCTCGAGCTCCTTCAGCAGCAGCCCCGCGATCAGCCCCGCCGCCGGTGCCCCGCGCACATCCTCGAGCAGGACGGCGAACTCGTCGCCGCCGATGCGGGCGACCGTCGAGCCCGAGCTCAGCGCGCCCTGGAGGCGCGGGCCGACCTGCCTCAGGAGCCTGTCGCCCGGCCCGTGGCCGAGCACGTTGTTCACTTCCTTGAAGCGGTCGAGATCGAGCAGGATCACGCCTGCCGCACTCCGTCGGGACAGGGCGCCTTGGAGCTGCTCGTGGAAGAGCAGCCGGTTGGGCAAGCCGGTCAGCAGGTCGTGCCGCGCCAGGTATTCGTTCTCCCCGAGCTGGCGCCGCATCTCGGCGGTCAGGAATCCCGCGAGATATGCGGTCGCCGTCAGCGTGGCCACGCGCAGGGCGAGCATCGCCCCGTCGGGACGCGTCGACGAGAGCCCGAGCACTACGCCGTAACAGCCGAGCGTGAAGAGGAGCAGCAGTACCTGCTCTCGCACCGGGTAGCTCGCCGCCCAGAAGACGGTCGTCAGCACGTAGAGGTAGAAGAGCTCGGAGGTCGAGCCCCCGGTGAACGGCACGCTGAGCGTGATCAGCAGGACGTTCCCCGCCGCCCAGGCGTAGAGGGCCGGCAGCTCGAGCGAGCCTCCGATGATCCGCCGCCAGGGGAGGAAGGTGACCACCGTCGCCAGCAAGAGTCCGGTACCGAGGATCGCGAAGTACGGCGTCCGCCGGAACTCGCCGTGCGAGGAGAGGAACGGCAGCACGGCCAGCACCGCGACCATCGCGAAGTTCGCGAAACCGCCGATTCGGACCGTGCGCAGCCGGTAGGAGAGGCGCGCTGCGCGCGCCACGGGAATCGGCAGACTCGAGTACGGCATCTGCTTGGTTCTCATCGGCGGATTCGCCCGTCGGGACAAGAGCCCGTTTCGCGCAAGCCTCTACCCTTGCCGTCATGGCCGTAGTCATCGCAGCGAACCTCCGCAAGGAGCTGAGCGGGGACGTGCTCTTCGACGGGGTCTCGTTCAAGGTCGAGCGCGGCGAGCGGCTGGCGCTCTCCGGCCCGAACGGCGCGGGCAAGACGACCCTGCTCAGGATGCTCTCGGGAGAGACCGAGGTGCACGGCGGCGAGCTGGCCTTTGCGAAGGGAACGCGAGTGGCGCTGCACGACCAGCGACCGCCATTGGACCGCGAGCTCAGCCTGCGCGAGTACGCGCTCGGGGGTGCAACCGATCTCGTGGTGTTGGAGGAGGAGCTGCGTCGCCTCGAGGCAGCCATGGCTGCGGGCACGCATGATGAAGTCACTCTACGCCGTTATGCCGAGATGCAGGCGCAAATCGAGCATGCGGGGGGCTACGACTGGCGCGAGCGCGCCGCAGGAACGCTGCGCTCGCTGGGCTTCACGGACGCGGATCTCGACCGGTCGCTGCGGACGTTCTCCGGAGGTGAGCTGACTCGCGCCTCGGTCGGCCGCGCGCTCGCCGGCGACCCGGACCTGCTCCTCCTCGACGAGCCGACGAACCATCTCGACGTCGAGCGGCTCGAATGGCTCGAGCAGACGCTCGCCTCGATCGACGCGGCGGTGATCCTGGTCGCGCACGACCGCTGGTTCCTGGAGGCGGTGACGACAGCGGTGCTCGAGCTGGAGGGCGGCCGGGCGCTCTACTTCCACGGGCCGTGGCACGAGTGGCGCCGCGAGAAGGCGGCTCGCGTCGCCGACGCGACGAAGCAGGCCGCTCGGCTCGCCGTCGACATCGCGCGACTCGAGCGGTTCGTCGAGCGTTTCCGCGCCAAGAAGAACAAGGCGAAGCAGGCGCAGGCGAAGCTGACCCAGATCGCGCGGCTCGAGACCGAGCGCGGCGGCGTGCGCAAGGAGATCGACGTGCTCACGCGCCGCGCGAAGCGGCTCGGCTTCGAGTTCCTCGACCCGCCCCGCAGCGGCAAGGTCGTCGTCGAGCTGACGCTGCCCGAGCTGCGCGCCGGCGAGAAGCTGCTGCTCGAGAACGCGGAGCTGGCGATCGACCGCGGCGAGCACGTCGTGCTCGTGGGCCCGAACGGCGCCGGGAAGACGACACTGCTGGCGCGGACTCTGGAAGGCCCGCTCGGCTACGGCGTCGTGCCCGCGTACTTCTCCCAGCACGAGCTCGAGCTCGACGAGCGCGGCTCGGTGCTCGACTGCGTCCAGTCGATGACCGGGTTGCGGCGCCCGCAGGCGCAGGCGCTGCTCGGACGTTTCCTGTTCTCGGGCTGGAGCGAACACGAGAAAGCGGTGAGCGTCCTCTCGGGCGGCGAGCGACGCCGGCTGGCGCTGGCGGTCACCGTCGCCTCGGGCGCGAACTTCCTCGTCCTCGACGAGCCGACGAATCATCTTGACCTCGAAAGCCGGGAGGCATTGGAGGCTGCCCTCGACGCGTTCCCTGGCACGGTGCTGCTCGTCTCGCACGACCGTGCCCTCCTCGACGCGGTCGCCGAGCGGACGCTGGCGATCGAAGGGCACGAGCTGCACGCCCACGACGGCGGCTGGGCAGAGTACGTGCAGCGCCGGGCGGAGCGCAAAACCAGGGCCAGACCTAGGACAGACCCTGGGCCACGGCCCGCCAAGCCGCCGCCGGAGCGGCCACGGCCCAAGCGGCCGACGGAGCTCGAACTCCTGGAACAGGAGATCGCCGCCAAAGAGGAGGCCGTCACAGAGCTCGAGCGGCGGCTTGCCGAGGATTGGTCGGACGTCGCGATGCTCGCCGCACACCGCCACGCGCGCGACGAGCTCCAGGCGCTGCTCGCGCGCTGGGAGCTGCTCTTCGAGCAGTCGCCCGCGTAGACCGCGGCTACCCTGGCCCGATGCTCCGGGGAAGGTGGGTCGCCGCAGCGGCGGCGGTCGCGGTCGTCACTGCCGGCTGCGGGACGACGCACAGGGTCGAGCCACCTCTTCCCCCGTCGCCGCCCACGACGACCGCGGCACCCGCGCCGAAGCCGAAGCCCCATCCGCGGCCGCTGCTCGTCTCGGTGCGGGTGATCGACGGCGACACGAAGGTGCCGATCCGCCACGCGGTCGTCACGGTCACCCGGGCAAAGCGGATGAGCCGGACGCTCTTCGCAGCGCAGAGGCATGTCCGGCTGCACACAACCGTTTGGGCACGCGGCTACGAGCCCCGCACGCTCGTCGTCCGGCACCGCCAGATCACGGTCCGCCTCTACCGCCGCGACGGGCAGTGGCCGCTCTACGGCGCCGACCCGGCGCGAACCCAGTACCAGCCCGCGATCCGCCTGCGGCCGCCATTCCGCATCGTCTGGGGGCGGAACCTGTACACGCTGATCGAGTTCCCAGCCGCGGTCTACGACGGAACGGCGTACGTCTCCACCTACGCCGGCAAGCTCTACGCGCTCTCCATGGACGACGGCCGGATCCTCTGGCGGTTCGACCTCCAGTCGCGGCAGCAGGCTTCCTCGCCCGCAGTGGCCGGCCCATTGCTCGTCGCGCACAGCAAGGCCGGCCGCGTCTTCGTATTCGACCGCCTGAGCGGCAAGCTGCTCTGGAGCCGCCCTGCCGCGGGCGGTATCGAGTCATCACCGCTTGTCCGGGACGGGATCGACTACTACGGCGACTCGGCCGGCTACGTCTACGCGCTCGACCTCCGCACGCGCCGGCTGCGCTGGAGCTACGGGGACGGTTGCAAGATCACGGGGGCCGCGTCGCTCTCGGGTGGCACGGTCTACGTCGGCGACTACTGCGGCCGCGTGCTCGCCCTCTCGGCGGCGACCGGAGCGCTGCGCTTCGCGGTCTCGACGGGCAGCCCGGTCTACGGGTCGACGGCCGTCGCCGCGGGCCGCATCTTCGCGCCGTCGCGTGACTCGGGCTCTCTCGTCGCGTTCACGACCGGAGGCCGCTACCTGTGGAGCGTGAGCACCGGCGGCTACGTCTACTCAGCGCCCGCGGTCTGGGGCGGGCGCGTCTACTTCGGCTCGTACAGCGGCGTCCTCTACTGCGTCTCGGCCGCGACGGGCGCCGTCCTCTGGGAGCTCGGAGTCGGCGGCAGGATCGGCGGCTCACCTACGGTCGTCGACGGGATCGTCTACGCAGGGACGCTCTCGCACGAGATCGTCGGCGCGGACGCGCGAACCGGCCGGATCGTCTTCCGCTTCCCGCACGGCGGGTTCGTACCGCTCTCGGGGAATCGCGGCCGCCTGCTGCTCTACGGGTGGTCGCGAATCTGGGCGGCCGAGGCTAGCCCTCGGCCCCGTGCGCACGCAGGAACGCAGCGAGCTCCGCATCACCGTTCTGCTCGGCGCCCATCAGCGCCGTGAAGTCCATATGCTGGCGCGCGTTGACATCCGCGCCCGCCTCGACGAGGCAGCGCGCAACCGCAGCCGTGCGCCCGGCGACCGCGCTGTGGAGCGGTCTCGCCTGTGGTGCGAACTCCGCGTTCGTCGAGACGGCCTCGAGGTCGGCGCCCCGCTCGACGAGCAGGCGTGCCGCACGCTCGTGCCCGAAGAACGCGGCGTAGTGAAGCGGCGTGAAGCCGTCCTCCGACCACGTGTTGACGGCATCGGGATCGGCGTCGAGCAGCGCCTGCAAGGTGTCGAGCTCGCCGAGCGCCGCCGCCTCGAGCACGTCCACGTCGCGCTGTGCCCGGATCGCGACCGTCTTCTGGGCGTCACCTGCGTAGAGAGCCTACAGCAGATCCGCCGGCATGCTTAGCTAGGCTAACTAACCAATGTCCGAACTGTCAAGCGCCGCGGATGCGATCCACTCTGCGTCGATCCACCTCCTGCGCCGAGTGGCCAAGGAAGATTCGCGGAGTGGCTTCTCCCGCGCCCGGCTGTCAGCCCTCTCTGTCCTCGTCTTCGCCGGCCCGCTCAGCCTCGCCGAGCTCGCCGAAGCCGAGCACGTGAGTGCGCCGACGATGAGCAACCTCGTCACCGGGATGGAGCGCGACGGCCTCGCCGCCCGCGCTCCACATCCGCGCGACGGCCGCGCAGTGACGATTCGGGCGACCTCGAAGGGGCGCCGCGTCCTTCTGCGCGCCCGCGCCCGGCGCCTTGCGCTGCTAAGCGGCCTCTTCGCCCACCTCGACCCGGCACAGCTGCGGACGATCGCCGAGGCGGCGCGCCTGATCGACGAGGCCGTGCAGAATCCGGTCGCGTGAGCGACGCCGAACTGCTCGAGCTCCTTCGGGAACTCGTCGAGATCGAATCGCCGACCTACTCGCCGGGCGTGCGGGCCGTCGCCGAGCGAATGGGTCGCGAGCTCGAGCGGCTCGGCGCCGACGTGCGCCTGCTCGAAGGAGACCACCTCGTCGCAGATCTGCCCGGGCGAGGCGAGCCCCTGCTCGTACTCGGCCATTGCGACACGGTCTGGCCGAACGGGACGCTGTCGGAGCTGCCGTTCCGCGTCGAGGATGGCAAGGCGTACGGGCCGGGCGTCTACGACATGAAGGCCTGCCTCGTGCTCGCGCTCGCAGCGGTCGAGCAGGCCGGCCCGGATCGGCGGGGCGTACGCGTGTTCCTGACGGCCGACGAGGAGCGCGGCAGCGTGACGGCGCGCGAAGCAATGCACGAGGCAACAGCAGGTGTCGCGGCGGCACTCGTCGTCGAGCCCACAGGGCCGAGAGGCGGCCTCAAGACCGCGCGCAAGGGCGTCGGGCGGTTCGTACTCTCGATCGGCGGCCGGCCTGCGCACTCGGGCACGAACCCGGCCGATGGGATCAGCGCGATCGAAGAGGTTGCCCACCAGGTGCTCGCACTGCATGGGCTGACCGACCACGAGCGCGGCGTGACCGTCAATGTCGGCGTCGTCGCGGGTGGCACGACGGAGAACGTGGTCGCTGCGGCGGCGGAGGCCCGGTTCGACATCCGGGTGCCGAGTGAAGCCGACCGCGATGCGGTCGATGGGGCGCTAGCCGGGCTGCGATCGCACGTCGAGGGCACGAGCCTGGAGCTCTCGGGTGCCTGGACTCGCCCACCGCTCGAACGGAGCGCGGGCAGCGACAAGCTGTTCGCCAAGGCTCGCGAGTACGGACTCGGCCTGGGCCTCGACCTCGTGGAAGGCTCCTCCGGCGGCGGCTCGGACGGCAACCTCGTCGGCGCGCTCGGCGTGCCCGTGCTGGACGGGCTCGGAGTCGAGGGTGGCGGCGCGCACGCGCGGCACGAGCATGTCCTGCTCGCCTCGCTCCCGGTGCGAGCGCAGCTCCTCGCGCGGATGCTTCAAGATCCGGGCCTCTGATGGAGACGCGGGCGTTCCTCCGCTCGATCGGCCTGCCCGACCGAGATCTGAGCGACCTTCCCGATTCCGCGAAGCGGTTCCCGGACGGCGCGCAGTACCGAATCGAAATCCCCAGCACCGAGGGGCCGCGTTGCCTCGAGGCGGTCCTCGAGGAGGCGGAACGGCTCGACGTTCGGGTGCACCGGGTGTCCCAGGGAAGCGGAGTGTTCCTGCAGACAGATGCGGAGCTCGACGAGCTGGCCGCCCGCGCAGCAGCGGCCCGCGTCGAGGTGAGCCTCTTCGCGCGACCGAATGCAGCCTGGGGAACCTCGGCGATGGCCCGCGCAAGTGCCGGCGCGGTCGTCGCTCCTGCCGCCCACGGACAGGAGCAGGTGATCCAGGCGCTGGAGGACGCGCGACGAGCAGCGGCGCACGGCTTCCGCAGCGTGCTGATCGCCGACATCGGCGTGCTGTCGGCGTTCACCGGGCTGAAGGAGGCAGGCGGATTGCCCACGGAGATGCAGGCGAAGATCTCCGTGATGCTGCCGGCCGCGAACCCGCCGGCGGCACGTGTGCTGGCGAGCCTCGGTGCAAGCACGTTGAACTTGCCAACCGACCTCTCGCTGGCGCAGATCTCGGCGATCCGCGCGGCGGTCGACATCCCGCTCGACGTCTACGTGGAGGCGCCGGACAGCATTGGCGGCTTCGTGCGCCACCACGAGATCCCGGAGCTGATCCGCGTCGCGGCTCCTGTCTACGTGAAGTTCGGCCTCCGCAACGCTCCGGACGTCTACCCAGCCGGGACGCATCTGGAGGCAACCACCGTCGCGCTTAGCCGGGAGCGAGTGCGCCGCGCGCGACTCGGCATGGAGCTTCTCGCGAGGTCCGGCTTCGAGCCGGTCGTGTCGGAGCTCGGCGCCGAGGGGCTTGCAGTACCGGTTCCGGCCTAGCTGCCGCCCAGCGCAGCGATCAAGGCTTCGGCGACCACTTTGAGCGGCTTGCCCGAGAGCTGGCTCGCCCGTCGCAGCCGCGAGAACGCTTCCTCTTCGCTCAGGCTCTCCTTGGCCATCAGCAGCCCCTTCGCGCGTTCGATCGACTTGCGCGCGGCGAGCGCCTCCGAGAGCGATTCGGCCTCCTCGCGCAGGGCAGACAGCTCCTCGTGGCGTGCGTGCGCCGTCTGGATCGCCGGCAGCAGATCCGACTCCCGGAATGGCTTTACGAGGTAGCCGAAGACGCCGGCCTCGATCGCTCGCGAGACGAGCTCCTCCTGGCCGTACGCCGTCAGCATCACGATCGGGATCGCCCGCTCGTCGAGGATCCGCCGCGCCGCCTCGATTCCGTCGAGCCGCGGCATCTTCACGTCGAGCACGGCCAGATCAGGCTGCTCGCTGCGCGCGAGCTCGACTGCCTCGGCACCGTCCCGCGCCTCGGCGCAGACCTCGAATCCCGCCCGTTCGAGCAACTCCCGGAGGTCGAGCCGGATGATCGTCTCGTCCTCTGCGATCAAGATCCGCACGGCTGGAGGCTACTCACGAGCTCCTCGCACGCGTCCTCTGAGGTAGACGCGTCTACTCGGGAGACCCACCTCCCGCCCCGTTGGCAGCGAGCCTATCGGTCAAAAACGCACGCGTGTGTGACCGGACCGTGCCGAAAGCGTGTCAACGGCGGGAGCCCTCGTAGGCGCCGCCGCGAGCGGCAGCCAGGTCGGTGAGGGCGCGCTCCGCGACGTCGAAGCTGTCGCCCCGGACCTGACCCTCGGCGCTCACGAGCCAGCCGGCCGAGTCCGCGGCCAGCCTCACCTCGAAGCCGTCTTCGCGAAGGATCCCCGCCGCCTCGCTCGCAACAGCCTCAGTGCCGAAGCGCAGGAAGAACACCGCAGGCGAACGAGAGCGCTCGAGGGTCAGCTGCCGACGTCGCCCCGGCAGGCGACCCTCGAGCAGCCGCACGGCCTCTCTTGCTCCCGAGCTGGGAAGTTCCCCGCACGCCTCGTCGAACGAACACCAGCGGTGTTCGGCGGCGCCGAGGCCAGCTGCGGGCTCCCAGCCGCGCGGCGCCCCGACCGCGAAGGCCTCGCCGCTGACGTTCTCACCCGTGTACACGTGGCGCAGGGGGTAGACGCGCCCCGTCGCCTCGAGCCCCGTTCCCGCCAGCAGTACGCGCTCGGCCGCGTGAACGGGAGACTCGCCGGCCCGCGCGAGGCCCACCACCACCTGCCACCGCTCGTCCTCCGACCGCAACAGAAGAACCTCCCGGTCTCGATGAACGAGGACGGAAACCTCGCGCGACTCGCTCACGCCGGAAAGACGACTTCGACGCGCAAGCCGCCGTCGCTCTCCAGCGAGAGCGTCCCGCGCAACTCGTCGCGGACGAGCGCCCGGACGATCGAGAGGCCCGTTCCCTGACCGGGCTCGCCGGCGATTCCTCCGCCGTCGTCGGCGATCGAGAGTCGAACATCACCGTTCTGCTTCACCAACTCGACCCGAACGGAGTCACCCCCATGCTCGAGCGCGTTCTGGAAGAGCTCGCTGAAGACCAGAGCCAGCGCCGTCGCCCGGTTACCCGCGAGCGAGACCGGCTCCAGATCGGACTCGACCTGCTTGCCGGCGCCGAGCCCCTGGACGAGCTCGGCGCGGAGCCGCCCGACGAGGTCGGCGAGATCGACGTCGTCGTCGTCGCGGCGCTCCATCAGCACCTCGTGCACCGCGGCGATCGCCAGGATCCGGTTGACCGAATCCTCGAGCGCCCGCTTCGGGTCGACGCCGTCCCCGCGCGCCTGCAGCCGTAGCAGCGAGGCCACCGTCTGCAGGTTGTTCTTCACTCGATGGTGGATCTCTTGCGCCAGCACGCCGCGCATGACCGCGCGACCGTGCTCGAGCGCAACTGCCGCGTGGTGAGCGATCGAGGCGAGCAGCGACCGCTCCTCCTCGGTAAACGGCGTGTCTCGGTCGCAGACGAGCTCGCCGATCTGCCGCCGCTTCCAGCGCAGCGGCATCCGGACGGCGTGTGCGCCCGCCCGACCCTCCGGCCACGCGATCTTGCCGTCCTCCAGCACGAGCGCCGCACCGGTCGCGCCGAGCGCGTCCATCGTCGTCTTCACGATCGCCTCGAGCGACTCCTCCAGATAGAGCGACTCCGAGACCGCCTCCGAGATCTTCGCGAGCGCCTCCAGCTCCTGCACGCGGCGCTGTGCCGCCGCGTAGAGCTTCGCGTGCTCGATCGACTGAGCCACCTGCGAGGCGATCGCGACGAGCAGGTCGATCTCGTTCCGCGTGAACTCGCGGGGCTGGCGCGTGCGGACGTTGAGGGCGCCCTCGAGCTTCTCGCGCGCGAGGATCGGCACGGCGAGAATCGACTCGTACTCGTCCTCGGGCAGGTTCGGGAAGGTCTTGAAGCGCGGGTCGAGATGCGCCTGGGCCGCGATCATCACCGGCTCGCGGGCGAATGCAGCCGTCCCGGTGATTCCCTCGCCGGGACGCATTCGCGGTCGCCGCGACATCTGGTCGACGCTTGTTCCGTGCGTTGCGCGCAGGACGAGCTCGTTCGCACGGTCGTCGTAAAGGTAGACGAAGCATGCGTCGGCCCCGAGCGCGTCCCCGACCTCGCGCGCGACGAGCGACAGCACCTCCTCGAGGTCGAGCGTCGAGTTGACGGCGGCGATCGTCTCGGTGAGCAGCCGAAGGTGTCGGTCGGCCGCCTGCATCGCCAGCCGCGCCTAGCCGTGCGGGAGCGGCAGCTTCGGCCAGCGCGCGGGATCGTACGGCGGCTTGCCGTTACACGCGAGCTTCGCCCGCACCTCCACCGGCACGAACTGGTCATTGGTCAGACCGAACGTGGAGTAGATCCCGCAGTCGCCGACGCCACGGAACTTGTCCAGCACCGTCAGTCGCTGCTTTGCGACCGAGAACGCCATCGAGCCGAGAATCATGGTGCGGCTATGAGCCTTCGGAGTCCCCGAGCCGGGGTCCTCGTAGATCAGCAGCGGCAACGCCTTCGAGACACGGCCGTCGGTGCGCGCAAAGAAGAGCATCTCCGTCCCCTGGTAGGCGCCGAGGTAGCAGGAGACCTCGACCAGCCTCACCTCGGAGTTGAGCTTCCAGACGCTGATCCCCGCGCCGCCCGGATTGCCGGCCTGTTGCCAGGTCTTCTCACAGCTCGTGGGCCAGTGCAGCAAGGCGCGCCACGCGGCGCGGTCCTTCGCGGTCTTGGAGCCCGGGAGCGACTGCGTGGCGGCGAGGCCCGCGGGAACGGCAAGGCCCAGCGCGAGAGCGGCGATTGCTGGCAATGAGCGCATGCCGCCGAGAATAGCGCAGCCGCTGGTTAACAAAACTCTTACGAAACGAAGGCGTTTTTCCTCACGACGTGGGCATAAGTTCGACACGTGAGCGCTTTCGCGATCGACCTCAGCACCACTTCCGGGTTCCTGGTCGCGGACAACCGGGGTCGCCTCGTGGGCCGCGTCGAGTGCCCGATGTACGGCACGAAGCCTGACGAGCCCGATGCCCTCTCCGTTCGTTCCGGCTTCTTCGCACGCGCCCGACGGCTCGTGCCGGCCGAGGCGATCGAGCAAATTGACGGCGCCAGCGGTGTGATCGGTCTGCGCGTAGCGCGCGAGTCGATCCGCAAGTTCCTCTAGCCCGCAGCCGTCACCAGGTCCGCAGAGCGGGGGAGGGGCCCGCGCTTTGCGGCGCCCACTAGCGGATGGCGTACGTGATCGTCACGGTGCCACCGACGGTCAGCTGGCCTGCCTCGAAGGGTGGGGCAAAGGCCTGTTCCGCCAAGGCGGGGCCGCCGCTAAAGGGCTGCGGCGCTTCGCCTTCCAAAATCGCCACTGGCCGGCCGAGTCGGACGCTTGCGCGTAGCGCGAGCCGATGCGCCTTGGCCCGCGCTTTCGCGAAGGCGGCGTCAAGTGCACGGCCGTAGACGCGGTCACCGTTCGTGATGAGAAAAGTCGGACCGGTGCCTGCAACGAGATCGCCGAGCTTGCCGAGTTGCTGAACAAAGACGAAGACGCGGTTCGTTGCAAAGTAGCCCGTGATCCGGCCGCCCTTTCCCCTGATCGCTTGGACGCTTGCCTCCTCGGTCTGGACATCGCGGCCGCCGACTCCCCTTGAGCGCAGGGCGTCCAGCACGCGCGAGATGTGCATTGACGTGGTCGACAGCGCAGCGCGCACATCGGCATTGCGCGTGGTCACAGCGACCGTCAGCGCCGCGGCGTTTGGCGCGACCCTGATCGACGCTGAGCCTGTGACCGTGATCCCGGCTATTTCCCCCGTAATACGACTACGAGCTGCCAGAAGCAGCTCGCAGTCGGCCGTCAGTCAACCCCACCGCCGCAGGTGGTGGGGTCGAATCCATCTTAGAGCAGGTTTGCCTGACCCACTACCTGTCCAAAAAGGACGATCAGAGCACCGCCAAGTACCGGTCCATCTCCCACTGCGTGAGCTGCACGCGGTACTCGTCCCACTCCTTCCGCTTGAGCTCGACATAGCGGTCGAAGATGTGCGGGCCGAGCGCCCGCCGCGCGAGGTCGGACTGCGAGAGCTCGTCGATCGCCTCGCCGAGCGTCTCCGGCAAGGAGACGATCCCCCGCTCGCGCCGCTGCTCCGCGGTGAGGTGGTAGAGGTTCGTCTCCATCGGCTCCGGGAGCTCGTAGCCTTTCTCGATCCCCTCGAGGCCGGCATGCAGGAGCGCCGCGAACGTCAGGTACGGGTTGCAGGCCGGATCGGGGCAGCGGATCTCGGCGCGCGTCGCCTGCTCGGAGCCCGGCTTGTAGAGCGGGATCCGGATCAGGGCGGAGCGATTGCGCTGCGACCACGCCACGTAGACGGGCGCCTCGTAGCCGGGCACGAGCCGCTTGTACGAGTTGACCCACTGCGCGAACACCGCGCAGATCTCGCGAGCGTGCCGTAGCTGGCCGGCGATGAACGCCTTGCCGGTCTCGGAGAGGTGCCACTTGTCGCTCTCGTCGAAGAACGCATTTCGCCCGTCGGTGAAGAGCGACTGGTGCGTGTGCATGCCCGAGCCGTTCTCGCCGAACAGCGGCTTCGGCATGAACGTCGCGTGGTAGCCGTGCTGCTTCGCGACTTCCTTCACGACGAGCCGGTACGTGAGCATGAAGTCGCCCATGTCGAGCGCGTTCGCGAAGCGGATGTCGATCTCGTGCTGCGAGGGGCCGACCTCGTGGTGGTGGTACTCGACCGGTATCCCCATCGACTCGAGCGCGCGGATCGTGTCGCGGCGGACGCTCGTCGCAGCGTCCATGGTCGTCTGCGCGAAGTAGCCGCCCTCGTCGAGTGTCTCGGTGCCCTTCTCATTCTGGAAGAGGAAGTACTCCGCCTCGGGCCCGACGTTGAACGTGTCGAAGCCCATGCCCGCCATCCGGTCGAGCGCCTGGCGCAGGACGTGCCGCGGGTCGCCCTCGTACGCGACGCCGTCCGGTGTGACGATGTCGCAGATCATCCGGGCTTCCTTGCCGTTCGGGAGCGTGCGGTAGGTGGCCGGGTCGGGGATCGCCACCATGTCCGACTCCTCGATCGCATTGAAGCCGGTCACCGACGAGCCGTCGAAACCCATCCCGTCGTCGAGCGCGCCCCCGACCTCCCCGGGCGTGATCGAGAAGCTCTTCAAGTGCCCTTCGAGGTCGGTGAACCAGAGGAGGACGTCCTCGATGCCGTCCTTCTCGATCTGCTTCAGAACCTCTTTCCGGGCGTCCGGATCGGATGTCGCCCGGTTCCTGCTCTCGACCTGCGCCATGAATGTTCCTCCTTGAAATGCGAAAAGCCCCGGACGCCCGAGGCGCCCGAGGCTCCGTTGCCTCAGTGCCAAGTCATCCTACTACGGCGGCGAGCCGACGCTAAAACGGAGCTGCTGCTTGACCATCCTTCCGCGAACCGGTCCGCCGTGGCCTGGGGCGCTCGGGGCGAGGTCGTAGGTCAGATGATCGCCGGCGTGCGTCCAGACGCGCCAGTAGTACGCAGTCGGATTCCCGATCTGACGCGCCGAGAACGAGATCACGAGCGTGTGCGAGTCCGGCGTCGCGACCTGCACCGGCCCGAAGTCGCGCATGCCGTCGTTGATCTTCGGTCCGGAGCAGCCGGCCGAGTACCCGTGGTGTGGCTGGTGCACACCGAGGAACAGGCAGACGTTGGCCCCGCCCGCACTCAGCGAGTTGCGGACGTGGATCGTCTGGATCACGCGCGAGCCGACGTGCCGCGAGCTCGCCCAGTCGACGTCTGCCCCAGAGAGAGCGTCTCCGGCCGGATCGGTGAGCGTGCACGGGTCGCAGCCGAGAAGGTCGCGGGGCGGATCCTCCGGCTGTCCGACGAGGAGCGAGGGGTAGCGGAGCCGGACCGCAAAGGTCTTGTGCACCACGTGGCCGTCGCGGTCGCGAGCGACGACCGACACCCTGATGGTGCCCAGGTGACGGAGCACGACGACCTGATCGGTGAGTCCGCGCCCGGCGTCCTGCCCGGGCTTCCCGGCGATCGTGACGCTGGCGTCATTCGTCACGCGGACGACGACGTCGACGTACGTGTGGTGCACGACGGCGCGCGGGCCGATGAGCGTGATCGTCGGCGGCTTCGACGTCCCTCCGCCTCCGCCGGGCGACCCCGCTGGCGCGATCGGGTGCGGCTTCGAGTCGGCCGAACTCGAGCCGTCGGCGTCGGTCGCCGCGACGCGGAGGACGAGAAAGCCGGGCTCGGCAGGCACCCTGAGGGTCGGCCCGGTGCCCGCGTCGTGGCAGTTCGTCGCAGCCGCGTCGGCGCAGACGCGCCACCGGTAGTCGAACGAGACCGTCCCGTTCCCGCTCCATGAGCCGGGCTGCGCAGTCACCGTCGAACCCGCTCGGACGGCGCCCGCGACCATCGGCAGCGATGTGTTGACTGGGCCTGCCGCGATCACCAGGGCAAAGAGAGCCGGGATCACCGCCGCATTATGCTCGTCGCTCCCGAGCTATTTCCGGGCGATGAAGACGACGAAGTCGTCGTCGGTTGACGGCGCCTCGTCGCGGTGGCCGGCACGCAGCTCGACGTCCCGGAAACCGGCCTGCTCGAGCATCAGCTTCACCTCGTGCGTGAAGTAGAGGGTCATCTTGATGACGTGCTCGTCCTCGGCGACCACGTCGCCGTCGCGTCGCATCTCGCCGCGCATCTCGAGAGTGATCGTCTGGGCGAGCGGATCGAACTCGACGACGCGCGACCGGAGCGCGAGCTCGGTTCCGTCCGCCGCGGTCTTCCATTCGCGTTCGTCGCGCCAGGGCCGCGGCAGCTCGGCGCGCCCGTCCGGAAGCCAGTACTTCCACCAGTGCGTATTCGCGTACGGGACCTCGTTGTCGAGCAGGAGGGTCCCGCCGGGCTCGAGGTGGTCAAAGAGGCGGCGCAACCCCTCGACGTCGTGCTCCCGGTGGCCGCCGAGTCCGAAGCCGCCGCAGAAGACGATCGTCCGGTAGCGGCGCGGCAGGTCGAGCTCGCGCACGGGCTGCGCGTAGAGGTTCGGCGCGACGAGGCCCTCGCGCTCCGCCCGCTGGCGGCAGAGCTCCAGCATGTCCGCCGAGATGTCGGCACCGTCGACGTCGAGGCCCGCCTGCAACCAGGGGACGAGCAGCCGCCCGGTCCCGCAGGCCACGTCGAGAACCGGTTGTCCGGCCTCGACCCAAGGACGGTAGAACTCGATCTCCGGCCCGTCGAGGTTGAACTCGGCCCACCAGCGGGCGACGACGCCGTAATGCCAGGTCTTGGCGCTCATGCGGAGGCGCCCGAGTAGCGCTTCAGCCCGAAGCGCCAGAACCAGCGCGTGAAGATGAAGAGCGCGAGGGCGAAGCCGGCGGCGCCGAGCAGGGTGAGCCCGTGCAGTCGCGCGGTCAGCGCCTGCGCGGGCACCGTCACCGCGAAGCCGACCGGGACGAGGAAGGTGACCCCGTAACGCATCCAGCTGGGGTAGATGCCGACCGGGAAGCGGCCGGTCGCGTAGATGCCCTCGAACAGCTCGAGCACGTGGTCCATGCGCACGATCCAGAACGCGCCCGTCGTGATCACGAGCCAGAAGCAGTAGAGCATCACCGCGCCGAGCGAGAGGGCGGCCAGGAACGCGAGCGTGTCCAGACCGCCGAGCGTCGACTGGAGCCGGCTGCTCCCGACGATCAGCACGATCGACCCGGAGACCACCTCGACGAGGCTCCAGATCCTCACCTCGCGCACGCTGACCAGCAGCTGCGCGTCTTCCGGTTTCGTCAGTGCCTGGTCGAGGGTCCCTTTCTGGACGTCGTCCATCAGCCGCCCCATGTTCGGCTGGACGAACGTGTGGATGATCCCGCCGAGCAGGATCTGGACACCCATCAGCGTCAGCAGCTCGGGCTGCGTCCAGCCGTTCAGCGTCGTGGTGTGCGAGTAGACGAGCGCGAGCACGACGAGCGCCACGGCCACCTGGATCAGCGCCTGGAACAGCTGCACGAAGAAGTTGACGCGGTACTGAAGCTCGTTGAGCACGCCCATCTTCAGATAGAGCCAGCCGACCCGAAGCACGTTCATGTCACCACGTAGGGGACAGGCCCGCAGGGCCTGTCCCCAGATCTCACAGGTACTCGAAGTCGCATCGAGCTACCCGCCCACCGCCGAAAACCGCTTGATCGCGGCCCGCCAGGCGAACTTGAAGAGGACGACCATGCCGATCGTCCAGCCGATCTGGGCGGCAAGGCCGAGCAGCAACGAGCGCGTGGACAGATTCCCGACGAGCGCCTCGATCGGGAAGAAGAACGTCCACTTGAACGGGAAGAAGTTCGAGATCATCTGCACCCAACCGGGCATCAGCTTCAGCGGCACGAGCCGGCCTGAGAGCAAGAGCTCGGCGGTCATGTAGAGGTCAAAGACCGCCGCGCCTCGCGTCGTCCAGAAGTTGAGCATCCCGATCGTCGACTGGATGAACGTGCGCAGGAAGTACGCCCCCCAGATCGCGAAGAAGAAGACGACCCCCTGCAGCACGGTCGGGCTGAGAGTCGGATGGAAAACCGCGTAGAGGGCCGCTCCGATCGGGATCCAGAGCACCACGTTCACGAACTTCGAGCCCGCGAACCAGCCGATGTCGTAGTTGATCGGGTGCAGCGGCCGCAGCAGCTGTCCCGAGAGCTCGCCCTCGCGGATCCGCCACTCCCAGTAGGGCGCGCCGAAGACGACGTTCATGTTCCGGACGAGCGTCCAGACGATGTAGTACGCCGCGAACTGGCCGGCCGTGATCCCGTTCACCGAGCCGCCGTGCGCTTTCGCAATCGTCGTCCAGACGACGATGTAGATCACCGGCTCGGCAACCATGCCGAGCATGTAGAAGTAGTGCGCGACCCGGTACTGGACCTGCGACGAGATCGCCGTCCGGATCATGGTGGCGTAGAAGTCCAGGAAGGAGCGGACGCGGCCGACTTCGGGGTAGGGGGCGACGCTCATCACGCCTCCTGTGCGAAGACGAGCTCGATGACGTCCTCGATCGGCGGCTCCTCGATCGTCAGGTCGAGCACCTGCTGCTCGCTGAGCAGGCGGGCCGCAATGCGCGAGGTCTCGGCCTTGGGCACCCGCAGCGTGACGAGGTCGCCGTCGCGGTGGATCACGTCCCCGTATGACTCGAGGTTCGTGGCCCCGTCCTCGAGCACGACGCCGATCGTCTTGTACGCGGCGAAGGTGTCGCCGAGCGCGCTGAGCGGACCGTCGAACAGGATCCGGCCGTGGTGGATGACGATCACGCGCTTGCAGAGGGCCTCGACGTCGGCCATGTAGTGGCTCGTCAGCAGCACGGTCGCGCCGTGACGGAGGTTGTACTCGGCGACGAACGAGCGGATCCGCTTCTGCATCGTCACGTCCAGGCCGATCGTCGGCTCGTCCAGGAACAGCACTTGCGGCCGGTGCAACAGCGCGCCGACGAACTCGACCTTCATCCGCTCGCCGAGGCTGAGGTTGCGCACCGGCTTGCGAACGAGGTCGCCGACGTCGAGCAGCTCCACGAGCTCGTCGCGCATCTCCCGGAACTGCTGGTGCGGGATCCGGTAGATCGCTCGGTTCAGCTCGAACGAGTCGAGCGCAGGCAGGTCCCACTGCAACTGGTTGCGGTTACCCATCACGAGCGTGATCCGACGCAACAGCTCGCGCTGGCGCTTCGAGGGAACGTGGCCGAGGACAAGCGCCTCGCCCGAGGTCGGGTAGAGGAGGCCAGAGAGCATCTTCAGGGTCGTCGTCTTGCCGGCGCCGTTCGGCCCGAGGAAACCGACGACCTCGCCGGGCTGGAGCTCGAACGAGATGCCCTCGACGGCGTGCACCTGGCGGGTCTTGCGGCGGATGAGGCTCTTCAGCGCCTGCGCCATGCCGGCGTCGCGCTCGGGCACGACGAACGTCTTCCTCAGGTTCTCGACGCGGACGACCGGCTCGCTCACGTCTTCTCCCAGACGGAAACGTGCTTCTGGCTCTCCGCCGTGAACGGGTCGCGGTTCCAGTCACTCCAGCGCTCTCGCAGCGACAGTCCCGCCAGCCGCGCCATGAGGTCGAGCTCCGCCGGCGAAACCGCTCTGAACGGTCCCGAGGCCCGCTCCCAGCGCCCGTCCACGAGCGCGAAGTGATGCGAGACGAGCCGCTGGGTGTCGGCGTCGTACTCGTCGACGCCGACGTGCGTGTCGCTCAGGTCGAAGACGCTCAGCCGCTCCAGCGGCGGCACCCCGACCTCAATCAGGAAGCACCCGCCGGGCTCGAGATGCGCCGCCGCATTCTGGAAGCTCGCGACCTGAGCCTCCTGCGTGGTCTGGTTGTTGATCCCGTTGAACACGAGATAGACGAGAGAGAACCTCCGCTCCACGCGCGTCGTTGCGTAGTCGCCGATCGCCACCGGGATCTCGTCGCCGGCAGGCTTCTTGCGCAGCTGCGCGACCATGTCTGGCGAAAGGTCGATCCCGAACACGAGGACGCCGCGAGCTGCGAGCGGTAGCGCGATGCGCCCCGTCCCGATCGCGAGCTCGAGCGCGGCACCGCGGCCCGAGAGCTCGGCGAGGAAGTCCGCCACCGGCTCGACCGGCATGTCGGACGTCGACTCGTCATAGCGCTCTGCCGCGCGCCCCGCAAACCAGTCCTTCATCCCGACCTCTTCAGCTTTCCGTGCTTCTTGGCGTAGATCTCCCCGCGCCGGAACACCGCCAGGCCGAGCGGCACCGCCATGGCCCCGATTGCCGAGCTGCGCCGGCTCGAGCGCTACCACCTGCTGATCGTCGACGAGGTCGGCTACCTGCCGCTCGAGCGCCAAGCCGCCAACCTACTCTTCGCCTTGGTCTCCCGCCGCTACGAACGCGGCTCGATCATCATCACCAGC